>CAIQON010000158.1 GCA_903873475.1 uncultured bacterium
CAGTATCGATGAACGAATGCTTCGAGGTGTGGGACATCGGCTCCGGCGAGTTCGAGATGCGGTTGCCGGGCCAGCCCGCCGGGATGGCCTACCGGATCCAGTGACCGCACTGGAGTACCGGCGCGGCACCCCGCCTCTCCGCCTCCGCGCGCTGATACTCGAGGGGCGGGGGATTGCCTACCCCGGTCAACGATATGCGGGCGCCCGCGTTTCGCGGATAATCCGCGGCTTTGCCGTGCCCCCTGCGGCGTTGCCGCGCCACAACCGAGCCGCCGATGTCCGCACCCGCCCAGCCTGTCCAGCCCACGCCGACGCTGTCGACGTCAGCGATCCTCCCTTACGCCGGCACCATCTTCCTGTCGGCCTTCCTGCTGTTCCTGGTGCAGCCGATCATCGCCAAGCAGATCCTGCCCTGGTTCGGTGGATCGGCGGCGGTCTGGACCACCTGCCTGGTGTTCTTCCAGAGCACCCTGCTCGCCGGCTACGCCTACGCCGACCTGACCACCCGACTCGGCCAGAAGCGGCAGACCTGGCTGCACATCGGGCTGATGGTGCTGTCGATCGTCACGCTGCCGATCCTGGCGTCCGAAGCCTGGAAGCCGGTCGGCGACGAAGAGCCGATCCTGCGCATCCTGCTGCTGCTGACGCTGACCATCGGCCTGCCCTACTTCCTGCTCTCGACGACGACGCCGCTGCTGCAGACCTGGTACTGGCAGCGCTTCCGCACCGGCGTGCCGTACCGCCTGTTCGCGCTGTCGAACTTCGCCTCGCTGCTGGCGCTGCTCGGTTTCCCGGTGCTGTTCGAGCCCTGGCTGAACCTGAACGCGCTGGGCTGGGGCTGGTCGGTGATCTACGCCGGCTTCGTCGTGGTCTGCGCAACCACCGGCTGGATCTCGATCAAGGCCGCGCGCGACAACCCGATGCCGGCGCAGACCGCCGCCGAACAGAGCGAGGCCGCCTCGAGCAAGCCGTCGATCGGCACCCAGATCCAGTGGCTCTCGTTGTCGGCGATGGGCTCGGTGATGCTGCTGGCGATCAGCAACCACATCACCCAGAACATCGCCAGCGTGCCGTTCATGTGGGTGGTGCCGCTGTCGCTGTACCTGATCACCTTCATCCTGTGCTTCGACCATCCGCGCTGGTACGTGCGCTGGCTCTACATCGGCCTGCTGATCCCCGGCCTGCCGCTGATGGCGTGGAAGATCCCGTCGCTGTCGCTGTCGGTCGCCGCACCCCTGTACCTCGCCGGCCTGTTCGTCGCCTGCATGTTCTGCCACGGTGAACTGGCCCGCCACAAGCCCGATCCGCGCCACCTGACCCGCTTCTACCTGATGATGTCGGTCGGCGGTGCGCTCGGCGCGGTGCTGATCGCGATCGTCGCCCCGCTCACGCTGAACGGCTATTTCGAGCTGAACATCTCGCTGGTCGCGCTGGCGCTGCTGCTGATGCTGCAGCTCGAGGGCAAGCAGTTGCTGATCGGCATCGCGGTTGTGTTCGCCACCTCCTGGTATGCGACCAAGGGCGCGCAGGAGTACGCCGACGACATGCGCGTGATGGAGCGCGACTTCTATGGCGTGGTGCGCATCCGCGACCGCGAGTACGACGGCACCACCTACCGGGCGATGCTCCACGGCAGCATCATCCACGGTGGGCAACTGCTGGGCGAGAAATACAAGGGCGTGCCGAGCGACTACTTCAGCGCCACCTCCGGTTACGGACGGATGTTCGCGGCAATCAACGAGATCGCGCCCGGCCCCCGCCGCATCGGGGTGATCGGCCTGGGCGCCGGCGTGGTGGCCGCGTACGGCCGCCAGGGCGACGACATCGTGTTCTACGAGATCAGCCCGAAGGTGATCGAGATCGAGAAGCGCGAGTTCAGCTTCCTCAGGGACACGCCGGCGAAGACCTCGGTGATCATCGGAGACGGGCGCCTGTCGCTCGAGCGCGAGGCACCGCGTCGCTACCATGTGCTGGGCATCGACGCCTTCTCGGGCGACTCGATCCCGATGCACCTGATCACCCGCGAAGCGATGGCGCTGTACGTCAAACACCTGGACCCGGACGGCGTAATCATGTTCCAGGAGACCAACCGGTACATCGACCTGATGCCAGTCATCAAGCGGCTGGCTACCGAGTTCGGCATGGAGGCGGTGCTGGTGTCCGACAGCCCGGCCAACGCGGGTGGCGCGAGCTACTGGAATTCATCGACCGACCAGGTGATCGTCACGAAGAACAAGGCGCTGCTGGCCCATGCGCGGCTGAGGGACGCCGAGCAGATCGCGGACCGCAAGGAGCTGCCGACGTTCACGGACTCGCATCACAACCTGTTCCGGATATTGAAGTAGTCGGCTGAGAG
>CAIQON010000159.1 GCA_903873475.1 uncultured bacterium
AGGTTGAACATCAGGTGCTCGGGCGGCAGCGGCGACTCCCGGAACATCCGTTCGAGTTGCTGGCGCTGGCCGAGCTGCTGCTCGTCCGCCGAGGTGCCTTCGCTGCTGGTGCGCGTGCTTCCGTGGAGCGTCATCTGGTTCAGCCTTCCGCTGTCGGCCCGGTGGCGGCACCGGGCCGGCCGGGCAGCCCGCCTTCGAGGATCGCGACGCCGATGCCGCTCTGCCCGAAGCCGTTGCCGTTGTAGAAAAGGTAGGCGCGCGTGCCGACGCGTACCACCGACGGGTAGCAGGTCATGGTCGAGTCCCAGCCGTCGGCCGAGGGCGCGATGCCCGACTGCGCATCGCTGCGCACGAAGCGTTCGCCGTCGTCGGACCATGCGTAGCCGATCCGGTAGGCGCCGCTGCCATCCCGGTAGTCGAGGCTGTGCCGATGGCAGTACCAGAGGTGGTAGCGCCCGCCCTCGCGCAGCACGGTCGGATGCGAGAACGCCTCCAGCGGATGGGCCTGCTCGACGCAGGTCACCGCCCTGCGCTGCCAGTGCACGCCATCGTCGGAGCGCGCGTGCCGGATCACGTACACCGGCTCGTAGCGGCCATCGACTTCCACCCAGCGTTCGCCGGAGATGTACCACGCCTGCCAGCGCGCGCTGCGGGCTGCCTGTGCCTCGGAATCCTGCCCCGACGGCTCGCATTCGATCCAGGGGGTGACCGCCAGATACGGCTCTTCCGGCGTACGGTCGAGCACCGGGCCTTCGTAGGCGCGCCGGAAGGTAAGCCCATCATCGTCACTGACCGCGAGCCCGGTCGCATTGTGGTACGGCACGGTCAGCCGCCGGTTCCAGCCGCTGTAGTACATCCACACCCGGCCATCCCGCTGATGCACCCACGCCGGCATCACACCCTCGTCGTCGAAGGTGCCTGGCGCCCCGAGCCCGAGCACCGGCGAGCGGTGGCAGCCGAGCAGGCGCGTCGGATCGTCGCGGTCGACATCGATGAAGGTCGGGAAGCTGCGGCCGTCGGCACCGCGGCCGGCGTAGTAGACGCGCAGGCGATCGGCCATCACGAGCACCGTGGGCACCTGGGCATGGCTGCCGGCCCACTCGGGATGGGCACGCGGGTCGAATACCTGCCCGAGCTTGCGCCAGTGCCAGCCGGTGGCCGTGGCCTCGGCTGCAACAGGGCGGTCCGGCGCGAGCGTGATCGGGGATGGCATCAGGGTATCCAGGGTCGTTCCACTCAGATGCCGCGCAGCCGGTGGCTGGGTACGCGCGAGGCTTCGGTCTTCGGGCCGATGTACACCTCGGCGTCCTTCGTATCGGCGAGGATCACCACGCCGGCGCCGATCACGTTGCGTGCGCCGATGCGGACGTTGTCACGGATCGTCGCGTTGACGCCGATGAAGCTCGACTCGCCGATCTCGACCGATCCCGACACGACCACATGCGAGGCGAGGAAGCAGTGGTCACCGACCGTCGAGTGGTGTCCGATGTGGTTGCCCGCCCACAGCCACACGTCGCGCCCGAGGCGCGAGAACGGCTGCAGGTTGTTCAGTTCCATCACGAAGGTATTGCTGTCGGGCACCACCGACCCGGAGACCAGCGCACGCGAGCTGATGTAGTTCGCGCAGCGGTAGCCGTCGGCCTGCACCCTTGCCACCGTGCCGGCGCGCGCCTGGTTCAGCCGGCCATAGGCGATCGCGACGAACATCGCATGGCTCGCGGCCGGCCAGCGCGCCATCGCCTGCGCATACGGCAGCACCGGCAGGCCGAGCAGGGTGTCGGCAGCGACATACTCCGGGTCGACCGTGAAGCCGACCACCTCGTAGTCCGAATCGTGCGCGAAGCAGTGCCATGCCACTTCCGCGATCTGGCCGGCACCGAACACCACGAGCGGCCTGCGTGATGCCATGGCTAGCCCACCGCGCGCAGGTGCGCGCCGCGCGGGCGGGTGCTGCGCGTCGCCTTGGCGACGCCGGTACGGCCACGGCCTCCCAGCGCGAGGATGGCCTGCAGCGCACCGGTCACCCGCTCGATGTCGGCCGGGCTCATCTGGAGATGGAACGGCAACCCGAGCAGGTGCTGGTCCAGGTGCTTGACGACCACATGGTCGTCGGCCTGGGTGAGCGACAGGAACGCAGGATGGGCATAGATGCCCGGGCAGTACCAGCGGCGCGAGCCGATGCCGCGCGAGGCGAGAAACTCCGCCACCGTTTCAGCGCGCAACCGGTCGGGCAGGCGCACCACGCCCAGCGAGTAGACACCGCCGGCCGGACGCTCCTGCAGAACGATCTCGGGGCAGGTGTCCGTCAGCGCCTGCCGATAGGTCGTCATCAGCCGGCGCCGCGCCGCGCTCACCTCAGGCCAGCGATCGAGGGCAGCCAGGCCGACGGCGGCCGCATACTCGCTCATCTTGCCATTGACCCCGATATCCGAGATCAGGCCGCCCGCCGACATGTAGCCGAAGTTGGACAGGCGCCGTACCCGCGCGACGACGTCGGCATCGCGCGCGACCACGAAACCGCCCTCCCCGGCACCCAGTGCCTTGGTCGCATGCATGCTGTAGGCGACCACGGTATGGCGGCCGATGGGCTGGTTGCCGAAGGCTCCTGCCGCATCGATCACCACCGGCACGCCGGTCTCCTCGGTCAGCTGGTCCCAGGCCTCGGCATCGAGCGCACCGCCGAACGCGGCCACCGGCATGATCGCCCGGATGCCGCGCACCCGGTTCATCGCGGCGCGCGCGATCTCGGGCGTCAGCACCCAGCGCGTCGGATCGACGTCGGCGAGCACCGGCTCGAACCCGGCCTGCAGGATGCCCGATACCGTGCCGGGAAACGTCAGCGAAGGCACCAGTACCTTAACCCGCGGGCGATCGACGCTGGCCATCAGCGCGAGCTGCAGGCCGACGGTGCAGTTGGCGACGGTGGTCAGGACCACCGGCTGCTCGCTCAGTGCCGAACAGTTGGCCGCTAGCCGTCTTTCGAGCTCCAGGCACAGAGGCCCGAAATTCGCATACTGCCGGGACTCGTCGATGCGCCGCAGGTAGGGCAGCAGGTCGTCCACCGACGGCATGTCGGGCTTGAGCACCGGAATCGGATTCATGCTGCTGCCTCCTGTCGGGCCACGCTTTCGACCAGGAATCCGGCCATTTCCACTGCGCAGTCCGTCTGTCTGAACAGAAGATCGGACCGGGCCCGCAAATCTTGAGCAAGCTGCTGCCGAAGCGACGGTTCCGCAGCCAGCGTCAGCGCGCGCGAGACGAAATCGTCGACGCTGGTGGCGACCAGCCAGTCGATGTCCATCATGCGCAGCAACCCCTGCGTACCGCGCCCCGACAGGCGTTCGGACGGCAGGGTCAGCACCGGGATCCCCTGCCCCAGCGCGCTGATGGCGGTCGTACCCATGCCGAATGGCCAGCAGTCGAGGACCGCATCGGCTGCCTGCAGCCAGGACTGGAAGGTCCGCGCATCCGCCCAGGGCTCGAACCGTACCCGGCCTGCGGCGGCACCCATGGTCTCGCGCTGGCGCACCTCGGTCAGCGCACGCCAGTGTGCCTGCCGCTCGTCCGCGAACAGCACCACGCAGGCCTTCGGGTCGCGCTCGATCAGGGCCGCCAGCGCCGCGTCGAAGTCGGGGTGCAGCTTGTGCAGCTTCACCGGACACAGGTACACATGCTCGCCGGCGAGCCCGAGCTGGGCCCGGCTCGCGAGGTCGGGCACGACGGCCGGCGGGCTGAGCACGCTGTTGAAGGCGTCGAGCAGCACCAGTTCCTCGTTGTAGAAGGCCTGCGCGGCTGGCGTCTCCAGCCAGCGGCTGGACAGCAGGTAATCGATGTTCGGGCTGCCGCTGGTCTCGGGATGGCCGCCGCTGAGGCACTGCACCCGGGCGAGGCGCGACAGCGATAGCGGATAGGTGACCCGATCCATGCCGATGTCGGTGTAGAACAGTACGTCCAGTTCCAGCGCGGCGATCGCCGCGCGTATCGATGACAGGTTGCCGCGCGGCGAGATCCATCCGGCGCAGTTCGAGCGGATGCTCGTCGTCACGTCGTCGTCCTTGTGCCCGAGCGAGATGCCGACGATCTCCAGCCTCGGATCGGCCGCCAGACCGGCGATCAGCTGCATGAACGACATGCCGACCGAATGCCGGAAGAAATACTGCGACACGAATCCGACCCGCACGCGAGCGCGGGTGCGGGGCCCCCTGACATGCGGCGCTTCGCAGCCGAGCTCGGGCGCCATCTTCAGGTAGAGGGCAGCCAGGTCGGACAGCGTCTCGCGATTGTTCCACCCCCGGTAGGCAAAATAGAACGGCGGATCGAGGTACTTCATCAACTGGGCCTCGGTCGCATGCCGGGGCGCAGAAGCCAGCGACTGCATGTCGGCGTGGATGCGCTGGCGGTCGGCCTCGATCGAGGCCTTCGTGCCCATGATCGGAGACAGCAGTACCGCCGCGCGCAGGCGCAGCATGGCGTCGTCCGCCAGCGTCGCTGCATGCAGGAAGGTATCCCGTGCCGTAGCGGTATCGCCGAGTTGCACGCAGGTCATCGCCAGGTTCGCATGCGCCTCCACGAATCCCGGGCGCAGTTCGATCGCGCGCCGGAAGGCCGCGCCGGCGTCGCGCGCGCGCCCGAGTTCCTGCGCCGCCAGGCCGCTACCGTTGAACGCCTCGACGAACGACGGCGCGATCTCCAGCGCACGCCGGAAATCCTCGGCCGCGTCCCCGAAGCTGTGCTCGAGCAGGTCCACGTTGCCGAGGTTGTTCAAGGATTCGGCGTGGGTGGGGTCGGCATCGAGCG
>CAIQON010000160.1 GCA_903873475.1 uncultured bacterium
CAGCGCGTCGGCGATGGCAAGGCCGACCACCAGGCTGAGCCCCGCGAGGTGCGATCCCTTGTCGAAGCGCCAGAGCAGAGAGAAGGTGAGGCCTGCACCCGGTGCACTCGACCAGCGCCGATCGAAGCGGCCGCGGCCGGCGGTCTGCCATTCTGCGAGCAGTACCGTACCGTGCGGTGCGCCGGACTCGGCCTGCCGGGCGAGCGTGGTATTCGTCGACTCGCAATGATCGAGTACCGTCAGGGCGAGGCCACGCGCCTGTTGTCCGAGCATCGACTGCACGCGTGCGGCGTCGATGAAATCCATCGGCTCGACCAGCCGGTAGCCACGACCCAGCCCGTGCACGACGGCGACACCAGAGCGCTCGATGTCGCGCACCGCCGTCCAGATCGTCGAACGCGACACCGACAGTTCCATCGCCAGCAGCGTGCCCGAGGTGAAGGCACCCGCCTCGAGGCGCCGCAGCACGCGGAACGACAATGGCCGCATCGCCTGGCGCGCAGCCAGCCGGGAGTCATTGGCGAGCATCCGCCTGGGGGGCCGGTCGTCGCGCTGTCGTTGCGGGCCGCGGTTCACTGGGTAATCGCTCTCTTCCATTCGATGCTAGCACACGCACCGGCAGCGGCGGCCGATGCGTGAGTCCCGCTCATGCAGGTCGAGCATGCCCGGGCAGGTGCTAGACTGACCGTCGTGCGATGGTGGCAATGGGTAATGACCCGGCAATGACCCGGCAATGGCCCGAACAGACCGCCGGCAGGTTCACACAGCATCGTCCGCGTATCTGCGCGGACGACGATCCGCCGGCCCGGGGAAGCGGGGCATCCGTATCGATGGCGCGGCCATCGTCGTGCCTGCGATCGCTTCCGTGGCCTGCGCACAGGAGGGGTCATGCCTTTGGATTCGCAGCAGATCGGCCCGGGAGCGGTGAAGATGTGCCCGGAAGACAACGTTGCGGTCGCGCGCAACGACCTCGAACCCGGCCACGCTTCGATCGAGCACGGCCCGGCCTGCGTGCAGCAGGTTCCGCGCGGGCACAAGGTCGCCCTGTGCGACATCGCAGCCGGCAGCGCGGTGATCAAGCAGGCCACCGCCATCGGCCGCGCGATGCACGACATCCGTCCCGGCGAGCACGTGCATGCGCATAACCTGCGGGCCGAGCCGACAATGGTCCGCGCTGCCGATCCTCTCGGGCACTGCAGCGACCGGCTTGCCCTGGAGCCGGTGCCGGCCGAGCGGCGGGCGGTATTCCGCGGCATCGTGCGCGAAGATGGGCGGGTCGGCACGCGCAACTTCATCGGCCTCATCCCGACGGTGAACGGCTCCGCGACCGTCGCCCGCCGGATCGCCGATCATTTCAACCACGGGCCTGGCTGGCTGCCGGCCACGATCGATGGCGTGATCGCGCTCACGCACGGCACCGGCTGCGGGATGGATGTCGAAAGCGCCGGCTTCCAGTTGCTGCAAAGGACCCTTTCAGGCTTCTCGCGCCATCCCAACTTCGGCGGCCTGGTGCTGATCGGCCAGGGCGGCGAGACCGTGCAGATGCGGCAGTTGCTGGCCGAGTACCCGATGGCCGTCGCTGGCGGGCGGCTGCGCACGATCACCGTGCAGGAAGAAGGTGGATCGCGGTCGACCATCCGCCGCGGCATCGCCGAAGTGGCTGCGATGCTGGCCGCGGTCGGCGACGTCAAGCGCTCGCCGGTCGATGCGGGCAACCTGATCGTCGGGCTCAAGTGCGGCGGGTCGGATGCGTTCTGTGCACTGACCGCGAATCCTGCGCTCGGACATGCGGCAGACCTGCTGGTGCGCAACGGCGGCACCGCCATCCTGGGCGAGACGCCGGAGTTGTTCGGTGCAGAGCACCTGCTGGCCCGCCGCGCCGAGACACCGGGGGTCGCCGATGCGCTGCTCGCGCGGATCGACTGGTGGCACCACTATGCGGGCAGCGACCCGGGCGGCAACGCGACGCCCAGCCCGCCGGGGATCGAGGCACGCGGCCTCGTGAGCCGGGTGGAACAGTCGCTGGGTGCCCTCCTCAAGGGCGGCACCACCAGCCTGCGCGCGGTATACCGGTACGCCGAACCGGTCACCGAACGCGGCCTGGTCTTCATGGACTCGCCCGGCTTCGATCCGTGCGCGGCCACCGGGCAGATCGCCGGTGGCGCCAACCTGATCTGCTTCACCACCGGGCGCGGCTCGCCCTTCGGCTGCAAGCCGGTACCCTGCCTGAAGCTGGCAGCCACGTCGGAGCTCTTCCGCGGACAGTCCGAGGACATGGATTTCAACTGCGGCACCGTGCTCGATGGCGACGAGACGCTCGCCGAATGCGGCGAACGGATCTTCGCCCGCATGCTGGCGGTAGCCTCGGGCGAGCGCACCTGCAGCGAGGCGCTCGGCTACGGCGAAAACGAGTTCGTCCCATGGCAGGTAGGTGCGGTCTTCTGATGCGGTAAGCTGCCGTCAGCGCAGGGCCTTCCCGGTCGATGTCGAAGAGCATCGGGCACCTGCGTACCGGCAACCCAGGAGGAGCATGCGATGCAAGGATCTGCCGCGACCGCGAAGGTTGCGCTGTACCCGGCGCGGGTGGCCGCGTGGCCGGCCGCCGTCACTGCGATGCTGGCCGCGGCGGCGCCTGCCGCGCTGTCCCTGACATTGTCCGCGCTGCCCGGCCTGGCAGTGGCCCAGCCATCCTTCCCGTCCCGGCCGCTGCGCATCATCGTGCCGTTCACGCCCGGTGGCTTCACCGACCTGATGGCGCGCACCGTCGGCGAACAGCTGTCGAAGGCGCTGGGCCAGCCGGTGCTGATCGACAACCGCCCCGGCGCCAACGGCATCATCGGCGCCGAGGCGCTGTCCAAGGCAGCCCCCGACGGCTACACCACCGGCATGGTGATCGCCGGCCATGCAGCCAGCCAGTCGCTGTATGCGAAGCTGCCCTACCATGCAGTGAAGAGCTTCGAGCCGGTCTCGCTGGTCGGCGTCGCACCGCTCGTGCTGGTGACCAGCAACAGCCTGCCGGCAAAGGACCTGAAGGAACTGCTGGCGTTCGCGCGCACGAAGCCGGGCGCGATCTCGTTCGGATCCAGCGGCATCGGCGCGGCGGCACACCTGACCATGGAACTGCTCGCCCAGCAGCAGGGGCTGACGATGACCCACGTGCCCTACAAGGGCACCACGCCGGCGCTGGCCGATCTGATGGGCGGCCACATCCAGGTGATGTTCGACACCCTGTCGGCGATGATCCCGCAGGTGCGCGCCGGCAAGATCCGTGCGCTGGGCCTGTCCAGCGCGGCGCGCTGGCCGACCGCTTCCGACATCCCGACCATCGCCGAGGCCGGCATCCCGGGTTTCGTGTCGGGGTCGTGGGCCGGACTGCTCGCGCCTGGCGGCACGCCGAAGGCACTCGTGGATCGACTGTCCTCCGAGGTCGCGACGATCGTGCGTATCCCGGACGTTCGCACCCGGCTGGCTGAGCTCGGCGTCGAGCCCTCCGGCAACACGCCGGCGGAATTCCGCGCGTTCATGGAGGCCGAGGTCGCCCGCTGGGCGAAGGTGATCGACGCAGCGAAGATAAGGCTCGACTGATGAAGCGACTCGCACTGCTCACCCTGGCCGCACTGCTGCCGGCCACGGCCCTCGCACAGGCCTGGCCGACCCGACCGGTACGCATCGTGGTGCCGTTCGCCCCCGGCGGCGTGACCGACATCGTCGCCCGCCTGCTGGCAGTCAAGTACGGCGAATCGATGGGACAGCCGTTCAGCGTCGACAACCGCGCCGGCGCCGGCGGCAACATCGGCGCCGAGCTGGTGGCCAAGGCACCCGCCGACGGCAGCACGCTGCTGTTCTCGTCGGCTGCGCTGGCGGTGAACCCCAGCCTCTACACGAAGCTGGGCTACAACCCGCTGAAGGACATCGTGCCGGTGACCGGCGTGGTCTCTTCGCCGCAACTGCTGGTGGTGCATCCTTCCGTACCGGCACGCAACGTGAAGGAACTCGTCGCGCTGCTCAAGAAGCGCAAGGGCGGGCTCAACTTCGGCTCCAACGGCATGGGTACCACCAGCCATCTCGCCGGGGTGCTGTTCGCCTCGCTCACCGGCGCCGAAGTGACGCATGTGCCGTACAAGGGCGCCGGTTCTGTCGTCGGTGCGCTGGTCGGCGGGGAAGTCGACATGAGCTTCTTCGCCACCGTGGTCGCATTGCCGCACCTGAAGACCGGGCGGCTGCGCGCACTGGCGGTCACCACCGTGAAGCCGACCGCCCTGCTGCCGCAGTTGCCGACGCTCGACAGCATCCTGCCAGGCTTCGACACCGACAACTGGTTCGGCATGTTCGTCGCCGCCGGCATGCCGCAGGCGATCATCGACCGGCTGAACGCCGAGACGCTGAGGGCGATGCAGACGCCGGAGATGCGCGCCGCCTTCGAGCGAGACGGCCTGGAACCGCTTGCCCTCGGACCCGCCGAGTTCCAGCGCTTCTTCCTGCGCGAACTCGAGAAGTACGCGAAGCTGGTGAAGCTGTCGGGGGCAAAGGCGGACTGAATGTCGGACGAAAACCAGATCGCCATCCCCCGTCCGTTCATCGACCTGTTCATCCCGAAGGGATCGATCAAGCCGAGCGAACCACGCGCGGTGATCGCCGAGCGCTACGAACTGTGCGAGGACATGGCGCAGATGCTCACCGAGCATGCCACCCAGCGCAAGCTGGATCTCGGAGTGCCGGAGGAGATGGTGCTGGAGCGCATCCATCGCGGGCTGATCGCCGAAGGCTCGGTGGTGCGGGCCGAGGAAGCCGGCTGGGTGGTATGCAGGCTGGCCGAGCTGCTGGGGTGGCCGCTGCCGGAGTGGGCGGTGGTGCCGCGCTAGAGAGTGAGCGCGGGGTCAGGTCTTGTCTTTTGCATCACGAGTGACCCTGACGTCACAACGAACCCCTGCCTTCAGCCCAGCCTCGACCCTTCATGCCATTCGCGAATGCCCGGGCATGACCAAACCACCCTATCCGTTCCCGAACTGCAACGCCGCCAGACGCGCATAGAGCGGGCTGCTCGCCATCAGTTCCGCATGCGTCCCGATCGCCTGGATGCGACCCTGGTCGATAACGACAGTGCGGTCGGCGCTCTGCACCGTCGACAGCCGGTGCGCGATGACCAGCACCGTACGGTCCTGCGCAGCGCGGTCGATCGCCGCCTTCACGAAGGCTTCGCTCTCGGAATCGAGCGCGCTGGTCGCTTCGTCCAGCAGCAGGATCGGCGGGTCCTTCAGCAGCGCGCGCGCGATCGCGATGCGCTGGCGCTTTCCGCCGGACAGGCGCACGCCGCGCTCGCCGAGCTGGGTGTCGTAGCCGTCCGGCAGGCGGGCGACGAACTCCTCGACCGCCGCCATCCGTGCCGCCGATCGCACTTCGCTCTCGGTCGCATCAGGCACGCCGTAGCGGATGTTGTCGCGCACCGATGCCGCGAACACGACGCTGTCCTGCGCGACCACGCCGAGCAGCGTGCGCAGCCGCTGCAGGTCGATCGCGCGGATGTCGACGCCGTCGATCAGGATGCGTCCGCTGGTGACGTCGTAGAAACGCATCAGCAGCTGGAACAAGGTGGTCTTGCCTGCGCCGGACGGACCGACGATCGCCAGCGTCTCGCCGGGAACGATGTCGAGCGTCACATCGGCGATGGCATCGACGTCCGGCCGCGACGGATAGCGAAAACCGACATGCTCGAAACGCACCGCACCGCGGTCGAGCGGCGCGGCCGAGGGCAAGGCGGGTGCGGTGATCTCCGACTTCGCGTTCATCAGTTCGAGCAGCCGCTCGACCGCGCCAGATGCGCGGTTCAGTTCACCCCAGACTTCGGCCAGCGCACTCACCGAGCCGGCGGCGACCACGGCATAAAGCACGAATGCCGCGAGCTGGCCGGCGGTCATGCTGCCGGCCAGCACGTCCTGGGCTCCGAGCCACAGTACGACGACGATCGAGCCGAACACCATGACGATCACGGCGAGCAGCAGCGATGCCGTCGCCTTCGCCCGCTGCAACGCGGCCGAGAACGACTGTTCGATCGCTGTGCCGAAGCGGCGCGACTCGCGCGCTTCCTGGGCGAAGGCCTGCACCGTGGTCACCGCGCCGAGCGTCTCGCCGGCCAGCGCCGACGCCTCGGCCAGCTTCTCCTGGCTCATCCGGGACAGCTTGCGCACGCGCCGGCCGAACACCACCAGCGGCAGCACCACCGCGATCATCAGCACCAGGATGTAGCTCGCCAGCCGCGGGCTGGTGATCACCAGCATGCCCAGCCCCCCGAGCAGCAGCAGGCCGTTGCGCAGGCCCATCGAGAAACTGGTGCCGACCGCGCTCTGCACTGCAGTGGTGTCGGCGGTGAGGCGGGACAGGATCTCGCCGCTGCGCATGGTCTCGAAGAAGCGCGGCGACAGGCGCATCACGTTCGAGTAGACCGCATTGCGCAGGTCTGCGCTGACCCGCTCGCCGAGCCAGCTCATCAGGTAGAAGCGGATGCCGGTCGCGGTGGCGAGCACCACCGCCACCACGAACAGCGCGACGAAGTAGCCGGTGATGCCGCCGGTGTTTTCGGCCGAGAAGCCATGGTCGATCAGCCGCTGGAAGGCGGCCGGGATGGCCAGCATCGAACCGGCGGCGACCAGCAGGGCGCAGAGGGCGATCGCCACGCGCTTGCGGTAGGGCCGCACGAAGGGCCAGAGTTGCATCAGCGGTGCGAGACGGGCGTTCATGTGTCTTTCATCGGGAAGTATCGAACCGGAAACCATCCGGCAGGAGGGCGGGCCTCCGGCCGGCGGCGAAGTCCCCCGGTCTCGCGAGCTGCGCGACAGGGCCGCCCGGACGCCGTCCGCCATCGGCATGGCCGGCCTCGAGCGGCACACCCTCGTTGCGCTCGACGAGCGTGAGCCGGTGCCCGTCGCGCCACGGGCGCGAGGCGGTGGCAATGCCGATCACACCCGCCCCGAGGACAACGACATGCATGCCCGATTGTCCCACAGCGATGGCTCGGCGCCGTCCCCAGGCTGCTCGATTGACTGCGGACCGGGTGCCACCGACAATCCGGCCCATGCGATCGATGCCTGCCCATGCCTCGCCATAAGACGATCCGCATCGGCTGCGGCGCGGGTTTCCAGGGCGACAGGATCGACCCTGCCGTGATGCTCGCCGCGCAGGGCCGGCTCGACTGGCTGGTGCTCGAATGCCTGGCCGAACGCACCGTCGCCACCGCGCAGCTGCGCCGGCTGGCCGATCCCGACCAGGGCTACGACCCGCTGCTGCGTGCGCGCATGACCGCGCTGCTGCCGCTGCTCAAGCGCGGCCGCTGCCGGCTGATCAGCAACCTGGGCGCAGCCAACCCGATTGGCGCCGGCCGCAAGGTGGTCGAGATCGCAGCCGAGCTCGGGCTGTCGCTGAAGGTGGCGGTGGTCACCGGTGACGACGTGCTCGACCGGCTCGACCGGGACACGCCGACGCTCGAGACCGGGCAGCCAGTGCGCGAATTCGGGCCGCCGATCTCCGCCAATGCCTATCTGGGCGTCGATGCCATCCTGCCGGCGATCGCCACCGGTGCCGACGTCATCATCACCGGCCGGGTCGCCGACCCGTCGCTGTTCCTGGCACCGATGATCCATGCCTTCGGATGGCCGCTCGACGAACCGACGCTGCTAGCCCGCGGCACGGTGATCGGCCACCTGCTCGAGTGCGCGGGACAACTGACCGGCGGCTACTTCGCCGACCCCGGCCTGAAAGACGTGCGCGACCTCGCGCACCTCGGCTTTCCGTTCTGCGACGTCGGTGCCGACGGCAATGGCACGCTGGGCAAGGTGCCCGGCACCGGCGGCATGATCACCCTGCGCACCGTGAAGGAACAGCTGCTGTACGAGGTGACCGACCCGACCGCCTACATCACCCCCGACGTGGTCGCCGACTTCAGCACCGTCGACCTCATCGACCTCGGCGAGGACCGCATCCGCGTCGAGAACGCCGACGGCCTGTCGCGCACTGGCACGCTGAAGGTGAGCGTCGGTTACCGCGCCGGCTTCATCGGCGAAGGCGAGATCTCTTATGCCGGCTCGAACGCGCGCGCCCGGGCCGAGCTGGCCGGCGCCGTGCTGTACGAGCGGCTGCACCATGACCTGCCGGACCTGCGCATCGACCTGATCGGCGTCGACGCGATCCACGGCTCCGACTTCGGGCACCGCAGCGATCCCTGGGAGGTACGGCTGCGCGCGGCAGCCAGCGGCGGCACGCGGGCACTGGCCGAGCGCGTCGGGCTGGAGGTGGAGGCGCTCTACACCAATGGCCCGGCCGCCGGCGGCGGCGCGCGCAAGTTCATCACCGAACGCATCGGCATCGTCTCCACGCTGATGCCGCGCGACACGGTGCGCAGCGGCGTGGTGCGGCTGTCGACGGACCAGGTGCTGGCCGCACCTGGGGCGCAAGGCACGGTGGGCCCGACGATGCCAGGTACCGTTCGATGACCGGGCGGCCCGCCAAGGCGATGCCGCACGCCCTGCGCCCGGGAACCCGCCTGCTGCACGAACTCGCGCATTGCCGCGCCGGCGACAAGGGCGATACCTCGATCCTGTCCCTGTTCGCCTACCGCGCGGACGACTTCCCGCTGCTGGTCGAACGGGTGACCGCCGAAGCGGTCGCCACCCATCTGGAACACATCGTGCGTGGCGAAGTGCACCGCCACGTGCTGCCGAAGCTGTGCGCGCTGCAGTTCACCTGCGAACAGGCGCTGGGCAGCGGCGTGACCACTTCGCTCGCCCTGGACACGCACGGCAAGGCGCTGTCGTTCGCCCTGCTGGCGCTGCCGATCGAACCACTGGAGAACCGATGAAACCGAATGCCCCTGCCGCCGGCCTTTGCGCCGCGGCGTCCCTCGCGCTGCCCCTGGCCCTCATGCAGCCTGCTGCCCAGGCGCAGCAGGCCTGGCCGACCAAGCCGGTACGGCTGCTGGTGCCGTTCTCCGCCGGCGGCGTCACAGACCTGCTCGCGCGGTCGGTCGCGCAGCGCATGGGCGAGGCGCTGGGCCAGGCAATGGTGGTCGACAACCGTCCCGGCGCGAACACCATCATCGCCTACGAGATCCTCGGCCGCGCCGGTGCCGACGGCTACACGCTGATGCTGGAAGGCTTCAACGGGCTGGTGCTGAACCCGCTGCTCTATCCGAAGCTGCCCTACAGCCCGGAGAAGGACATCTCGCCGGTGGGCCTGATCGGCTTCTCGCCGGTGATGATCGTGGTCAACCCGCAGGTACCGGCAAAGTCGGTACGCGAGCTGGTCGACCTTGCACGCGCGAACCCGGGCAAGCTCAACTTCGGCTCCTCCGGCATCGGTGGCGTGGTGCACATCTCGACCGAATGGTTCATGTCGCTCACCGGCACGCGCATGACCCATGTGCCGTACAAGGGTGGGGCCTCGGCCCTGCCCGACCTGATGTCAGGCCAGCTGCAGGTGCTGTTCAACCCGCCGATCACCGCCATCCCGCAGGTCAAGGCAGGCAAGCTGCGGGCGCTGGCAGTCTCCTCGGCGCGGCGGCTGACCGCGATGCCCGAGGTGCCGACGGTGGCCGAGCTGGGCTATCCCGGCTACGACGCAGCGACCTGGTTCAGCGTGCTCGCACGCCGCGGCAGTCCGCAACCGATCCTCGACCGCCTGACCGCCGAGCTGAAGAAGATCGTCGACACGCCGGCGCTGCGCGAGCAGTTCGCCGCCCAGGCGATCGAGTTCCAGTGGGGCGATCCGGCCGACGTCGCGGCGCTGGTGAAGAAGGACCTCGCGCGCTGGGGCGACGTGATCCGCAAGGGCGGCATCAAGGTCGAGCCACTGTAGCGCTGCAGCCCGGGCAATGGCGTCCGGGCTGCAGTTCCTCGTTCGGCACCGCGAGCCGCAGGGGGCCACCGCGAACGGCGGCCCGCCAGCCACATCAGAGCTTCGCGCCGCTTTCCTTCACCAGCTTCGCCCACTTGATCATGTCGGCGAGCATGTACTTGCGGAAGGTCTCGGGATCGTTGCCCACCGGCTCGGACCCGTCGGCGAGGATGCGCTCGCGCACGTCGGGCATCGCCAGGAACCTGAGCAGCTCGGTGTTCAGTCGGGACACCAGCGGCTTGGGCATCTTCGCCGGGCCGGCGATGCCGTACCAGCCGACCAGTTCGAAGCCCGGCAGCACCTCGGCCATCGCCGGCACATCGGCCATCGCGGCAATGCGCTTCGGATTGGACACGGCGATGCCACGCAGCCGGCCCGCACGCACCAGCGACTGGGCCGCCTGCATGCCGGCGAAGTTGTAGTGGTACTGGCCGCCGACCAGGTCGGCCAGCGCCGGACCGGAGCCCTTGTAGGGGATGTGCTGCGCCTTGATCCCGGCCATCAGGTTGTACAGCTCGCCAGCGAGGTGGCCGCCGCTGCCGATCCCGGCCGAGCCGAAGTTGATGCTGCCCTTCAGGCTGCGCGTCCAGTCGAGGAACTCCTTCGGCGTCTTCGCCGGGGTGGACGGGTTGACCACCAGGAACAGGCCGGCCGAGGTGAGCTGGCTGATCGGCGTGAAATCGTTCACCGGGTGGTAAGGCAGCTTCGCGTTGAGCGCCGCGTTTATGGTGTGCTGGTGGTAGACCAGCAGCAGCGTGTAGCCGTCCGGCGCCGCGCGCGCGGTGATCTCGCCGGCATTCACGCCCGAGGCGCTCGCGCGGTTGTCGACGATCACCTGCTGGCCCATGGTCTCGGTGAGCTTGGCCGCCACCAGCCGCGACAGGATGTCGGTGGTGCCACCGGGTGCAGCCGGCGTGATCAGGCGGATCGTGCGGTTCGGGAACTCGCCCTGGGCCGCGACGGGCAACGCGGCAGCGGCGGACATCAGCAAGGCGGCACAGCGCACGCCAGCCGCGGAAAGGAACGAACGGGGTTGCATGGGAGTCCTCCTTGGACATGGCCTGCCGGCTCTGTTCGGACCGCGCCGCACGGAAGGGCGCGGTGTTCGATCGCGTGGCGGCACCGCCGGCCTGCGCCGGCACGACCCGCCCTCTGTTCTGGACCTTCGGGTGAAGCTTCTACTTCAGCTTCGACATGATCTGCTCGAGGTAGCCGAGGACCAGCGCCGAGGCCACGAACGCGAGGTGCACGATCGTCGCCCACATTATCTTCTCGTTATCGTACTGTGGGGCGTTCAGGAAGATCTGCAGAAGGTGGATCGAGGAGATGGCGACGATGGACGAGGCAACCTTGATCTTCAGGCTGCCGACGTTCAGCTTGCCCAGGAACGACACATCGTCGCCGCCCTGGTCGAACCGGCTCACGAAGTTCTCGTAGCTGGAGATCATCACCATCACCAGCAGGCTCGCGACCAGCGCCGAGTCGACCAGCGCCAGCATGGCCAGGATCATCTCGCTGTCGCTCAGCGTGAACATGCCGCCGGCGATCTTGGCCAGCTTGTAGAGGAAGGACACCGCATACACCCCGAGCGCGGCGGCAAGGCCGAGCAGGAAGACCACCAGGATCCAGCGGCTGGCGAGGATGATGCGTTCGACCATCAGTTCCAGCGACTTCATGTGTTCATTCCCCGTTTGACCGATACTGGACAGGCATGCATTGCCGTCCACACTGGATGATGCACCCGGATCATGCGCCCGGTTGACCGGGTGCGGACATCGGATGGGGATCGATGATACTCAAAGATCGGCCGGCCGCCGGCGGCGCGCCGGGCGTACCCGCAGAGCTACCATCGGTCCCTGCAATGCAGGCCTGGCCACCGCCGGGCCACCCTCACGGAAGGTAACCCCCAGCAATGTCGATCGGATGGTTCCCGGGCCACATGGCCAGCGCCCGCAAGAAAGCCGCGGAGACGCTGGCAAAGGTCGACATCGTGGTCGAGGTGGTCGACGCGCGCCTGCCCGGCGCGAGCAGCAACCCGATGATCGACTCGCTGCGCCGCCACCGGCAGCGCCCCTGCCTGAAGGTGCTGAACAAGGCCGACCTCGCCGACCCGCAGGCGACCGCTGCCTGGATGCGCGCCCTGGTCGACAGCGCGGCCAAGGGCGACAAGGTGCGCGCGGTCGCCCTTACCTGCCGCAAGGCCTCCGACGTCGCACGCATCCCGCGCCTGGCGCTGGAACTCGCCCCGCATCGCGACAATCCGCTGAAGCCGCTGCGCGTGATGGTGATGGGCATCCCGAACGTGGGCAAGTCGACGCTGATCAATGCACTGGCGAAGCGGAAGGTGGCCAACGTCGGCGACGAACCTGCGATCACCAAGAGCCAGCAGCGCATCGACGTCAACGACCAGTTCGTGCTGTTCGACACCCCGGGCCTGCTCTGGCCGCGCATCGAGCATCCCTCGGACGGGCTGATGCTCGCCGCGAGCCATGCGGTCGGCGTCAACGCCTACATCGACGAGGAGGTCGCCAACTTCCTCGGCGAGGCGCTGGCCGGGCGCTACCCGGCGCTGCTCTCGGCGCGCTACAGGTTCGACCCGTCAGGGATGGACGGCCCCGACCTGATCGATGCGATCGCGAAACGGCGCGGCTTCGTGCTCAAGGGCGGCATTCCCGACCGCGAGAAGGCGGCGATCACGCTGCTCAACGACTATCGCAGCGGCGCGCTCGGCCGGATCAGCCTCGAGACGCCCGCATCGCGCGCAGCGATGCTGGCTGAACCGGCAACTGTGCCGGTACCGCCTGGCGACGAGGCCGCCGAGGCCTGAGGCAGCGATCGCGAACACGCCGGAGGCGGTGGAGGCCGCCCCGCCGTCCTTCACCCGCGCCTACAAATCGAAACACCTCGCGGCCCGCCTGAAATCATTGCCTTACATCGTGGTGCTCCAATGGGTCCCGTACACCCGGCCTTGCCCGCACCCCACTGCGGCTGGAACGGGGACTGATCCGGGAACCTCCCGGCGTCCAACCCCACAGGAGAGCACACATGAAACGCGATTTCAGATCACTGCTGGCGGCAGCGGGCCTCGCAAGCACACTGGCTGCGGCCTCGACGCTCGTGCTGGCGCAGGCGACTTCGCCGTTCCCGAGCGCACCCGACGATCCGTCGGTCTCGGCCCCGTCGGCATCGCAGGGCAGGCACGGTCATCGCGGCCGGCACCATGGCCAGCATGCAGGGAAAGGCCACGACGCCACGAGCCAGGCCGACCGCCAGGCGCGCCGGGCAGCGATGGACAAGCTGACCACGCCGGAAGAGCGGACCGCCTTCCGCGAGAAGATGCGCAGCGCGACACCGGAACAGCGCCCTGAGCTGATGGCGGCGCGCAGGGCCGAGATCGAGCAGCGCGCGAAGGATCGCGGCGTCACGCTGCCGGTGAGGCAGCCGGGCGGTGGCCACGGTGGCCGGCATGGCGAGATGCATGGCGAGATGCGTGGTGGCATGCACGACGGGATGCACAGCGGCTCCCGCGGACGGGCCGTGCCGGGCCAGGTAACGCCCGTCCCGTCGCCAGCATCGCCCTCGGCACCGGCCGCGCCGGCTGCGATGTAACGGAGCGCCGTCGCGCATCGGCTGCGGTTGCTCCTGCAGCGGGTTGCTCCGCGGCATGGAAAAAGGCGCCTCGCGGCGCCTTTTTCCTTCCCCCGCTGGACCGCGCTCAGGCCGCCTTGACCAGCCCCGGCTCGTAGCCGAGGTTCGGCGCCAGCCAGCGCTCCGCCTCTTCCAGCGCCAGCCCCTTGCGCTTCGCATAGTCCTCGACCTGGTCGCGGTTGACCTTGCCGACCGCGAAGTACTGCGCGCCAGGATGGGCCAGGTAGAGGCCGCACACCGAAGAGGCCGGCATCATCGCGTGGCTCTCGGTCAGCGTGATGCCGACATCGGACGCACCGAGGAGTGCGAACAGCGCCGGCTTCTCGGTGTGGTCAGGGCAGGCCGGATACCCCGGCGCAGGACGGATGCCACGGTACTGCTCGGCGATCAGCTGCGTGGCATCGAGTGCCTCGTCCTTCGCATAGCCCCAGAAATCCTTGCGTACCCGCTTGTGCAGCATCTCGGTGAACGCCTCGGCGAGGCGGTCGGCGATCGCCTTGAGCATGATCGAGCCGTAGTCGTCGTTGCGCCGCTCGAACGCTTCGAGGTGCTTCTCGATGCCGATGCCCGAGGTGCAGGCGAACGCGCCGATGTAGTCGGCGATGCCGCTGGCCTTCGGCGCGACGAAATCGGAAAGGCACTGGTTCGGCCGGCCATCGGGCTTCTGGTTCTGCTGGCGCAGGTTGTGCCAGGTCATCAGCACGCGGTCGCGCTGCTCGTCGGCGTAGATCTCGATGTCGTCGCCGACGGCGTTCGCCGGGTACAGCGAGAACACCGCGTTGGCGGTGAGCCAGCGCCCCTCGACCACCTTCTTCAGCATCGCCTGGCCGTCGCGGAAGACGTTGCGCGCGGCCTCGCCCACGACCTCGTCGTCGAGGATCTTCGGATACGGGCCGGCGAGGTCCCAGGTCTGGAAGAACGGACCCCAGTCGATGTACTGCGCGATCTCGGCGAGGTCGTAGTTCTTCAGCTGGCGCACGCCGGTGAAGCCGGGCTTCGGCGGCACGTAGGTGGACCAGGCGAACGGCTGCAGGTTCGCGCGCGCGCGCGGCAGCGGTATCAGGTCAGGGCCGCGCTTGCTCGCATGCTGCTCGCGTACCTTGGCGTAGTCCTGCTCGAGGGCTTCGAGGTAGTCGCGGCGCACGGTCTCGTCCTCGGCGAGCAGGCTGGTGCAGACTGCCACGCTGCGCGATGCATCCGGCACCCAGACGGTCGGTCCGCGCGTGTAGCCCGGGGCGATCTTCACCGCCGTGTGCGTGCGCGACGTGGTCGCACCGCCGATCAGCAACGGCTGCGTGAAGCCCTGCCGTTCCATCTCGCGCGCGACATGGCTCATTTCTTCCAGCGAAGGGGTGATCAGGCCTGACAGGCCGATGATGTCGACCTTCTCTTCACGGGCCTTGTCGAGGATCTGCTGGGCGGGGACCATCACGCCCATGTTCACCACCTCGTAGTTGTTGCACTGGAGCACTACCGACACGATGTTCTTGCCGATGTCGTGCACGTCGCCCTTCACGGTGGCGATCAGGATCTTGCCCTTGGCCTTGGTGTCGCCGGACAGGGCCTTCTCGGCCTCGATGTAGGGCACCAGGTGGGCGACCGCCTGCTTCATCACGCGCGCCGACTTGACCACCTGCGGCAGGAACATCTTGCCCGCGCCGAACAGGTCGCCGACGATGTTCATGCCGTTCATCAGCGGGCCCTCGATCACCTCGATCGGGCGGCCGCCACGCTCGGCGAGGCGCGCCCGTGCCTCTTCGGTGTCCTCGACGATCCACTGGGTGATGCCGTGCACCATCGCATGCGCGAGGCGCGCATCGACGTCCTGCGCGCGCCACTCGAGGTTCTGCTCCTGCCTGGCGCCACCGGCCTTGAGCGTGCCCGCGACCTCGATCAGCCGCTCGGTCGGGGTCTTGTCGCGCTCGGGCGAATCAGCCGCCAGGTCGGCCGGCAACGTGGCCGGACGGTTCAGCACGATGTCCTCGACCAGGTCGCGCAGCCCCGGCGGGATCTGCTCGTAGACGCCGAGCATGCCGGCGTTGACGATGCCCATGCTCATGCCGGCGCGGATCGCGTGATACAGGAACACGGTGTGGATCGCTTCGCGCGCCGGGTCGTTGCCGCGGAACGAGAACGACACGTTCGACACG
>CAIQON010000161.1 GCA_903873475.1 uncultured bacterium
CTCCGAGTGGTATCGGCTGCCGATCCCGTTCGAGGCGCAGGTGCTGATCTTCATCGCCTTCTTCCTCGCCTTCGCGGTGAAGATCCCGATGTGGCCGGTGCACACCTGGTTGCCCGATGCGCACGTGGAGGCGCCGACCGGCGGCTCCGTGGTGCTGGCGGCGATCATGCTGAAACTGGGCGGCTACGGCTTCCTGCGGTTCTCGCTGCCCGTGGTGCCCGACGCCAGCCAGGCGCTGGCCGGCGTGGTGATCGCCCTGTCGCTGGTGGCGGTCGTCTACATCGGCCTGGTCGCGCTGGTGCAGACCGACA
Source organism: uncultured bacterium (assembly GCA_903873475.1). Lineage (GTDB taxonomy): Bacteria > Pseudomonadota > Gammaproteobacteria > Burkholderiales > CAIKXV01 > CAIKXV01. Next base: position 312 of record CAIQON010000161.1, read on the forward strand.
TGAAGAAGCTGATCGCCTACTCGTCCATCGCGCACATGGGCTTCGTCACCCTCGGGCTGTTCCTGTTCAATGCGCTGGGCATCGAGGGCGCGATCGTGCAGATGATCTCGCACGGTTTCATCTCTGCGGCGATGTTCCTGTGCGTCGGCGTGCTCTATGACCGGGTGCACAGCCGGGCGATCGCCGACTACGGCGGCGTGGCCAACACCATGCCGGTATTCGCCGCCTTCTTCATGCTGTTCGCGATGGCAAATGCAGGGCTGCCGGGCACCAGCGGCTTCGTGGGCGAGTTCATGGTGATCATGGCCGCCATCGAGGTGAGCTTCTGGTACGCCTTCCTCGCCGCCACCACGCTGATCTTCGGCGCCGCCTACACGCTCTGGATGTACCGCCGGGTCGTCTTCGGCGAGGTCGCCAACGCCGCGGTGGCCGGGCTGAAGGACCTTTCCGGCCGCGAGGCGCTGGTACTGGGCCTGCTGGCCGTTGCCGTGCTCGGCATGGGCCTCTGGCCGCTGCCCTTCACCGAAGTGCTGCACACCTCGGTCAACGATCTGGTCGCGCATGTCGGCCAGAGCAAACTGCCGGCACGCTGACATGAATATCCCGATTCCCGATCTCGCCCCGGCGGCCACCGAGCTGTTCCTGCTGGCCGGTGCCTGCGCGGTGCTGCTGATCGACCTGTTCATCCGCGACGAACGGCGCTGGATCACCCAGGTGCTCGCCCAGCTGGTGCTGGCCGGCTGTATCGCCATCCTGATCGCCACTGCGAGCGCCGGCACCTCGTTCACGTTCAGCGTGATGTTCATCGACGACCCGCTGGCCGATGCGCTGAAGCTGATGATCCTCGGCGCGGTGTCGGTGCTGCTCGTCTATTCCCGGCGCTACCTCGTCGACCGTGGCATGTACCAGGGCGAGTTCTTCACGCTCACGCTGTTCTCGGTGCTCGGCATGATGGTGATGGTGTCAGCCAACCACTTCATCACGCTCTACCTCGGCCTGGAACTGCTCTCGCTCTCGCTGTACGCGATGATCGCGCTGCAACGGGATTCCGCAGTCGCCACGGAAGCGGCGATGAAATACTTCATCCTCGGCGCGCTGGCCTCCGGCATGCTGCTGTACGGCATGTCGATGGTCTACGGGGCGACCGGCACCCTGCAGGTGGCCGACATCGCCGGGATGATCGCCCGCGGCGAAGCCAACCGGACGGTGCTCGTGTTCGGGCTGGTGTTCATCGTGGCCGGGCTCGGCTTCAAGCTGGGGGTGGTGCCCTTCCACATGTGGGTGCCCGACGTCTACCACGGTGCGCCGACGGCGGTGACCCTGCTGATCAGTTCGGCGCCGAAGATTGCGGCGTTCGCGTTCTTCATGCGCATCCTCGGCGAGGCGCTCGGCGGGCTGGCGGCCGACTGGCGCAGCATGCTGGTGGTGATGGCCGTGCTGTCGCTCGCCCTGGGCAACATTGCCGCCATTGCCCAGACGAACCTCAAGCGCATGCTCGCCTACTCGAGCATCTCGCACATGGGCTTCCTGCTGCTCGGCTTCCTGGCCGGCAATGCGTTCGGTTTTGCCGCGGCGATGTTCTACGTGGCGGTCTACGTGCTGATGAACCTCGGCACCTTCGGCATGATCCTGCTGCTCGCGCGGTCCGGTTTCGAGGCGGACCAGATCGACGACTACCGCGGGCTTGCACGGCGCGCGCCCTGGCAGGCGTTCCTGATGCTGCTGCTGATGTTCTCGATGGCCGGACTGCCACCGATGGTCGGCTTCCATGCGAAGCTGACCGTGCTTTCAGCCGTGGTGGACATCGGCATGGTGTGGCTTGCCGTGTTCGCAGTGATGATGTCACTGGTGGGCGCGTTCTACTACCTGCGCATCGTCAAGCTGATGTACTTCGACGAACCTGTCGATACCACGCCGTTCAGCTCGACCGCCGACGCACGGGTGCTGCTGACGGTGAACGGCCTGGCAGTGCTCGTGCTGGGCCTGCTGCCGCAGCCGCTGATGGCCTGGTGCCTGCTGGCGATACAACGATCGATGTAGACCCGCTGCGGCGCGGGCCGACGGGGGCAGGATGGACGACTTCACCGAACGCCAGATCGATTCCACCGCGGTATTCGACGGCGCGCTGCTGAAGGTACGGCGCGACCGGGTCCGTCTGCCCGATGGGCGCGAGGCGCTGCGCGAGTACATCCTCCATCCAGGGGCGGCGATCATCCTGCCGGTGCTCGATGACGGGCGGGTGGTCCTGGTGCGCCAGTACCGTTACCCGGTGGGGCGCGAGACGCTTGAATTCCCTGCCGGCAAGATCGACGCGGGGGAGACCTCGCGCGCGACCGCCGGGCGTGAACTGCTGGAGGAGACCGGCTACCGCGCCGGAAGCCTCGAGTTCGCGTTTACGGTGCATCCGTGCGTCGGCTATGCCGACGAACGGATCGACTACTACCTGGCGACCCGGCTCGAGCACGTCGGTCATCCGGGAGAGGACGGCGAGTTCCTGGCCACGGTCGTGTCGCCGCTCGACGAACTGCTGCGGCAGGCCGACGCCGGGGAGCAGACGGAGGCCAAGACGCTGCTCGGCGCCTACTGGCTCGCGCGCCGCAGGCACCGCGCGGGTGGTTGAGGGCGCACGCCGGTCTCGCGCCAGGCCGGCCGCAGCGTCGCTGCCGGCGTGCGAGCCCGGGCAGATGCAGGGCTTCGCGATGCTTCTTCAGGCGGGCCAGACTAGCCCGCGTACTTGACGTTTCACCCATAGGCCTGTGTGAGCGGCCGCGATACCGGCTTGCCGGAACGGGCCTCTTCGATCGCCGCGAGCGCAAGGTTGCTCGCCTTGCGCACGTCGCGCATGGTGCGCTGGTCGTCGATTGCGCCGGCATAGATCAACGTGCCCGAGGGATCGATCACGTAGGTGTGGGGCGTCACCATCGCGCCGTAGGCGCGCCCGGTCTGGCCATCGGGATCCTGCAGCATCGCGGTCTGGTTGGCCTTCCACTGGCGAAGCATCGCGCCGGAGCGCTTCGCATCGACGAAGCTCGGGTGCGCGGGGTGGGTGGAGTCGATCGACAGCCATATCGTGCCGCTGGCCCTTGCGCGGCGCTGCGCGGCCTGCATCGCGCCAGCGCCGTAGTGGGTGTTGATCGCGAAGCAATCGCTGTTCCACCATTCCAGCACGACGTACTTGCCGCGGAAATCGGACAATGACACCTTGCGTCCATCGATCGTCGGCAGGCTGAAGGACGGCGCAGGATCGCCGACGCGCGCCAGCGACGGCTGCGCCAGTGCAGGCTGGCCGAACAGCAGCGCCACCCCCAGGCAGAGCAGGTACAGCAGCCTCGGCAGGCGATGCCGTCGCCACCGCAGGCCTCCCGGTGGATGGGCGCCTCGGCCCGGGCAGGACAGGATCATCAGGGTATCGCTCCGGTATCGGGTGGACAACGACGGGCCTCAGCGTGGGCCGGCGGTCGACGGCGAATGGGCAGCCAGCGCGGAGAGCACGATGTCGCGCGTCAGCAGTTCGGGCAGCAGGACAGGGGCGTCTCGTCCTGGCAGGTAGAGGACGTACACTGGGACACCGCTGCGACCATAGCCTGCCAGCGCTGCGCTGATGGCCGGATCCCTGCGTGTCCAGTCGGCGCGCAGCGTCGCTGCGTCCAGGCGGGTGAACGCCTCGCGCACTGCGCGGGTGTCCAGCACCAGTTGCTTGTTGGCCTGGCATGTCACGCACCACGCGGCGGTGAAGTCGATGAACACCGGCCGACCCTCGGCGCGCAATGTGGCGACCCGGTCGGGCGACCAGGTCTGCCAGGGTTGCCACGGTTCGCGGGTATCGCCCTGCCGCGCCGCGGCAGGCGCGTCTGCCGCCATGGACGGCCATGCGGCGTAGCCACCTGCGATTGCGATGCCCAGTGCGCAGCCGATCACGATCGCCCGGCTGCGCCGGCTTGTGGCCGGCAGCGCGAACCGTCCGTACAGCCAGGCGGCGAAGGCGATGAGCACCAGCCCGGCGAGCAGGCCGAACACGGCATCGACGCCCGCCTGCAGGCCGAGCACCCACGCCAGCCACGCCACCGTGGCCAGCAGCGGGAACACCATCGCCTGCCGGAACGTGACCATCCATCGACCGGGGCGAGGCAGCATCCGTGCAAGGCCGGGCACGAACGACAGCAGCAGGTAGGGCAGGGCCATGCCCAGCGCAAGGGCAGCGAACACCGCCAGTGCGTGCGGTGCGGGCTGGGCCAGCGCATAGCCGAGCGCCGCGCCCATGAACGGAGCGGTGCATGGCGCGGCCACCGCGACTGCGAGCACCCCGTTGAAGAACGAACCCACCGGCCCCTTGCGCTCGGGCAGGCTGCCGGCCAGCGCGGCGACCCGCGATCCGACTTCGAACACCCCTGCGAGATTCAGGGCAAGCAGCGTGAACAGGATCGCCATGGCCGCGACGAACGGTGGCGATTGCAGCTGGAACCCCCAGCCGACCTGCTCGCCCCCGGCGCGCAACGCGATGAGCGTGCCGGCCAGCACCCAGAAGGACACCAGCACGCCGGCGCCGAACGCCAGGCCACCCTTGCGCAGGCCGCGTGGGTCGGCACTGGCCTGGCCGACCATGGCCAGCGCCTTGAGCGACAGTACCGGGAACACGCACGGCATCAGGTTCAGCACCAGGCCGCCAGCCAGTGCCAGCAACAACGCCAGCAGCAGTCCCGTTGCCGGGGCGCCGTCCTGCAGCGACGGGGCTGCCGCAGCAGGCTGGCCGGGGCGCCCGGCGACCGGCGCTCCCGCGCCGCCGACGGTCGTCGTCTCGAGCAGGGGGCCCAGGTCAGGCAACGTCGGTACCAGCGCAGCGCTGAGGGTTGCCGCCGTCGGCTGACCCGGGCCGAAGCCTGCCGCGGCGACCAGCAGCCCGTCCATGCGCTGTACCGGCGTCACCGGCTGGGGCTGCAGGGGCACGTCGATGACCAGCCCGTCACGGTGGCGGGCCACCGTCTGGGCCGCCGCATGCGCGACCTGGCCTTCGGTCGCGTTGTAGAAATAGACCTCGCCCGCAGGTGCAGGACTGCCCTCGGGCGCACGCAGCGCGATGCGCAACCGGCCGTCTGCGACGCTGGCCGTCGCGGTCCAGGCCGGGAGGGTGCCGGGAAGCGCGGCGCGCGCGGATATGAACACGGCCGCCGTTCGCGGGTCGGCCAGCGCGGTGATCGGTGCCACGGGCAACTGGAATCCGACTGCGGCGGACTCGGGGATGCAGACATCCTTGCACACGAGCCACTCGGCCCTGGCCGCGACCTGCAACACCGGCTCGCTGAAACCGGCGGGCACCATGACCTGCACTGGAAGCAGCACTTCGTTCTCGTAGCCGTAGTTCATCAGCGGCCCGACCGGCAGCCGCTTCGGTACCGGCCAGGACAGCGCACCGGCAGTCACCCCGGCCGGCAGCCGCCATTCAAGGCTGGTAGCCAGGCCGGAGTCGCCCGGATTCATCCAGTAGGTGTGCCAGCCAGGCGCGATGCGCATCCGCAGCACGGCCTGGACAGGCTCGCCCGGGCGGGCCGTGCTCGGCTCGGGCACCAGTTCGACCTGGACCCTGTTCTGCCCGGAGGGCAGTCCCTGGCTGGCGGCTGGCGCCGATGCCAGCAGCATGGCGGGCATCAGGAAGGCGAGGCAGGCAATGCGGGCCAGCAGCACGCGCGATGCCTCCGGCAGGATCCGCCGTGTCGGTGCTGCGCCCTCGATGCCGCGGGCTGGATTCATCGCAACGTCTGCCATGGAACGATCGTAACCTCTGGACGATCGGCAGTGGCCGGGCGCTGGCCGCCATTCCGGGCCGCGCCTTCGATCTGCCGGTGGACGGCTCGGCGTGTCACCCGATCGGGCGACACGCCCGGGGCCCATCAGTTGAGCAGGAACGCCCGTGGCACGGTTTCTATCACCAGCCGCCGGTAGGCCATCTGCGCATCGGCGATGTCGAGCGAGATCGAATTGCGCGCATCGGTGATGACCGCCCCCCGGCGCAGGGTATCCGAATCGAGCTTGTTCGGTCGATCGAGCATCGTGCGCAGCGTCGCCGCGTGCCGGGGCGGCGCTTCGCGCAGGCGCGCGGCCGAGGGTGGTACCAGCGTAGCCGCACTGGCCACCACGAAGCTGTTGACGTGCCGCGAGCCTGCCGCGTCGGGGCGGTAGACCACGATCTCCGGCAGTTCGGCATGCAGCGTGACCAGGAAATTGGCATACACGGTCGGGCGGTCCAGGTCGACGAACGTGTTGAATACCGCGATGCCGTCCGGTTTCAGGCAGCCACGCAGGTCGTGGAAGAAATCGCGCGTGATCAGGTACTCCGGGACGCCATCGCCGTGGAACAGGTCGACCACCACGGTGTCGTATTCACCGTTGCAGCCGCGCAGGTAGGTCCGGGCGTCCGCCTCGACGGTGCGCACCCGCGCGGGATCGAAACCGAAATGCCTGCGGGCGACCTCGAACGACACCGGATCGATCTCGACCGCGGTGACATCGATGCCATGGCGTGCGAGCGACATGGGCACCACGCCGGCGCCCAGGCCGAGCACCAGCGCGCGCGTTGCCTGGGGCTTGAACGACTGCACCAGCCCCTCCAGCGCGTAGGTGAAGAACGACTGCGACCGGTTCTGTGCATCGAGCGTGTTCTGCACCAGGCCGTCCTGGAAGTAGATGCGCAACTGGTCGTCCTGGCGCGCGCCCGCCGGGCCAGCGAGGATCTTGACGGTACCGAACAGCGAGCCGTATTCGGCCGTCTTCTGCCATTCGACGTCGCCATAGCGGGCCGGCCACAGGCGGTCGAGATAGCGGTCGGAGAACGCCAGCAGGCCGCCCGATGCCAGCGTTGCCGCCACGCCGACGGCCAGCAGGCGGCGCCGGCTGGCCACCGGCACCGGCGGGCGCAGTGCACCGGCCAGCGACAGCAGCGACAGCACCAGCGCGACCGCCAGGACGGCGTTGTAGTTGGATACGTGGGGCATCAGCACGAAGGCGGTGACGATCACGCCAGCGACCGAGCCTACGGTACTGACGAAGAAGACGCGGCCCGAGCCGGCGTCGAGCTGCTCGAGCGGGCTGTCCGGCGCGGTCGCCTTCGAACCGGTTCCACCCGCTGCATCGATCGATGACTGAGTCATGATCGCGACCAGCAGCGGGTTCATCGCCGAGGTGGTGAGCAGGGGCAGGAACAGCAGCACCACGCAGGCCACGAATGCGCCGATGACCAGGTCGAAATTCGCCAGTGCATGGAACGCGTACGGGTAGACCAGGCAGGCGGCGACGATGGCCAGGCCAGCCAGTGCCGGCTGCTCGAGGTACCACTGCGCGAGCCGTTCGATGGACGGCTTGCGCCGCGCATGGGTGACCTGCCCGCCATACCAGTAGCCGGCGGCCAGCGCGATCAGGGTGATCGAGAGGATGCCGGTCCAGATGTAGATGCTGACCCCGAAGTAGGGCGTCATGATCCGTGACGCGAGCAGTTCCAGCGCCAGGATCGCGCCGCCCGTGGAGAAGATGATCGCATGCAGCAGGAACATGGTCTGGATCCGGAGCGGCCCGCAGGCCATGGAGGGCCGGACAGCCCGGCGGTCGCGGATTGTACGGCGGCGGCGGCCCTTTCGCAGCAGTGTGCACGTCGGGATTGCGCATCCGCACCGTTTGCTAGACTCGACGCCTCGTTGTTCCGGAAAGGCCGTCGATGAAGTCGCACACCCCTCCCTTGCGCGTACTGTCCGCGCTGTTGCTGTCCGCTGCCATCGGCGCAGCACTGCAGCCTGCCGCATCGTTCGCCCAGGCGGGTACCGCCCCGACGACGCAGTCGCCCGTCGATGCCGGCATCGTCGACGAGGATACCGATACCCCGTATGTGCCGACGCCGATCGACGTCGTCGAGCGCATGCTCCATCTGGCTGGCGTCGGTCCGTCGGATTACCTGATCGACATAGGCTCGGGCGACGGCCGGATCGTGCTGGCGGCGGTCTCGAAGTTCGGCGCGCGCGGCCATGGCATCGAGATCGATCCGCGCCTGATCGAACGCAGCCGGCAGTCCGCGGCGAAGCTCGGCATCGGTGACCGCGCCCAGTTCCTGACCCAGGACCTGTTCGAGTCCGACTTTTCGAAGGCGACCGTGGTCAGCGTGTACCTGCTGCCCAAGGTGATGCAGCTGCTGACCCCGAAGCTCGCTGCGCTGCGCCCGGGCACCCGTATCGTCTCGCACGACTATGCGATGCTCGGCGACTGGCAGCCCGACATGACGCTGCGCATGTACGTGCCCGACAAGCCGGTCGGCCGCGACAGGCACAGCACGCTGATGCTCTGGACCGTGCCGGCCCAGGTCGCCGGTCGCTGGCAGTTCGACCTGCCGAAGGCCCAGGGTGGCGCTCGCGTCGAGATCGCGGTGTCGCAGGCCCGGCAGATCCTCACCGGCAAGGCGACCCTGAATGGACAGCCGGTGGACCTTCAGGGCCTGCGCATCGACGGCGAACGGCTGCGTTTCGCGCTGGAGCCGTCCGGTCGCGCGGAACGGTTCCGCCATGAATTCGATGGCGTGGTAAAAGGCGACAGCGTGTCGGGTACGGCTACCTACCACGCGCGCGCGGCGGCGGTGGCTGCAAGATGGGAGGCCAGGCTGGCGCGCTGACGTACACGCCTGCCACCAGGAGCGGGCGCGTTCGCTGCGTATCCGTCGCCTGCGTCCCGATTCGCAACCTGAAGGAGCGTTCCATGGGCAAGAGCAACGGAAAGAAAGCACCCGTCATCGACATCGGCATCAGCGAGAAGGACCGTGCGGCGATCGCCCGGGGCCTGTCGAAGCTGCTCGCCGACACCTATACCCTGTACCTGACCACGCACAATTTCCACTGGAACGTGACCGGGCCGATGTTCAATACGCTGCACCAGATGTTCATGGTCCAGTACACCGA
>CAIQON010000162.1 GCA_903873475.1 uncultured bacterium
GGTTGCGCACCGGACGACCAGTGGCCGCCGCGATCGCATTCATCACCGCCGGTGCCGTCACGCAGATGGTCGGCTCACCGACGCCGCCCCAGAAGTCCCACGTCGGCGCGATCACGGTTTCGACCTTCGGCATTTCTGCGAGCTTCATGATCCGGTAGCGGTCGAAGTTGGTCTCGACGATGCGGCCCTTGTCGACCGTGCATTCACCGAAGAACGTCGCGCTCAGGCCGTAGGCGACCGAGCCCTCGATCTGGGCTGCGATCTGGTCCGGGTTGACCTGGTGGCCACAGTCCGTGCCGAGCACAAGCCGCAACACCTTGACCTGCTTCTTCGAATCCACCGTGACTTCCGCCACCGCCGCCGAGTAGCTGGCATAACCCATGAACTGGGCGATGCCGCGGAACACGCCTTTCGGCAACGGCTTGCCCCAGCCTGCCTTCTCTGCGACGGCATTGAGCACGCCGAGGTGCTTCGGATGGCTGCCCATCAGCGCGCGGCGGAACTCGAGGGGATCGCGGCCGGCCAGCTTTGCCGCCTCGTCCATGAAGCACTCGAGGTAGACGCCGTTCTGGTTGGTGTTCACGCCGCGCCAGGGCCCCGGCGGGACATGCGTGTTGCGCATCGCGTACTCGATGCGCATGTTGGGTACGGTGTAGCCGATCTGCGCATCGCCGGGTTCCTTCCAGAACCCCTGCAACTGGCGCACGTCCTTGCCATCCTTGATCGCCGCCGGCGCGAGGGCAGCGTTGATCGACTGACCGGACACGCGGATATGCAGGCCGGTGAGATTGCCCTTCTCGTCGAGGCCGGCGGACAGCCTGCACTGCGAGATCGGACGGTAGAAGTCGTGCGCCTGGTCTTCCTCGCGGCTCCAGATCATCTTGACCGGCACGCCGGGGAACTGCCTGCCGATCAATACCGACTGGCGGATGAAGTCGGGCACCGTCACCCGGCGGCCGAAGCCGCCACCGAGGTCGTGGTTGTAGACCTCGCACTGCGCCAGTGGCAGGCCGGCTGTTTCGGCCAGCGCGGCCAGCGCCGATTCCTGGTTCTGCGTGGCGACCCAGATCTCGCCGCGATCGGCGGTGATGCGCGCGGTGCAGACCATCGGTTCCATCGTGGCATGCGCGAGGAACGGCGTGGTGTAGACCGCTTCAAGCTTGCGCGGGGCGGCGGCGATCGCCTTCGCCGCATCGCCGTAGTCGGTATCGGCGAAAGCGTCGTCCGAGGTGAGGCCGGTGCGCAGGTGCGCGGCGATGCTGGCGCTGTTCACCTTGGCGTTCGGGCCTTCGTCCCACACGATCGGCAACGCATCGAGCGCGGTCTTCGCGCGCCACCAGGTATCGGCGACGACGGCAACCGTGGTGTCGTTGACCCGTACCACTCCCCTCACGCCAGGCATCTTCGTGACCTTGCCCTGGTCGAACGAGACCAGCCTGCCGCCGAACACCGGGCACTGCTTCACCGCGGCATTGAGCATGCCGGGCAGCGCCACGTCGATCGAGTACACCTTGCTGCCGTTGACCTTCGGCGCCGTGTCGAGGCGCTTCATCGGCTTGCCGGCTACCTTCCAGGTGCGTGGATCTTTCAGCTTGATCGACTTGGCGTCCGGTGGGGTCAGCTTCGCGGCCGCGGCAGCGACCTGGCCGTAGCGCACGGTGCGTCCGCTCGCGGCATGGCTGATCACGCCGCTGGCGACGGTGAGTTCGCCGACCGGCACCTGCCACGCATCGGCCGCTGCCTGCATCAGCATGATGCGTGCGGCCGCACCGCCGCGCCGCACATAGTCATGCGAGCCGCGGATGCCACGGCTGCCGCCGGTGGACATGTCGCCCCAGACACGCTTGCGCGCCAGGTTGCGCCCGGCCGTCGGCGCCTCGAGCGTCACCTTGCTCCAGTCGCACTCCAGTTCCTCGGCGACCAGTTGCGCGAGGCCGGTATGCGTGCCCTGCCCCATCTCGGAGCGCACGACGCGAACGACCGTGGTGTCGTCCGGGCGAACGACGACCCAGGCGTTGATCTCAGGCGCGCCGGATGCATCGGCACCCTGCGCCGCCGCGTCGCGCGCGACGCCGGAGAAGCTGATGCCGAGCGCCAGGCCACCACCGGCCACTGCGCTGCCGACGATGAACTGGCGGCGGCCGTTGCCGGCCACGCCTGCGGTGCCCGCTGCGCCTTCGCGCGCAGACTGCTGTGCGATGCGTTTAGTCATGATTTCAGTCTCCGTCTGCGCTGGTTCAGGCGTCGCCGGCCGGGGTTCGGTCGGCGCCATTCGCGGCCATCGTCGCGGTACCGCTGGCATCGCCGACCACGTGGTAGACGGATCCGTTGCCACCACCCTTGCTGGTGCCGGCGGCCTTGTGGATGGCTGCCCGGATGCGCTGGTAGGTACCGCAGCGGCAGATGTTGGTCATCGCATCGTCGATGTCCTTGTCGGTAGGCCTGGGCTTCGCGCGCAGCAGCGAGACCGCGGCCATGATCTGGCCCGACTGGCAGTAGCCGCACTGGGGCACGTCGAACTCGGCCCAGGCCTTCTGCACCGGATGGCTGGCATCGGCGGACAGCCCCTCGATGGTCGTGATCCGCTTGCCGGCAACGGCCGACACCGGCATCACGCACGAGCGCATCAGCTGGCCGTCGATGTGCACGCTGCATGCACCGCACTGGGCTACGCCGCACCCGTACTTGGTGCCGGTGAGCCCGACCTGTTCACGCAGCACCCACAGCAGGGGCGTACCGGGTTCGGCATCGACCGTGACGGTCTTGCCATTGACGTTCAGTGACAGCATCGACTCCTCCTGGGGGTGTACACGGCGGCGCGTCGTTCTCGGGTCGACTTGCCGCCAAGGCGTGGGAAGCGTAAGTCGCGGGCGGCAGCCGGGTCAAGCTTCGGACAGCTTCGGACAACTTCTGTCAGCGAGATTCGGCCAGCCTCGTTTCAGCTTTGGACATGGGACTGCCGGGAACGCGTCATGCATGGGTCATGCAGCCGACGGTCCTATCTCGATTTCAGTGCGACAGGAGGTTCACGAATTCGTCGAACCTGCCGTCGGCCGAGTACGGCAGGCGCTCGACCCGGACCACCGCGACTTCCAGCCCCTGGCCGAGGCATGCACGAACGACGGTGGCGAGGCTTTCCTGGTCGGCCTGGCTGAGCGGCTGGTCGGCAACCAGCACCAGTTCGATACGGTCGAGCGCGGTCTGCACGAACTGATGCTGGCGGATGCCCGGCACGACGTCGAGATGGATCAAGTCGCACCCTGGCCAGCGGCGCGTGCCGTCGGGCATCGACATCAGGTTGCGCCCGCGGCCGACGATCCGCTCAAGCACGGCAAGCCCGCGGCCGCAGTCGCACGCAGCGCCGGCAATCGCGTAGTCGCCAGTGTCGTAGCGCACGAACGGCATCGCGAAATTGTGCAGGGAGGTGACCACCACCCGTCCCGGCCGACCCTGCGGTACCGGCTGCCCGACGTCATCGAGCAGCTCCAGCAGCACGCCTTCCTCCTGCACGTGGTAGCGCTCATGCCGCGGACACTGCAGGGCGAGGTAACCGAGTTCACGCGTCGAGTAAGAGTCGACCAGCGGCCGCCCGAATGCCGCGCGGCAGGCGGCCCGATGCTCCGGCGCGACCCGCCCGGACACCGTGCGGATGTCATGCAGGAGCGGCAGCTTCACGCCATGGCCACTGAACCAGCCTGCAAGCGCGTAGAGGTTTCCGGGATGCGTGACCAGGCTGTGAGGATCCTGCTCGACCAGCCACGAGGCCTGCTCGACGATGTCATGCTCCATGGACAGTCCGACGGCAGGCCCGGTGCTGCACAGCGCCGAGGTGGTCCGGCCCCAGTCAGGCGTTTCAGCCCGCGGCCCGCGCATCGGGCGGATCGTGGCGAGCTTGCCGGTCAGGTCGCGCCGGTGCCAGAGATGGTCGCGCAGGGTGAATGCCTGCCACATGAGCTGGGTCAACCCGGTCGCGCGGAAGTGCAGCGGCGCGCCGGTGGTGCCCGCGGTAAGGGAAGCCTGCACCGAGCCGTGCGCCCGCGGCACCATCTTGCTGAATGCAGCCTCGCCGGCGCCGCGGATCATCTCGCGCGTGACCACCGGCAGCGCCGAGAAACGTTTCGGCGTGAGCGTATCGACCGCGGGGTCGAACCCCAGCCGCTCACGGCCCAGCCCCCCCCAGAGGTCGGCGTAGAACGGTACGTTCGCAGCCGCGTGCCGCAGCAGCGTTCGCAACTGCACCATCTGCAGCGAACGCAGCCTCGCCTGGCTGAACCGTTCGCTGCGCTCCATCTGCCAGAGCATCGCGAGCAGCGATCCGCCGGCCTTGTCCGGAACCGCGGGCCAGGCGAGTCCTTCGATCGCCGAGCGTATCGGCAGCCCGGCGGCTTCGAGCATTCGCGCCCCGGAGGACGCCTTCGACCCGCGCGGAACGCTACTCATCGGATCGCAACCCTGTCGCGCCTAGTGGCCGTGCGCGCCACTACTTCGACGGCTTCACGCAGTCGACGTAGTAGCGCGTCGCGCCACCCGCCACCGTCTCTGACACCAGGCCGTGGATGTCGGTCTCGAAGCCCGGGAACAGGTGGTTGAAATCACGCGCGAAGCGGAGGTAGCGGACGATCGTCGAGTTGAACCGCTCGCCCGGGATCAGCAGCGGGATGCCCGGCGGATACGGCGTGACGAGCATCGCGGTCACCCTGCCCTCGAGGTCGTCGATCGGTACCCTGTCGATCTCGCGGTGCGCCATGCGGGCGAACGCGTCTGAAGGCTTCATCGCCGGCTCCATGTTCGACAGGTACATCTCGGTCGTCAGGCGGGCGATGTCGTGTTCCTTGTACTTCGCGTGGATCTGCGCGCACAGGTCTCGCAGGCCGACACGCTCGTAGCTGGGGTGGCGCGCGACGAACTCGGGCAGCACCCGCCACAGCGGCTGGTTCGAATCGCAGTCGTCCTTGAACTGCTGCAACTCGGTCACCAGCGTGTTCCAGCGACCCTTGGTGATGCCGATGGTGAACATGATGAAGAACGAATAGAGGCCGGTCTTCTCGACGATGATGCCGTGTTCGGCGAGGTACTTCGTGACCACGTTCGCCGGGATGCCCCACTCGGAGAAGTCGCCTTCGACGTCGAGGCCCGGCGTGATCACGGTAGCCTTGATCGGGTCGAGCATGTTGAAGCCCGGCGCGAGGTCACCGAAGCCGTGCCAGCGCTCGCCTGACTTCAGGATCCAGTCTTCGCGATCGCCGATGCCCTCGGCGGCGAGGTGGTCCGGACCCCATACCTTGAACCAC
>CAIQON010000163.1 GCA_903873475.1 uncultured bacterium
CCGGCCAGATCCGCCTGCGCGAGCACGGGAGCGAAGGCGACTACGTACCGCCCCGCCGCACGCCCTGGCAGGGTTCGCCGTCCGGCGTCGACGTGCTGCTCGATCGCGCGCTGATCCGCCGCACCTTCCCGGCGTTCGCGGACGACATCGCCACGGTCATACACATCCGCCGCGCCGGCTCGATCGACGCGCAGCAGATGGGCAGCCTGATGCTCGAGGCGATCCGCGAGGCAGGCGGCACGCTGGTGCGCGGCGAGGTGAAGTCGATCACCGCCGGCACGCCGTTCCGGCTGGAGGTCGCCACGCCCGACTCGGCCGCACCGACGACGCTGCTCGCCGAGCGTATCGTCAACGCCGCCGGCCCGCACCTGCAGGACATCGCGTCGATGCTCGGCGAAGACCTGCAGGTCGAGTGCGTGTTCCAGCAGAAGATCGCCTTCCCCGACACGCTGCAGGCGGTCGCACGCGACCAGCCGTTCGCGATCGACCTTGACGGCCAGTCGCTCGCCTGGAGCGACGAGGACCGCGCGCTGCTCGCCTCCGATCCGGCGACGCGCCGGCTCACCGAGCCGATGAAGGGTGGTATCCACTGCCGTCCGGACGGGCCGGTCGATGGCAACTGGATCAAGGTCGGCTGGGCCTACAACGAGACGCCGAGCAGCCCGCATGCCGACTCACATGGAACCGCGCCGATAGACCCGCAGTTCCCCGACTCGGTGATCCGCGCGGTGAGCCGGCTGCAGCCGAAGCTCGCGGCCTACATCGGCAAGCTGCCGCGGGGGATACGGCACTACGGTGGCTACTACACGCAGACGACGGAGAACTGGCCGCTGATCGGGCCGATGACCACGCCGGGCGCGTTCGTCGCCGGTGCGCTGTCGGGCTTCGGTTCGATGGGCGCCTGTGCGACCGGGTCGTTGTGCGCGGCGTGGATCGCCGGCAAGCCAGTGCCGTCGTTCGCGACGGCGCTCGCGCCCGCACGCCGGCAGGACACGGCTCTGATGACGGAGCTGGCCGGGCTGGCCAAGGGCACGCTGTAGATGGCGCAGCCCGTCCCGCAGTACATCACCGAGGCAGCGCTGCTCGCCCGCGTCGAAGACACGCTCGTCCGCAACGGCTTCTCCCCGCAAGTGGCCGCGCCGATCGCCGCCACCATCGTCGCCTGTGAACGCGACGGCACGCCGAGCCACGGCCTGCTGCGCCTGCCGGGCTACATCGAGGCGGTGCGTACCGGCTATGCCGACGGCACGGTGCTGCCCGAGACGCTCAGCACCCGCGACTCGATGATCGTGCTCGACGCACACCAGGGCTTCACCCATCTCGCCCTCGCGCAGTCGCGCGACGACCTGAAGCAGCGCGCCGCCCGCACTGGCACCGCGGTGCTGCTGATCCGCAACGCCCACCACTTTGCCGCGCTCTGGCCCGACATAGAGCCCTTCGCCGCGGAGGGCTTCGTCGCGATGAGCTGCGTGACCTCGCGCGCCCGCGTCACCGGCTGGGGCGGTGCGAAGGCAGTGTTCGGCACCAACGCCTCGGCGTTCGCGTGTCCACGCGCGGAAGGCCCGCCGATCGTCTGGGACCAGGCCGCGAGCGTGATGTCGCAGGGCGACGTGCTGCGCGCGGCGCGCGAAGGACGCCCGCTGCCCGAGGGCGTCGGCGTGGATGCCGACGGCCGGCCGACGACGGATGCGTCGCGGGTGCTCGACGGCGGCGCGCTGGTCGCCTTCGGCGGCGTGAAGGGCGCGTCCATCGCGTTCATGGTGGAGATCCTCGCAGCGGCCCTGAGCGGCAGCCCGTTCGGCATCGAGGCGCCGGTGCCGGGCATCATGCCGTCGAAGTGCGGGCAGTTCCTGATGCTGATCGATCCGCGCTGTGCCGGCACCGACGTGGCCGCGCGGGTCGAGCCGCTGGTGGCCGCGGTGCACGACGCGGGCACCGCGCTACTGCCTGGCTCACGCCGCTATGCCCGACGCCAGCAGGCGGCCGAGCATGGCATCGAACTCGATCAACACTCGCTGGACATCCTCGAACGCTTCGCCCGTTGACCCCTGGAGAACACGGACCATGTCCCGCACACCGCTGCACTCTGTACCACGGTACTACGCCACCTCGCTCGCCCTCGCCCTCGCCACCGCCGGCACCGTCTTCAGTGTGTCCGCCTTCGCCCAGGCCTGGCCGGCCAAGCCGATCCGCTTCATCGTGCCGTTCGCGGCCGGCGGCGTGGCCGACGTGGTCACCCGGGCGGTGACACCGCGCCTGTCCGAGGCGCTCGGCCAGCCGATCATCATCGACAACCGCGGCGGCGCCGGGGGCACGCTGGGCACGTCCATCGGCGCTAGGGCTGCGCCGGATGGCCATACCTTCGTCACGCCGGCGGGCAGCCATGTCACCACACCCAGCCTGTACACGAAGCTCGACTTCGACCCGGTGAAGGACTTCGCCGCGGTGACCAAGATCGCCGATGTGCCCTACCTGCTGGTGGTGCCCGTTTCGAGCCCGATCAGGACGCTGGCCGACTTCATCGCCACCGCCAAGGCCAACCCGGGCAAGCTCGCGTACGGCTCGGCCGGCAACGGCAGCTCGAACCACCTGGCCGGCGAACTGCTGGCCGGGCGCATCGGCGCGAGCCTGCTGCACGTGCCCTACAAGGGCAGCGCCCCGGCGCTGGTGGACGTACTGAGCGGGCAGATCTCGTTCATGTTCGACACGGTCAACACCTCGACCCGTTACATCCCCGCGCGGCTGCGCGCGATCGGCATCGGCACCGCGAAGCGCTCGACGCTGATCCCCGACGTGCCGCCGATCGCCGACACCCTGCCCGGCTTCGAGGCGGTCACCTGGGTGGGCCTGCTCGCCCCGGCCGGCACGCCGGGTGCGATCGTGTCGCGCATGCACGCCGAGATCGCCAAGGTCGTCGCCGCGCCGGACGTGCGCGAGCGTTTCTCCACCTCGGGCGCCGAGCCGGTGGCGAGCACGCCGGCGCACTTCGCCGCCTACCTGGCCGCCGAGGTGAAGCAGTGGGCGGGGGTGGTGAAGCAGGCGAAGATCCCGCCGGTGGAGTAATCCCCATGAGCATCCAGCATGACGTAGTCATCATCGGCGGCGGCGCGATCGGCTGCGCCACCGCCGTGTTCCTGCGCGCGGCGGGCGTGCCTCGGGTGTGCGTGATCGAGCCGGACCCGACCTACGCCAAGGCGGCCACACCGATGGCTACCGGCGGCTGCCGCCGGCTGTTCGCGCTGCCGGAGAACATCCGGATGTCGCAGTTCAGCATCGAGTACTACAAGAACTTCGCGCAGCATGTGGCGGTGGACGGCTACGCGCCCGACGTGCAGTGGAAGGAGCGCGGTTACCTGTTCATCGGCGGGCCGCAGCATGCCGACGTACTGGAGCAGAACGCCCGCGTGCAGGAAGCCGAAGGCGTGAAGATCGAACTGCTCGACCGCGCTGCCATCGCCGCGCGCTATCCGTGGATGCGCAACGACGACCTCGCGCTGGGCGTTCTGTCACCGGAAGACGGCTGGCTCGACCCGAACAGCGTGCTGCAGGGCTTCCGCCACAAGGCGCAGGCGCTGGGCGTAACCTTCCTGCGCGACCGGGCAGTCGACCTGTACGTGCGCGGCCGCCGGATCGTCGAGCTCGAACTCGCCTCGGGCGCGCGCGTACGCGGCGACCATGTAGTGAACGCGGCCGGTTGCTGGTCGGCATCGATCGCCAAGCTGGTCGGCGTGGACCTGCCGGTGAACCCGATGCGCCGTTTCGAGCACTACGTCGAGCTCGCGCACGAACTGCCCGCCGACATGCCGCTGATCAAGGACCCGGACCGCCTGATCATCCGCCCCGAGGGCAAGGGCTATGCGGTGGGGCTGGTGAAGTCGGACGAACCGCGCGGGTTCAACTTCGAGGTGGAGCCGGCGTGGTTCCAGGACGTGGTGTGGCCGGCGTGTGCGGCGCGGGTCAAGGCGTTCGAGGAACTGAAGCTGGTGCGGGAGTGGGCCGGGCTATATGACGAGTGCGAGCTGGATGGGAACATGATCCTGGGGCACTGCGAGGGCGGACCGGAGAACTTCCTGGTGGCCTGCGGGTTTTCGGGGCATGGGTTGATGCATGCGCCGGCGGTGGGTCGCGCGCTGGCGGAGTTGCTCGTCGACGGGCAGTTTTCTGCGATCGACCTGGCACGGATGGGGTACCACCGCATCGTCTACGGCACTCCATACCGCGAAACCGGGATCCTCTAGCAGGCACCTCCACCGCCGTAGTACGCGCAATGCCAGAGCGGAAAACGCGCGGCGTTCGGGGTGTTCCTTTTGCCGGAATACGCGGGAAGAGATATTCTTACCAATCACTCATCGATACGTCAGAGCACCCCAGTGACCGCTACCGCCACCCTTTCCAGCAAGTTCCAGATCTCGATACCGAAGGCCGTTCGCGAAGAGCAGCACTGGCAGGCCGGGCAGGAGTTCGTGTTCATACCCAAGGGCAAGGGTGTCCTGGTGATGCCGGTCCCCGAGCTGGACCAACTGGCCGGCATCGCCAGGGGGGCCCGCAAGGATGGCTACCGCGACCGCTCGGATCGCTATTGATGGCGGCGCCACGGCGCGTCATCGATACCTCGGCCTGGATCGAATGGCTCACTGGCAGCCCGCTGGGAACGAAGCTGGGCAAGCAGCTCCCTGACAAGCCGCAGTGCATCGTCCCCACCATCGTCCAGCTGGAACTGTCCAAGTGGCTGGTGCGCGAGCTCGGTGAGGACCAGGCTGACCAGGTGATTGCCTACACGCAGAAATGCGTGGTCGTGCCCTTGGACACCACCATCGCCCTGCTCGCCGCAGACCTGCACCGCGAACACAAGCTGGCCACGGCCGACGCCATCGTCTACGCGACGGCGCGACACGTCGGTGCGGAATTGCTGACCTGCGACGCGCACTTCGACGGTCTGCCTGATGTGGCGGTATTTCCCAAGCGGCGATGAAGCGCAAGCCGGCATGCCCGCCTCAGCACTACCAGCCCGAGCGCATCCACCTGCTCGAGCGGCCTACCGATCCGCCTTGGCGCCGGACAACCGCACCAGCTCCCGCAGCCTCGCCATCTGCGCGGGAATGAACTCGGTCACCTCCTTCACCGTGCTGCCGATCGGTTCCGCCCCGAGGTCGGCCAGCTTCTCGCGTACCGTCGACGTCTTCAGCGCGCTCACCACTTCCGCATTCAGCCGGTTCACGATCGCGACGGGCGTCTTCGCAGGCGCCAGCAGCGTGTACCACCCGATGTATTCATAGCCTGGGATCGTCTCCCCGATCGCCGGCACATCAGGCACCACCTCCGACCTTTTCGCACTCGTGATACCGAGCGCCCGCACCCTTCCCGACCGCATGTGTGCCAGCGCCGCCGGCACCACCGAGATCGTCATGTGCACCTGCCCCGCGATCGTGTCGGTCAGCGCGGGCGTCACGCCCTTGTACGGCACATGCTGCACGTCGATGCCGGCCATGTGCTTGAACAGTTCCGCCGACAGGTGCGGCGGTGAGCCGGAGCCGCCCGAGCCGTAGCGCAGGTCGCCGGGCTTGCCCTTCGCCAGCGCAACGAAGTCCGCGATCGTCTTCACCGGCATCCCGGGGTTCACCACCAGCAGGAACGGCGTCGAGGCCATCAGGCTGATCGGGGCGAAGTCCTTCACCAGGTCGAAGTTCAGCTTGTCGAACATCACCGAGACGATGGCGGCCTGGGTGGTGGCGATGGCCAAGGTGTAGCCGTCGGGTGCGGCACGCGCGGCGAGCTCGGCGCCGATGATGCCGCTGGCACCGGGGCGCGGATCGATCACCACCTGCTGGCCCCAGCTTTCGGTGAGGCGTGCGCCGATCAGCCGGCCGACGATGTCCGGCCCTGAGGCGGGCGTGCTGAGGATGATCAGGCGAATCGGCTTCAGCGGGTACTGGCCGGGGCCCGTCCCCTGGGCCAACGCCGTGCCGGCCATCGCTGCCAGACCCACCAACGCCACTGCGGAACGTTTCGTGTCCATCGCGATTCTCCCCGCCGAGCCCCGCCCCTCGGCGGGGTTGCTGCACTTACCGCTTCAGGCCGCGCCGCCCAGTATCCGTCGCGCGGTACAACCCGCCATCACCCGCCGTCACGTACAAACTCTTCAACCCGTCATCCCCAAATGCACAGCGCATCGGCAGGTCGGCCGGTGACGCATGCGTCTCGAGGATCGTCCCGCCGGGCGAGATCACCGCGATCGCGGCCCCCGCCCCGCCTTTGCTCCAGCCCATGCAGGCGACGATGTTGCCGTCGCTGTCCAGGCATAGGCCCTCGATGCCGCGGTCGATGGCGGTGAAGGTGAGCAGCGGATGCGCATGCCCGACGCTGCCGAATTCGCTGACCTCGTACGCGAACAGCTGGCAGACGTCTCCACGATCGATGTCGCCATCGGCGACATACAGCGTGCGCTCATCCTTCGACAGCAGCACCGCGCGCGGGCCGCAGGTGTCGTGGGTGATGCGCTCGATGCGGTAGGTGCCCGGGCCGGTCGGGTCCAGGCGCAGCACCGAGGCATGGTCGAGCATCGGATACGCGGGCGGGCCGTACGGGGGCTGTGCGTTGTACGCGTCGGCAAACCAGATGCGGCCGCGGCTGTCGAGCTGCACGTCGAGCGGCTGGTTGTGGTGCGCACCGTCGAGCAGTTCCTCGGTCGGGGCGGTGCTGCCGTCGGTGCGGTAGTGCACGACGCGGCGGCCACCTTCCTGCGCGGCGTACACCGAGCCGTCGGGTGCGACGGCCAGGCCGTTCACGCGACCGGTCCAGCGGCGGAAGGTGTCTGCCTCCTTCGTGGATGGGTCGTAGCGCAGCACGCGCTCCTCGGCCACCGCGCTGAACAGCATGCCCTTGCCATCCCAGGCGAGGCCACCGGTTCGGCCCTTGTACGGGCCGGCAATCAGTTCGAAGTTCCAGGCCATTCGAGTCTCCGGTCAGGGGTGGCCGTTCATCGCGACGGCACGCCGGCGATGTTGATGCGCGTGCTCACCACCGAACCGATCATCGTGATGTAGAGCGTCTTCCAGTCGGCGTCGCCGAACGCGATATTGGTCGGGTGGTGGCCCGGCGTCTTGATGCGCACGATCGTCTTGCCAGACGGGTCGTGCACCCAGATGCCGCCGGGCGCGGTGCACCAGACATTGCCGTCGACGTCGCACTTGAGGCCATCCGGCACGCCGCGCTCCGGGCCGCCGTAGCGGAAGAAGATGCGCGCCGGTCCGACGCTGCCGTCCTTCTTCGCGTCGTAGGCGCGGATCACCCGCTCGCGGCTGCAGTTCACGTACAGGATCGATTCGTCCGGCGAGAAGCACAGGCCGTTCGGATACGTGTTGTCTTCGCACACCACCGACAGTTCGCCCTTGGGCGAGATGCGGAACACCGGCTGGGTGTCGATGTAGCGCTGCATGTCGGGGCCGGTCATGCCGACGTTCACCAGGCCGCCCGGCGGGTCGGTGAACCAGACCGAGCCGTCGCTCGTGACGACGATGTCGTTCGGGCTGTTGAGCTTCTTGCCCTTCCAGTTGTCGGCGAGTGTCGTCCACTTGCCGTCGTGCTCGCGGCGGAACACGGTGCGCCCGCCCCAGCCGGCGACGACCAGCCGGTTGTCGAGGTCGAGGCAGGTGCCGTTGGCCTTCACCGACGGGCGCAGCACGAGCTCCTGCCCCTTGCCCGGCGTCCACTTCCAGATGGTGTCGCCGATGATGTCGGTGAACCACAGGCAGCCGTTCTTCGCGTCCCAGGTCGGGCCTTCGCCGAAGATGATGTCCTTCGCGAGGACCGCGACCGGCGGGCTCGGGTCGATGATGCGCTCCCATCCGGGCGCGCACAGGTCGACCTCGACCTTCAGGTGTTCGAGTGAACCATGCATGTGGACAATCCCCCCCGATGCGTTCGGTCGTTCAGTCGTTGTCGTTCAATGTCCGCCAGCGCCAGCGGCGCCTGTCCAGGTCTTCGGCGAAAACGCGCGATGCTCGGTGACCACGTCGATCACCACCGGCCGGTTCGCCTTCAGTGCGCGCTCCATCGCCTTCGGCATGTCTTCGGGCCGTTCGACGCGGATGCCCACGCAGCCGAGCGACTCGGCCACCTGCGCGAAGCTCACCGTGCTGAAGCCCCACAGCTCGCGCCCGCGCTCGTCCGGGTCGCCGCCATACGACTTGTCGAAGTGCGGGATCTCCTGGTTGAGCGCGCTGTTGTTGTTCACCACCAGCACCATGTTGATGCCGTAGCGCGCCGCGGTCTCGAGCTCGGCCAGGTGGTAGTACGCGCCGCCGTCGCCGGCGAAGCAGACCACCGGCGTATCCGGCAGCGCGCACTTGACGCCCATCGCGCCGGGCAGCGCCCAGCCGAGCGAGCCGGCGCAGCGGATCAGCCGCTGTCCCGGGCGCATGAAGTCGATCATCGTGCCGGTCCAGATGCCGGAGTGGCCGGTGTCGCAGACCATCACGGCGTTGGCCGGCAGCATCTCGCCGATCTCTCGGCAGACGCGCTCGGGGCGCATCGGCACCGCGTCCGAGTTGCGGTGGCCGTCGGTATCAGCGCGCCATCCGGCGACCAGCGACTGGATGCGGTCGAGCCAGGCCTTGCGCGGCGTCGGCTTCACGCCGGTGGCCGCTTCGATCATCTGTTGCAACACCACCTTCGCATCGCCGAGCAGGCCGACCTGCACCGGATAGTTACGGCCGAGCTCGCGCGGGTCGATATCGAGGTGGATCACCGGCGTGCCGGGCTTCGGCACTTGCCAGCGCGCGGTGACCTGGCTGCCGGTGTGGCTGCCGACGAAGAACACGAGGTCCGCCTCGCCCACCGACTGGTTCGCGCAGCTGCGCGAATACGTGCCGCACACGCCCACCGACAGCGGATGGTCGTCGAGGATCGTGCCGCGCGCATTGAGCGAGGTCGCGACCGGTACCTGCAGCAGCTCGGCCAGCTGCACCACCTCGGCCTGCGCCGCCGACCAGTGCACGCCGCCACCGGCGACGATGATCGGGCGCTGCGCAGCGGCGAGCAGGCGCAGCGCGTCGACGACATGCACCGGGTCGGCCGCGGGCCGGAACGGCGGCACCGACTTGTACTGCGGCTCGACCAGCAGGTCGAGGTCGGCCTCGACCATGATGCACTCGGCATGGTGGCCGCCGATCTGCAGGTGCACCGGGCCAGGCGCGCCGCTGGTCGCCTCGCGGAAAGCCTGGCGCATCATGTCGGGCAGGCGCTTGATGTGGTCGACGTGCGCGTTGAACTTGGTGGTGTGGTCGAACTGGGTGAAGTCCTCCAGCTCCTGGTAGGCATGGCGGTAGCGCTGGTGCGGCGCCGGGCCGCCGGTGATCGCGACCACCGGCGAGCAGGCGAGGTACGCGTCGCGCAACCCAGCCGCTAGGTTCGATGCGCCCACGTGCTGCGCCATGCATACGCCCGGCCGGCGCGACGCGCGCGCATAGCCGTCGGCCATGTAGGCGGCGGCCTTCTCGCCGTGGGTCATGATGCGGCGGATCGACTGGCCTTCGAGCGCGGTCAGCGTCTCGAGCAGCATCTGGGGCACGAAGAACAGATGCGACACTTCGTACGCACGAAGCATGTCTGCGACATACCGGGGACCGGTCGTCGTGGTCATGGTGCCTCCTCCCGTTGCCCGATTCTTTTACCCGTGGCCTGTGTACGGCCCCCTGCGTGCTGCAGCTATCCCGCGCGGGCGCTCATCGGGACAACGGTGTCACACATCGTAGCAAGGGTGCGGCGCGACAAGCAAGGTCAGCCGTCGAAACCGTACAGCCGAGCAGGGTTCGTCACGAGCACCTTGTACCGGGTGGCCTCGTCCGGAATCCACTGCGCGAGCAGGTCGCACAGGTCGCCGTCGTTCGGCATCGGCTTGTCCATCGTGGTGTGCGGCCAGTCGGTGGCCCACACCATGCGATCCGGGTTGGCTTCGACCAGTGCCCTCGCAAACGGGGCGACGTCGGCATACGGATGGGGAAGCTTGCCCATCCGGTAGGCCGCCGAAAGCTTCACCCAGCAGCGGCCACCCTTCACGAGCTTGAGGATCGCCTGGAACGGTGCGGAATCGAGGCCTTCGGACGTCGGGATCTGTCCCATGTGGTCGATCACGGTGTCCACCGGCAGCGATTCGATCATCGGCCCGACGGTGACGAACTCTGCCGGATTGATCCGGAACTGCAGGTGCCATCCGAACGGCTTGATACGCTCGGCCATGCGCGGGGCGATGTCGCCGGAGACGCCTGCCGCGTGCCTCAGGTTCAGGCGCACACCGCGCACTCCGAGTGCATGCATGCGCTCGAGTTCGGCATCGGCGATGTCGACGCCGCACACCACGACAGCCCGGAGAGGAAACTGCTTCCCGGCGAGCGCATCGAGGATCAGGCTGTTGTCCGTCATGTACACGCTCGGCTGCACCAGCACGCCGCGCGAAATGCCTAGCGCGCGGAGCATGCGGACGTAGTCGGCGAGCGGTGCGTCCGGCGGCGTGTAGCGGCGGGCCGGATCATACGGATAGCGGGCCTGCGGTCCGAAAAGGTGCGCATGGCAGTCGCAGGCACCGTCAGGCATGCTGAACTGGGGCTTGCGGGTATCGGGGTCCGGCCCGGGGATGGTCGGGGCGGCGATCGTCTGTACGGTGTTCACGGGTTCTCCTTTGCGTCAGTCGGCGCGCGCGCCGGACGCCTTCACAACCGCACTCCACTTGGCGATCTCGGTCTTGATGATCGCCGCGAACTGCTGGGGCGTCGTGGCGGCGGGCTCGATCCCCTGCGCGGCGAAGCGCTCCTTCACGTCGGCCGATCCGAGGATCGCGGTCACGTCACGATGCAGCCGGTTGACGATCGCTGCATCGGTGCGGGCCGGTGCCAGCAGGCCATACCAGGAACTCGCTTCATATCCCGGCAAGGCGGCTTCGGCCACGGTCGGGATCTCCGCTGCCGCGGCCGAGCGCTGCGCGCCGGTCACTGCCAGTGCGCGCAGTTTTCCAGTGCGCACATGGGGCAGCGCCGACGGCATCGTCGGGAACGTGAACGACACATGGCCTCCGATGACGTCGGCGAGCGCGGGTCCGTTCCCCTTGTATGGGATATGCACGACTTCGATGCGCGCCATGGTCCTGAACAACTCGGCGGCGAGGTGGGGCGGCGTGCCGGTCCCTGCCGATGCATAGGTCAGCTGTCCCGGCCGCGAACGCGCCAGCGCGATCAGCTCACGGACCGACCGTGCCGGCAGGGCCGGGTGCACGACGAGGATGCCGGGCGCAGTCGCCACCTGGCTGATCGGTGCGAAATCGTTGACCGTGTCGAACGGCAGCGACTTGTAGAGACTGGGGTTGATCACATGGCTGCCGCTCACCAGGATCACGGTGAGGCCATCGGGCGCAGCGCGGGCCGCAAGGTCGGTGCCGATCGTCCCGCCGGCGCCGCCCCTGTTGTCGACGACCACCGGTTGCCCGATCACCTCGGACATCTTCTGCGCCATCAGCCGCGCGAGGATATCGGTGCCGCCACCCGCGGGGAACGGCACGATCATGCGCACGGGCTTCGACGGCCAGCCCGCAGGGAGCGTCTCGTCGCGCGGCTGTGCATTCACGACGGACGCCGTTCCCGCGAACACCAGCGCCCAGAGGCCCAGGATCGCGCGGCAGGCCACCGGGTTCATTTGAGGACGGACGCCGGCGCTTCCCCGATCGCCTTGATCACCGCCTTGGTGAACGCCGACATGGTCGCGCGGCCTCCGAGGTCCTGGGTGATCACGCCTGCCTTCATCGCCCCCTGGATGCCATGCTCGATGAGCCCCGCCGCCGCACGGCAGCGCTTATTGCGCTTCTTCTGGTCGAACCAGCGCAGCAGCATCGCGGTCGACAGCGCGAGCGCGGTCGGATTCGCAAGGTTCTTGCCGGCGATGTCTGCAGCGGTACCATGCACCGCTTGCGCCATCGCCTGCTCGATGCCCGCGTTGAGCGAAGGCGCGACGGCCACGCCACCCGCCAACCCGGAGGCTTGGTCGGACGCGATGTCGCCGAACAGGTTGGTCGTGGCGACCAGGCGGAAGCGCTTGTGCTCGCGCGGCAGAGCCGAACTGAACGTGTCGATGCGTACCAGTTCGACCTCGAGCTTCGGAAACGCCTTCTTCAGCCGGTCGAACGCACCGATGAAGATGCCTTCGGTCTGCGGCAGCGCGGTGCGCTTGTGCAGGACGACGACCGACGAATGACCCAGTGCCGTCGCGTATTCGAGGACGAAGCGGGCAAACCGGTCGCACGCCGCGCCGGTGATCACGCGCAACGACAGCGCCACATCGGCGGTAGGCAGGAACTCGCCGTAACCCCAGGCGAGATTCCTGTCCGGATAGAAGCCTTCCGTATTCTCGCGTATCACCGTCACGTCGAGGTCCGGGATGAGTGGCTCGAGCTGCGGCCACGCCTTCACCGGCCTCACGTTGGCGAACAGGCCGAAGTTGCGCCGCAGGTAGCCCGACGGATGACCCTTGATAGGGTCGTCCTTGGGATACTCGCCCGCGAAGGTCGGCCCGAGGATCCATCCGGTGTGTCCGCGCAGCGCATCGATCGTCTCTTCGGGCAGCGTCGACCTGGACTTCTTGTAGGCCTTCCATCCGATCGGAAGCGTCTCGAGTTTCGTGCGAAGGTCGACCCGAGACGCAGCCGCCTGGAGGATGTCGACCGTCGCAGCGGTGATCTCCGGACCGACGCCGTCGCCGGCGAGTACTGCAAGACGTATACCGTCTGCTTGCGCCATTTGCATTCCTCTTGTCTGACTGTTTTTATCAGCGTTGATTCTCTCACCAATGCACGCGACGGGACAGACGCCCAGGCCAGTACAGCGATACGGCAGGACACCCGGCACCGGGCGTATCATGCAGCGCTGGATGACGCGTACCGACGACGAAGCGGACGCGTCGCTGATCGAGAGGCGGGGAGCATGTGCGACAAGGAACAGAAGCGCGTCGGCACGGTCGGTGCGAAGCCCGGTTGCAGCAGCGGGTGCCGCATCAGTGCCGCGCTTGCGTTCATCGCACTGGCGGTAGCTCTCCCGGCCGCGCAGGCGCAGACACCCTATCCCGTAAAGCCCCTGCGCTGGGTCGTGCCCTTCGCACCCGGGGGCGGCGGCGACATCGTGATCCGTACGCTCGCGCAAAGACTCGGCGAGGCGCTCGGGCAGACCGTGGTGGTCGAGAACCGTTCCGGGGCGGGCGGCAACGTGGGTACGGACGCGGTCGCCAAGGCGCCCCCCGATGGCTACACCCTGCTCATGGCTAATGTCGCGCCGATGGCCATCAATGTCACGCTCTACAGCAAGCTTGCCTACGATCCCGTTCGCGACTTTGCACCGATCACGCTGGTCGCTACCTTTCCGAACGTCCTCGTCCTGCATCCTTCAGTGCCCGCACGCACGGTGCGCGAACTGGTCGCACTGGCCCGGTCCAAGCCGGGACAACTGACCTACGCCTCGGCCGGGAACGGCAGCACCACGCATCTGGCTGCCGAGCTCTTCACGACGATGGCGAAGCTCGACATGTCGCACATTCCCTACAAGGGCGGCGGGCCTGCGCTCGCCGACCTGCTCGGCGGCCATGTGTCGCTCTACTTCGGCAGCCTGCCCGCGGCGTTTCCCCACATGAAGACTTCACGCATCAGAGCACTCGCGCTCACCAGCGCCAAGCGCTCGCGTGCTACGCCCGACCTGCCGACCATGGCCGAAAGCGGATTTCCCGGCTATGAAGCCGACACCTGGATCGGCGCAGTCGCGCCCGGTGGCACGCCTGCGGCAATCATCACCCGGCTGAACACCGAACTGGTGCGCATCCTGGGCACCCAGGACATGCAGCAGTTCCTGCTGGCGAACGGCGCCGAGGCGCTCTCCAGCACGCCAGACCAGTTCGCTGCATACATCCGCACGGAGATCACCAAGTGGGCGAAGGTGATCCGGACCTCGGGCGCGCGCGCGGACTGAGCCGGCGCGTAGATTCCGTATGCACCAAACGCCATAGCCAGCCTGCAATAGCCAGGTAACAGGACACCGCAGTCTTTTGTCGTCATGCACAAGATAGCGGCGGCGATTCGGGAGAATGCCAGGGCCAAGCTTTTGCCTGTGCCAATTTTTCTTGACGAGTCCTTGCCGTGGAATGACTTGAAACATAAGCGTTTCCGGGAGTAACGCGCGCGTTGAACTTTCGGCAAGGACGAAGCTCGCAGAGGCGACGCTCTCTCGGGGCGCCTGCAGCGAAGCCGACTACCGGTCCGTTCGCGATATGCGGGGGACTAGCCGTCATCGTGGCACCTCCTCCTGTTGCCTGCTGCAGATGATGCCTGTTTCAACCGCTACAGCAAGGGTGCATTGCGATGCGCAAGTACCGTCCTCGGGCCTTGCGCGCCTGCTGCGTGTCGCCATGTGAATGCGACTGGCACACCGGATTCCGGATATAGTGGGCGCGAAGGATGATGAGACACCCTGGGAATAACCACGGCGCCTCGTCGCTGCACCTTCTCAGGCCCAGACGACAGGCATCACTCGCCCGGTTCAACGCGGACCCTCGTCAATACAGTGGCCGCTTGCACCGAGCGGTCATGGGTTTCAACCGTGGCACCGGCCGTCCTGCCCCTCGGGGACCGCGTCCGGACGGGCAGGACACTGCAGGTGTGTCGCATCTTCGAAGGGCTCGCGCCTCTGGCGGCACCTGTTCGCAGGCCAACACACCATAACCTGTTACCGATCGGGCACTTGATGGCACTCGAACTCTCGCCTGAGGGCATCGAAAAACTGCTGAAGGGAGTGACGATACCGCCGCGCCCGGCCTTGCTGCTGGCGCTCGACGCCGAACTGAATTCGGACGACCCCGACCTGAAAGTCATCGAAGCCCTCATCACGAAGGATGTCGGCGTTTCGGCAGCCATGCTTCGAACCTTGAATTCGCCGCTCTTCGGGTTGAGCCGCAAGGTGGGGAACGTGTTGCAGGCGGTGCAACTGCTGGGCCTGCGCAACGTGCGCAACGTGGTGACCGGGCTCGTGCTGCGCAAGGCGGTTGGCGACACCGCAAGCCTCGAACGGTTCTGGGACAGCGCAGAAAAGGTGGCCTCGATCAACGCCTACATCTGCACCCTGCTGCCGAAGGTGCCGCGCGAGGAGTGCTACACCTTCGGCCTGTTCAGGGACTGCGGGATACCGGTGCTGATGCAGCGATTCCCCGACTACCGCGAGACGCTGCGGCTCGCGGCAGGCGATCCGCGGCCGATGACCGAAGTCGAGGACGAGCACCACGGCACCAGCCACGCCACGGTCGGCCACGTCATCGCGCGCGTCTGGGGGCTGTCCGACCTGGTCTGCAGCGCCATCCTGCGCCACCACGAGACCGATTCATTCGCCAATGTGGATGACACGCATCCGATGGCGCACACGCTGGTCGCCATCAACATCCTGGCCGAGCATCTCAACGATACGGCTCAGCGCATGCGTGAAGACACGAACTGGGATCGCATCGGCGAGAATGTGCTGGACTACCTCGGCTTCAGCGACACCGAGTACTCCGACCTGCGCGAGCACCTGCAGTCGGTGTGAAGCCCGGCGCGGGCCGGCCACAGCCCGCACTGGTGCACCGACGCACTGGCGCCCTACTCGCCCTTCACGCCCGCATTCTTCACCGCGCGCGCCCAGCGCTCGGTGTCCCTGGCCAGCAGATCGCCGAACTGCTCAGGGCTCAACGTCACCGGTTCGACCCCGATGTCCCTGAATCGCTCGCGTATCGTATCGCTGCCGATGATGCGGTTGATCTCGGTGTTGAGCCGGGTGACGATGGGCCGCGGCGTGCCGGCAGGAGCGAACATGCCGATCCAGAAATCGGCCTCGAAGCCGGGAAGGCCCGATTCGCCGGCGGTGGGCACGCCGGGCAGGGCCGCCGATCGTTTCGGACCGTTGATCGACAGCGCGCGCAGGCGGCCGGCCTTGATCAGTTGCACGGCCGAGGCAACGCCGGTGAACATGACATCGGTCTCGCCGCTCACCGTCGCGCTCACGCCCGGCGTGCTGCCCTTGTACGGCACATGCAGGATGTCGACGGCCGCCATCTGCCGGAACAGTTCCGCCGCGAGGTGGGGTGAACTGCCGACGCCGGCGGACGCGTAGCGGATCGATCCGGGTTTCGCCTTCGCGATGCGGATCAGGTCGGCCACGGTCTTCACCGGCACCGACGGGTGGGCGATCAGCACGCTGGTCGAGTAGCCGAAGATCGCCACCGGGGTGAACTGCCTGATCGGGTCGTACGACAGCTTCGGGTAGATGCTCGGGTTGACCGCCATGATCGCGGTGCCCGCGACGACCAGGGTGGCGCCGGTGGGTGGCGCCTTGGCTACGGCCTCGGTACCGATGATGCCGTTCGCCCCGGCGCGGTTCTCCGCGACCACGGGAATGCCGAGCACCTCGGACAGCCGCTGGCCGATCGTGCGCGCGAGCGTATCGGTCGATCCGCCAGCGGCCTGGGGCACCATCAACTGCAACGCCTTCAGCGGGAAGTCCTGCTGCGCCGAGGCGCAGGTGCCGACGGCGGCGAGCGCGGCACCGAGCAGGCTCGCACAGTGCCCGGTGCGCCGCATCGAAGCGCGAGCCGACGGCTGTGCGGCCGGGCGGCCGAGGTCTTTGCAAATGGCGCTCATGAGTCTTCCTTTGCTGCGGGTGCGGTGTGTGCGTTGGATACGGCGGATGCCTTCTGCGCGAGGAACTTGCGCAACACATGCTGGACGATGCCGCCGTCGAGGTAGTACTCGACCTCCGGCTGCGTATCGAGGCGGGCCGTGAGGGTGATCTCGAGCGTCGAACCGTCCGGCCGAGTGATCGTGCAGGGCACCGGCGCCTTCGGCGCCACGTCGGCGCCGGGGACGGCGATGTCGAAGCACTCGCGGCCGGTCAGGCCGAGCGTGTTGCGTGTCACGCCGTCGGGGAACTGCAGCGGCAGCACGCCGACGCCGACCAGGTTCGAGCGGTGGATACGCTCGAACGACTCGGCGATCACCGCGCGCACGCCCAGCAGTTGCGTGCCCTTGGCCGCCCAGTCGCGCGACGATCCTGCGCCGTACTCACGCCCGGCAACGACTACCAGCGGCACGCCCTGCTCGCGGTAGCGCTCGGCTGCGTCGTACACGGTCATCGGCACGCCCTCCGGCAGGTGCAGCGTCGACGTGCCCTCGACCCCGGGCGTCAGCTCGTTGCGCAGACGCAGGTTCGCGAACGTGCCGCGGATCATCACCTCGTGGTTGAGGCGGCGCGCCGCGTAGTTCACGAAGTCGCGCGGCTCGACGCCGAGCGTGCGCAGGTACCTGCCGGCCGGCCCGTCGGCGGGGATCTGGCCGATCGGCGAGATGTGGTCGGTGGTCACCCGGTCGCCCAGCATCAGCAGCATGCGCGCGCCACGGATCGGCTCTACCGCGGAGCGCGCGGCGGTCATCGCCGTGAAGAACGGCGGCCGGATGATGAAGTGGCTGTGCGGGTTCCATGCGGGCAGCAGCGTGTCCGGCGCCGACAGCGACTGCCACTGCGGCGTGCCCTCGCGCACCCGGGCATAGCGCTCGCGGAACAATGCCGGCGACAGCGTGCGGGCCAGCACGTCGGACACCTCGGCGTCGTCCGGCCATAGGTCGCGCAGGTAGACGGGCCGGCCCTGCGGGTCGGCCCCCAGCGGCTCGCAGGTCAGATCGGTGTTGATCGAGCCGGCGAGCGCATAGGCGACCACCAGCGGTGGCGAAGCCAGGAAGTTCGCGCGCACGCTGGCGTGGATGCGCGCGTCGAAGTTGCGGTTGCCGGACAGCACCGCGACGGTGGCAAGCCCGCGCTCTTCGATCGCACGCCCGACGGCCTCGGGCAGCGGGCCCGAATTGCCCATGCAGCTCATGCAGCCGAAGCCGGTCACCTGGAAGCCGAGCGCGTCCAGGTCCGCCTGCAGCCCGCTCGCCTGCAGGTAGTCGGCGACCACGCGCGAGCCGGGCGACAGCGAGGTCTTCACCCACGGCTGCGCCTTGAGGCCCCGGCGCCGTGCATTGCGCGCGAGCAGGCCGGCGGCGACCATCACCCGCGGGTTCGAGGTGTTCGTGCAACTGGTGATCGCCGCGATCACCACGTCGCCATGGCCGAGGCTGAACGGCGCACCGTCGACCGGTGTGCGCGCCGGCGCCTGCGGACACTCGGCCCTGAACGCCGCGGGCGCACCCGCGAGCGGCACGCGGGCATCGGGGCGACCCGGGCCGGCGACACAGGGCTCGACCGCCGCGAGGTCGATGTCGACCGTGCGCGCATAGTCGGGCACCGCTGCGCCGGATTCGCGCCACAGGCCCTGCGCCCGGCAATAGGCCTCGACCAGCGCGACCTGCGCCGCCTCGCGGCCGGTGAGCTCGAGGAAGCGCAGCGTCTCGGCATCGACCGGGAAGAAGCCCATGTTGGCGCCATACTCGGGCGTCATGTTGGCGATGGTCGCGCGTTCGGGCAGCGACAGCGTGTCGACGCCGTCACCGTGGAACTCGACGACCTTGGCGAGCACGCCTTCCCGGCGCATCGCCTCGGTGATCGTGAGCACGAGGTCGGTGGCGGTCACGCCGGGGCGCAGCCGCCCCGACAGCCGGCAGCCGACGACCTCGGGCAACAGGATGGAGATCGGCTCGCCGAGCGCGACCGCGCCGCCTTCGAGGCCACCCACGCCCCAGCCGACGATACCCAGCGCATTGGTCATCGCGGTATGGCTGTCCATCGCGATCAGCGAATCGGGATACGCCAGCGTGCGGCCGCCCGCTTCCGCCGTCCACACCACGCGCGCGAGGTGTTCCAGGTTCACCTGGTGCAGGATGCCCGAGCCCGGCGGGAACACGCGCAGGTTGCCGAACGCGCGGCTGCCCCAGCGCAGGAACTCGTAGCGCTCGCGGTTCTGCGCGAACTCGCTCGCCATGTTGTGTTCGAGCGCGCCCGGCCGGCCGCTCGCCTCGACCATCACGGAATGGTCGACGATGAAGTCGAGGTGGATCTGCGGCTCGATGCGCCGCGGATCACCACCCAGCGCCTGCATCGCCTCGCGCATCGCCGCCAGGTCGCCGAGCAGCGTGATGCCGGAGGAGTCGGGCATCATCATCCGTGCGGGACGCAGGCCGATCGCACAATCGGGCGCGCGGCCATCGCGGTTGCGTGCGCGAAGCCAGGTAGCGAACCCGGCAAGGTCTTCGCCCGTGGCCTGGCCGAGCGCGTGCTGGCGCAGCAGGTTCTCGAGCATGACCTTGAGCACGAACGGCAGGCGGGCAACGCCCTCGAGCCCATCGGCCTGCGCGGCGGCGAGGCTGAAGTAATCGTACTGCCGGTCGCCGACCTGCAGCGTACGGCGTGTCCGGCTGCCGTCGCAGCGTGTCGTGTCGGTGGTCATCGCTCCTCGCTTCGCGCCGCCCCGTGCCGGGGTCTGTCACAACGCCGACGCCGTGCCATGGGCCGGGCATGGATGTCGCGCCGCACCGATTGTCCGCAGCGGTCCTGCGAGTGTCAATGCGCGCCAGCGCCTAGGGCGGCCACCGGCGCCGGCGCGTACGATCAGGGCGTGGCAGTGATCCGCACGCGCCGGTTCTCGAGCGCGTAGGGCTGGTCCGGTCGCAGGAGATCGGCCGCTCCGCGCCCTTCGCCAGTGAGGCGGGCGCGATCGACACCGGCGCCGGACAGATGCGTGATCACCGATTCGGCGCGACGCTGGCTGAGCCGCTGGTTGTAGCCGGCATTACCCTTGGCATCGGTGTGGCCCTCGACGCGGAAACGCAGCCCGGCCAGCCGCTCGCTGCGCATGGCGGCTGCCAGGCTGTCGAGCAGCGGCTGGCTGCCCGGCTGGATGCGCGCCGAGTCGAAATCGAACTGCACCACGAGGTCCACGCTGCGCGGCTCCGGCACCAGGTTGCGCAGCCCGCGCGTGGCTGCGGGCGCGGGTGCCAGTCGATCGACCAGGTCGTCCACCGTCGCGCTGGCCGAGGGCTGGGCACCGACCGGTGACGCGAGCACGGCAAGCAACAGGCATGCGGACGCGAACATGATTCTCATCTGACCTCCTCCACGGTGAGCAACCGCGCCCCGAAGGACTCTGTCCCGCCGGCGGGCGCCGAGGTCAGGAAGTCGAAGAGCGCGCTGCGGCCGTCCAGCGTGTTGAGCGTGAAGGTGAACGGCGACCTTGCATCGGGTTTCACGCGGGTGAGTCGTTCGAGCGAGCGTGGCGTATCGGCCACCACCACCATCAGATGGTTGATGCCGGCTGGTCCGGCGGCGCGGATGCGCCAGTCTTCGCGCGGCAGGCGCACCGGCTGGCCGGCGCGTACCCGGTTGCTCATGTCCAGCGCATTCGGGAACAACAGGTAGAAGCTGCGCGCATCGCTGCCCAGAAGCACCAGGTACAGGAATCCGTCGCGCTGGGGCGTGACGGTGAGTTCCAGGAAATCGCGGCCGATGCGCAGCGCGCCCGCCTGTCCACTCACCTCGGGCATGCGTCGCGGGTCAGCCTGTGCCGCGATGTCCGCCAGCGTCGCCAGCGAGGCCAGCGCTGGTGGTGGCGGTGCAGGTGCGGGGGCCGGGGCCTGGACGGGCGGCGCCACGGGCACCGAGGGCTGGACGACCGACGGTGGCGGTGCAGGGGCCGGGGCTGGCGTTGCAACTGGCGCCGAGACTTGCACTGACGCAGGCGCGGCCACTGGCGCCGAGACTTGTACTGACGCAGGCGCGGCTACCGGCGCCGAGACTTGCACTGACGCAGGCGCGGCTACCGGCGCCGTGGGTTGCTGCACCGGTGAAGTTGCCGCAAGCGCGCTCGCGATCGGCGCAGGCGCGGCCGACTCGGCGGGGCGCGCTGCCTGGACGGGCGCCGCCCCTGCCACCGGGGGACGGCTCACCGGCACCGGCACCAGGTTACGGTTGCCCGACAGGCTGATCGTGTGCGGCGCGAGATGTGGATAGGCGCGCAGCCGCTCGGTGACGAACGACTGCGCGCAGCGCCGGATCTCCTCCAGGCTGACCGCGCCCGAGGCATCCAGATCGCGCGCCTTGCCGAGCAGGCAGTCGCGGATGCCCACCGTGGCCAGGCCGCCGTTGTTCGGATCGTCGAAGCTCACCTCGTCGGGACGCGCAGAGGTGATCAGCACCACGTTCTCGCGCAATGCGCCCAGCCGTGTCGACTCGGTGAACAGGCCGCGGGTACGGTAGTTCGACACCACTGAGCAGGCTGCGGCCGAGCCGCTCGCCGGCCCGGTGCTGAACTTGGGCACCAGGGCGCTGGCGAGTCCGCGGGTCTCTGCACCCTTCGCGGGCAGCACGCCCTCGGAGTGGCAGGCGTCGAGCATCACGACCAGCTTGTCGGCACGCTGCCCCACTGCCTGCGTGGCCTGCGCAAGTTCCGCATTGGTGATGACCTGACCGTCGTAGGTGAGCAGCCCCTCGACACAGCCGCCGGCCTCGGGATCGAAGTAGCGCGTGCCGTGGCCGGAAAAGTAGACCAGTGCCCGCGTCCCCTCCCGGGTTCGCTCACCGAAGTCGCGCAGGATGGCGAGCAGGCCGGCCTTGGTCGCCTCGGCATTGCGCACCACGCGCATGCCGTTCTCGGGAACGCCCATGGCACGCGCGATCGTGCGCGCGCTCGCCATGTCGTGCTCGACGCCGCGCAGGGGCGTGACCGCGGGATCGGCATAGCGGCTGATGCCGATGATCAGTGCGGTACGCGCCCCGCTGGCCTGCGCCAGCGCCGCAGGCCAGGGCGCGAGCAGCATCAGCATCAGAAGCACGACGAGCACGCTTGCGGGCGCGAAGCGGCCACGCAAGGCGGGGCACGGCCCGATCAGGGCCATGGGACGAAACGCAGTCATGCAGGCGGTGAGGGTCATGGCGCGAAGAAGAACTCGCCGATCGCCTGGTCGTAGAGCGCCGGCGTCTGCTCGTGGCCGACGCCGCGCGCGAGCCTCACCACTTCGGTGCGCACGGTGCGCAGCACGCGATCGACCGACTGCCCGGGGCGGGTCATCTCACGCAGCAGGATGCGCGTGAACAGACCGTTTCTCTCGGGATCACTGGGCCCGAGGCGGTCGAGCGCCTGCTGTCCGGCCCCGGCCGAGTACATCACCATCTGGCCGCTGGCCGCCGAGGTGGGCGCAAGGCCGCGCCCGCCGATGCTTCGGCCCTTCGACTGGAACGGGTTGTCGCGGCAGGCATCGATGACGGCCAGGCTGAACTTCGCCTTGCGCTCGTTGAGATCGTCGAGGATGCGCTGCAGCGGGATGGCCTCGTCCTTCACCTGCTCTTCGTGATCGGCCCGGATGTCTACCGGCAGCAGGTAGTTCGCTGCGCCCAGTTGCACGCCGTGGCCAGCGAAGAAGAATATGACCTCGTCGCCACCTTGTACCTGCATGCGAAAGTCGCGCAGCGCCTGCTTGAAGCGCTTCTCGCTAAGGTTCAGATGCTTGGTGACCGTGAAACCCACGGCCTGCAGCGTGCGGGCCATCGCCTCCGCATCGGCCACGGCGTTGGCGAGCGGTGCGACCTCGGTGTAGCGGTCGTTGCCGATCACCAGCGCCTTGCGATTGACCGCTGGCGGCCGCGGTACGAACGGACGCGCTGCGCCGTCCTGTGCAGGTGGCGGTTGGGCAGCACCCTTTTCGACGGTCGCCTGCAACTGGGCGAGCGTCTTGCGCATCTGCTCGAGTTGCGCCTGCAGATCGCGGTTCTGCTGCTCGATGGCCAGCGTCGGGATACCCGGCACCGCGCCAGCCGCTGGCGGCTTGGCGGCGGCGGCGGCGGTGGTGGTGACGGCGGTGGTGACGGCGGTGGCAGTTGTCGGTGCGGCAGCCGGTACGGCAGCGGGTGCGGCGGGGGCCGGCGCGGGTACGGTTGCAGGTCCGGGCGCAGGCGCCGGTGCCGAAGCAACCTGCGCCTTCGCCGGCGCCGGCGCCGAGGCTGTCACGGTCGCTGGACTGGCAGGCCAGGCCAGCGCGGTGATCGGCCGCGGCGTGAGGCTCAGGAAGGACAACTGCGTGGAGGCGACATAGACGGCGGTCCAGGTCGAGAACAGGTCGGCCTCGACGCCGCCTCGGCCGGCAAGGACCGCTTCGCGGAACTGTTGCGGCGTTCGCCCCTGCGGCGGACGGACGAACAGTTCGACATTCAGGCGCCGGCGCAGGTGTTCCTGCAGTTCGACTTGCACCAGCAGCATCCCGCCGCCGATCGGTGCCGCATCGCTGCCGAGAGCCATCCCGCCGACCTCCTTCCACCAGGAATCGCCCGAGGCGGTACGCGTGCGCCACTGCTCGTAGTCCCCGATCGTCCAGACGCGCGAGCAGCGATTCACCAGGTCGTTGCCGGTGGATCCGTGCGCATTGCGCATGAACTCGGTACTGCCTTCGCCCGGAGGACCTGCATGGCAGCCCAGGGGGCCCCAGCCCGTGGTCCGGTTGTCCCGGGTGTGGCGAACCACCATCAGCGGGATGAGCGCGTCGTCGCGGGTATTGCGCAGCACGATCGTTTCCAGGTCGAAGCCCTTGCGCTTCAGGATCGGCGTCGCCGTCACCCGCCACTCGCCTTCGGGCAGCGGCACGCTCGCACCCCAGCCCAGCCCCAGCGCGCCGCGCATGGTGCTGCCTACCGCGGGCTGCGACAGCGCCGGCCGTGCGGGCAGCACGAGCGCGGTCGCGAGCACCAGCAGCGCGAGCCACCCGCCGGCGAGGCGGCAGAGCCGACCACTACGGGGCACGGCACGGCGAAGGCTCTTCGCCGATGGCATCGGACGCGCTGTCATGACAGTTTCCCTGTGATGGATCGGTTCATTCGCCTGCGAGGCTCTTGAGGCCGGAGTAGAGCGCAAGTCCGCCCGCGCAGATCGGCGAGAGCAGGCCTGCCAGTTGCTGGAAGCGCTGCGCATGGCCGATCAGGGCTCCGGGCGCAGTGGCGGCAACCGGCCGCAGCGTCGCCCGGCGCAGGCTGTGCGTGAGCAGGTAGCCGGTCAGGAAGGCCAGTGCGATGGACGCGCTGTACTCCAGCGCCTCGCGGGCCTCGCGCGCGTCCTGTGGCAGCAGTGGCACGCTGTCGATCAGGTGGGTGACGGTGAACATCGCGGTGACCGCGGCAAGCCCGCAGCAGACCGAAGCAAGCACGTGGGCCGCCAGGCTGCCATCGACCATCCGGCTGGCGCGCGCACCCAGGGCCAGGGGCACCGCCAGCGTGACCACGCGCAGCAGCATCGGGGGGGCGTCGTAGACGAACAGCAACAGCCAGTGCAGAAAGGCCGAGGTCACCGCGACCACCAGGACGGCTGCGGCCAGGGTGGCAGCCGTCGAACGGATGGTCCGCGCCGGTGCGCCGGCAGGCGTAGCCGATGCCGCAGGTGCAGCTGGCGCCTCGGGTGCGGTGGCCGGTCGCACGGACTGTTCGCGCAACTCGGCGAGTTCGGCGCGCAACGTCGCGAGTTCCATCGACAGCGCCGCCTGGCGGGCGAGCATCGGCAGCAGGTGTCCGACCATCCGGCCGCAGTGCTGGCAGGCCAGTACACCCGGAGAGAGTTCTCCGGCGCAGTACGGGCAGGCCAGACCGGTCCCGGTCACCGGGCACGCAGCAGGAAGGTGAGGACGCCCTCGCGGCCGTCGGTATCGCGCACGCTCACCCGGATCGGGTGCAATCCGGCGGGGACTGCCACCCGCGCCAGCGCGACCTGGTTCCCCGACAAGCCGGCCTTCAGCCGCGCGGTGAGATCCACCGCCGGCTGCTTCAGGTAGGTGACCTTCAGGCTCGCCGGGTCGATGCGCGAGCCCCCGCGCGGCTCGAACGCCAGCTGCAGCGCGAAGCCGCGCGCGACCACCTCGTCGGGCGTGGCGAGGCGCACGCCCGGTCCGCGCGAGATGCCACGGGTCGGCGCGGCGGCGGGTGCGTCAGGCAGGCGCGCTTCCTCGTCGGTGATCAGCGCGTCGGCCGCCCATGCCGCAGGGACGATGGCCACCGACCCAACGGCCAGCAGGGCGCAGGCAGCGAGTCGGCGGCGCAAAGGGTCGGGACGAACGGTATCCATGGCGGCTGAGGGCCTGATCGAGTCAGGCCGAAGACAACGGGAGTCTTGCTTAACGGTTCTTCCCGCCGGTTCTTTAGGCCACCGTGCGGCCGTCCCTGGCTGCGGGCCGAGGGCCTTCCACCCGCGAGGCCCGCCGTGGTCAGCGGCCCTGGGTTTGCAGGCCTTCGATGAACGCCGCGATGCGACGACGCATGTCGCTGGTCGTGGCATCGCTGCGGCATACGGCAAACCGGTTGTAGACGTTCATCGCCTTGCCGCACTCGCCGTCGACCGACGGGGTGTGCGCGCCGCGGTTGGCGGTATCCCACCCATGGGTCTGGTCGGCGTAGTGGTGCCACTGCGCGGCGCGCGTGAACACCGCCCGATCGCAGGGCTGGATGGGGGTCGCCGTGTCGCGCCCGCCGGTGAACACGATGACCGGCGCGACGTATGGTCCCAGCGCGGGTTGCGCCAGGCTGCCATCGGCGACGCAGTTCGGGTAGAGCGCGATGCCACCGCGATACAGCCCGGCTACCTGGCTGCGCAGGAAAGGCTCGTCGGTGAAAGTGCGCAGCACCGTCCAGCCGCCCTGGCTGTCGCCGTAGAGGAATATCCGCGCCGGGTCGACCGCCGCGGTGTCGCGCAGCCATCGGGCCGCCGCGATGGCATCGAGTGCCCGCATGTTGGCGCCGAACGCGGTCCAGGTGGCCCAGTTCTCTTCGCGGCCACGGCTCCAGTAGCTGTCGAGCACCATCACGTTGGCACCGAGCGCATCGCGCAGCCACAGGGCCGTGGCGAAGTTCGTGGGTACCAGCCCGTGCCCGCCGTGCACGACCACGAAGGTGGGTCGCCCCGCCACGCCGCGCGGATGCGGGTTCCAGCTCGCCAGCAGCCGTCCTGCGCCAGCATAGGCGGGCACCAGCGGTTGCAGGGCAGCGAGCCCGACCTTGCGCGTGTTGTTGTAGAGCGAGTAGCTGCCCTTGAGCGGCCGCTCCGGGGCACGGTCGACGACGATCGGCGGCTGCGCGAGCGGCACGTCCGCCGCGGTGAAAGGCGCGGCGCAGCCAGCGACGAACACGGTGACAGCAACTGCCAGCGCAGCCTTGCACAAGGCCCCTGCAGCATGCAGCCGCGGGCCTGGACGCGACCGGACGGATGGACGGGTGGATGGCATGGCGGCGGTCAGGACGGTGCGAGCAGCCCGTCAGGGTATGGCCAAGGATGCATGGCTAATCGGGCAGTGCGCCGAGCCGGTAGGCGGCCAGGTTCATCAGGTCGATCTCTCCGAACGGGCCGAGCCAGCGCTGGTGCACCTCGCCGATGCTGCCATCGCCGAAGATGCGCGCGATCTGCCGGTTCACCGCGAGGCGGAAATCCGGATCGTTGCGCGGCAGCGCAATGGCGAAAGGCTCGAACGAAAACTGCCGATCGGACACCACGAGGTTGTCGCGGTTCTGCGATGCGACTGCGAGCCCGAGCAGCACCGTCCGGTCGGCGGCATAGGCATCGATCTTCGTGGCCGTCAGCGCACGCACGCCATCGGCGTGGTCCTGTACCGGCACGATCGTCGCCTGCAGCCCGGCCTTGAGCAGCGCGCCACGCACGGCGGACTCGGTCGTGGTGCCGGGTATCACGCCAACCCTCATCAAACCGCCATCGCCACGGCCTTTCGGGGCGCTGGCCAGTATCAGCATGCTGGCGCCATCGACGAAGATGGCGCTGGAGAAATCCACGCTGCGCATGCGCGTGAGCGTGACCGAAGTCACACCGCATTCCATGTCCACCCGGCCGTCCGCGACTGCGCTCACCCGGCTGTCGGGCGCGCCCACCCGCGTCCAGCGGATGGAGATCCCCTCGACACCGAGCTGGCGTGCGAGACCGGCCACGACCCGCGCGCACAGATCGACGGAGTAGCCTGCCGGCTGGCCGCCACTGGCCTCGAACGAGAACGGTACGGCAGCCTCGCGGTGCCCGATGACGATCTGCCGGGTCGATGCAATTCGCTCGAGCGTCGGCGAGCCTGCGGGCACGCTGAACGATGCGCAGCCTGCGAGGGACAGGGCGAGGGCCGCAAGCGTCCCGGCCCGGAAAACCTTCGAGAATCGATCAAGCATGTGTGGGAAAGCATCCGTCGACGAGGTGCGAACGGTACACGTTTCCGGCCGGTCCGTTCGGATCGCCAGCCTACATCGTCGGACTCTTGAACGCCCCGCCCAGTGCCACCAGCCCCCAAGGCGTGAGCTGCATGTCGGTGCTGAACACCACGTGCCCGGCCGAGGCATGCGCGTCGCGGAACATCCGCTGCAGCGGGCTCTTGTCGTAGATGGCGCTCGCGCCGGCCATCTCCTGCAGGATGTCGACCGCCTCGTTGGCGATCTTCATCGCCATCGCGGTGTTGCGCCGGTAGCGCAGCTTGGTCTCGAGGTCGAAGCTGCCGCCGGCCTTGTAGTGCGCCCAGCCTTCGTGGCAGTCGCCCTTCAGCCAGGCGTGCGCCGCGTCGATCTTCGCGCCGGCCATGCCGACGCGCAGTTGCACGGTGGCGAAGTCGCGCATCGACGCGCCGGTGTAGCTGGTCGCGCGCGACTTCACCGAGGCGGTGGTCTCGTCGAGCATCGCGCGTGCATTGCCGATCATGGCGCCGGCAATGGCGTTGCCGCCGAGCGCGGCGTTGGGCACGCGGAACATCGGGTTGGCATGCACCTTGAAGCCCGGGAAGCTGTGGCCGGGCTTCGACACCTGCATCGACAGCACGCGGTGCTGCGGCACGAAAACATCCTGGCAGCGTACGGTGCGGCTGCCGGTGCCGCGCATGCCCAGCGTCTGCCAGTCGTCGACGATCTCGTAGTCTTCGCGCGGCACCAGGTTCATGCACCAGTCGACCGGCTTGCCGTCGGCGTCCTTCACCACGCAGGCGAGCATGTTCCACGAGGACACGTCGACCCCGGACGAGAACCCCCACTGGCCCGACAGCAGCAGGCCACCGTCGACCCGCGTGCCCTGCCCCTGCACGTAGGCAATGCCCGAGGCGATCAGCGCATCGGGATCGTCCCCCCAGATTTCTTCCTGGGCCTGCGGATCCCACTGCACGAGCTGGCGATGATGCGAGGCGAGGTTGGCGAATACCCAGGCGGTGGACGCACAGCCCTGGCCGAGCTTCTCGGGAATCTCGTAGAAAGCCGGGAAGTCGAGCTCCATGCCGCCCCAGGCCTTCGGCTGCTGCGAGCGCAGCAGGCCGCTATCGTGCAGCGCGGCCAGCACGGTGTCGGTGAGCCGGGTCGCGGCCTCCGTGGCCGGCGCCTCGGCGCGAAGCAGGGGGATGAGGTCGGCGGCGCGCTGCAGGGCCTCGGCATAGGAGACACCGGAAAAATCCTTGCCGGTGCCGGCAGGAAGCGGGTGGGACGTTGCAGCGGCGGCAGCCGGTTCAACCGCCAGGGCCAGCGGGGCTCGCGCATTCATCGCGGATCCTTGTTGCGGGGGCCGTGAGGGCCGATGCACCGACGTTAGGGCCGGGCGGCTCAATTGTCAATACAAATGCCGTAGCGGCGCACGGTATTCTAGACGGCGATTCGGAAGTGCTCGACCGCCGTCTCGTCCACGTCCACGCCCAAGCCATCGCCCATCGGCACCGGGATGCTGCCGTCGACCGGGCGCAGCGGCGCGCGAACGATGTCTTTGGCGAGGTACTGGCTGCTCGGCGTGATGCCCCAGTCGAGGTTGGGCACGGTGTAGCCGAGGTGCACCAGTGCGGCGGTGCCGATGCTCGACTCGCCCGCCTTGCAGGCAAGGTTGATCTTCAGCCCGAGTTGCCCGGACACGATCGCCGCACGCATCAGCCCGGCGATACCGCCGAGCTTGATCGTCTTCAGGTTCACGCCCGATATCGCGCCGGCACGCTGCCAGGCGATTATGTGGTCGATGTCGTGCGCAGACTCGTCCGCACAGGTGGGCGTACTGCCTGCCTGCGCGACCTTGATCATGCCTTCGAGGTCGTGGTCGGGCAGCGGCTGCTCGAAGAACAGCAGGCCAGCGCTAGCCGCCGCGCATGCATAGTCGCAGGCGTCCTGCAGCCCCATGCCGGTGTTGGCATCGGCGCAGAGCATCGCCGCCGGGCCGAGCCGTGCACGCAGTTCGGCCAGCATCGCGATCTCGTCGACGACCGGCTTCACGCCCGCCTTCACCTTGAACAGGCGGATACCTTCGGCCTGCTTGCGCACCGCCTCGTCGAGGTCTTCGTCGATGGTGGCGTTGGCCAGCAGGTGCATCACCGGTACGCAGGTGCGCGCAAGGCCACCGAGCAGCGCATGCACCGGCACCTTGTAGTGGCGCCCGAGCAGGTCGTACAGCGCGACATTCAGCGCACACTTGGCTGCGCTGTTGCCCGGGATCGCGCGATCGAGGCGCCGCTCGATCGTCGCGCGCTCGATCAGCGGCGCACGCTCGAGCACCGGCAGGAGCACGCGGTCGGCGACCAGCTTCATGCCAGGCAGCGTCTCACCGGTCATGGTCGGCGCGGCGGACGCCTCGCCCCAGCCGACCAGCCCGCTGTCGGTCTCCAGCCGCACCACCAGCGACTCTGAATGCGTGAAGCGCTGGCTGCCACCCATCAGCTGCGGACGCGCGAGCGGCAGCGAGACCGGGATCGCCTCGGCGCGGACGATCACCGGCGCCGTCATGAGCGGCCGCCGGCCAGGGTCCGGCGCGAAACGGCCTCCGGCGTCGTGCTCACTCCGGCTTCAGCCCGGCCTGCTTGACCACCGCCGCCCAGCGTTCACTCTCTCGCGCGATCTGCGCGCTGAACTCGGCCGGCGAGTTGCCGATCACTGCTGTCCCGAGGTCGTTGATCTTCTTTGTGACGTCGGGCAGGGCGAGCGCCTTGACGATCGCACCATGTAACCGGTCGATGATCGGCTTCGACGTGCGCGCCGGTGCCATCACGCCGTACCAGGTGCCGGCATCGAACGTGCCGAGTCCGGCCTCGGCCAGCGTCGGCACGTCGAGCAGGCTCGGCAGGCGCTGGGGTGCGGCCACTCCGAGCGGACGGATGCGCTTAGCGTTCACATGCGGGATCGAGGACAGGCCGCTGTCGAAAGCCATCGTGATCTGCCCGGCAACTAGGTCAGCCATGCCGGGCGCTGCACCCTTGTACGGCACATGGACCAGCTTCGTTCCGGTGACCGACTGGAACAGCTCGCCGGCCAGGTGCGACGAGCTTCCGCGCCCGAACGAGGCGAAGGTGAGCTTGCCGTCCTGCGCCTTCGCGTAGCCGATCAGTTCCTTCACCGTGCGCGCAGGCACGCTCGGATGCACCGACAGGATGAAGGGCGCGTCGGCAACAATGCTGATCGTCTCGAAGTCGTTGATCGAATACGGCAGCTTCGCGTAGAGCAGCGGGTTGGTAACGAAGGTGCCGGTAGCCGCGATCAGAAGCGTGTAGCCATCGGGCGGTGCCTTCGCAGCGATTTCGGTGGCGATGATGTTCGCCGCGCCCGGACGGTTGTCGATGATGAAGGTCTGCCCGAGCGACTTCGACACTTCCTGCATCACGATGCGCGAGATCACGTCCGCGCCGCCACCGGGCGAGGACGGGTTGACCACGCGCACCGGGCGGTCCGGGTAGGTCGACGCCGGCTGAGCGGCGACCATGGGCGGGACGACCACCAGCACCGCGGC
The DNA here is from genome assembly GCA_903873475.1 of uncultured bacterium. GTDB lineage: Bacteria > Pseudomonadota > Gammaproteobacteria > Burkholderiales > CAIKXV01 > CAIKXV01. Next base: position 30,724 of record CAIQON010000163.1, read on the forward strand.
CGCGACGCTGCGAAAAGAAAGACCAGCCATGCTGCCTCCTCCTTGTCCAAGTATTCTTGGCGTCGACCGGTCATCCGGCATCTGTCCGTGACCGTATCGACGCCCCCCTGAATTGTCAAGATGATTGCAATGATGCCGTCCGGGAAAACCCTGCCCCGCCACACCCAGATCGCCGACCGGCTGCGCGCCGACATCCAGTCCGGCGTCTACGGGCTGGGTGCACGGCTGCCGATCGAAGCGGAACTCGCCACGCTGTTCGACACCAGCCGTCCGACGCTGCGCCAGGCGCTGGCGACCCTCTCGGCCGAGGGACTGATCGTGCGCCGGCCGCGTACCGGCTCGGTGGTGGTCGCCACCCATGTGCCGGCGGTGTTGTCGCAGGCGGTCACCTCGGTGGACGAACTGCTCGACTATCCCCGCGACACGCATCGCAAGGTGACTGCCAGCCGCTACGTGAAGGCCGATGCAGGGCTGGCGCAGCAGCTGCGCTGCCCCGCCGGCAAGGAGTGGTTCCAGATCACCACGCTGCGCTATCCGGGCAGTTCGACCCTGCCGCTGTGCTGGACCGATACCTACGTACTGCCCAGGTACGCGGGTGTCACGAAGCATCGCCGGCATACCTCGATGCCGGTCTGCGAGCAGATCGTCGAAATGTACGACGAGGTGATCGAGCAGGCCGACGTCGAGATCTTCGTGATGCGAGTGCCCAGGCGCATGGCGGCCGCGCTCAAGGCGCCGGCGGAATCGCCGGCGATGGTGGTGATGCGCACGTACACCGGCCGGCATGGCGAGGTGTTCCAGACCACGGTCAGCGTGCACCCGGAGGAGCGCTACCGGTACCGGTTCGAGCTCAAGCGCGAGGCACGGGGAGCCGGGCCGCGGCGGTAGGGCGGTCAGCCGGAAGCATCCTTGCGTTCAATCGCAGTCTCGGCTGCCCGTCAGCCATTGCTTCGCACCATCGCTGTCATCGGTGTGTCACTCGCGCCCCGCACACTGCCGCGCTTGTCTCTCGAGGAACGGCAGGCCATGACACCATCCAGCGTCAGGCTTCAGGCGCGCACGACCTTGTGCTTCGGCGCGATCGGCATCCTTTCGGCTTCACTGGCGCTCTCCCCCGCAGCCAGCCTCGCGCAGGCGCCCGATCGACCGATCCGGCTGGTGATCCCGTATCCGACCGGCGGTGGCACCGACATCACCGCGCGCGCGATCGCCGCCCGCCTGAGCGAGGCGTTGCAGCAACCAGTGATCATCGAGAATCGGCCCGGCGCCACCGGCATGGTGGGCGCAGCCTATGTCGCGCGCAGCACGCCCGACGGACAGACGGTTCTGTTCGGCGCTGCCAGCGAGATGGCGATCAACACCAGCCTGTATCGCAAGATGGCTTACGACCCTCGGACGGATCTGGAGCCCGTCAGCCTGATCGCGGTGTTCCCGCTGGTGCTGGTGTCCCACCCTGCGACACGTCCGACGCTGGCGAAGGTGCTCGCCACCGCACGCAGCAACCCGGGCACCATCACCTACGGCTCGATCGGCGCCGGCAGCCCTCAGCATCTCGCGGGGGAACTGTTGTCGGCGATGGCCAAGGTGTCGCTGGTGCACGTTCCGTACAAGGGTTCGGGTCCGCTGGTACAGGACGCGATCGGTGGCCATGTACATGTGGCCATCAGCAGCGTACCGCCGGCGGTGCCACTGGTCGCATCGGGGCGCCTGCAGGCGCTGGCAGTGACCTCCAGCCGCCGCGCGACGGCGTTGCCCGACACGCAGACTGTCGCGGAACTGGGGTTCACGGGTTTCGACTTCAGCACCTGGGTGGCCAGCGCCCTTCCGCGTGGCGCGCCGGCCGCGATGGTGACCCGCTTCAACAAGGCGTTCGTGTCCGCACTGGCCTTCCCCGAGGTACAGTCGACGCTGCTCAAGCAGGGTGCCGAGCCGGTGGGCTCCACGCCCGAACAACTGCGCAGTTTCATCCGCAGCCAGATCGAGCGCAGTGACCTCATCGTCTCGCGATCGGGCCTGCAACTGGATTGATCGGCCTCTGAACGTACCCTTCATGAACGGCGGTGCAGCGTGAAACGCGTCATCCTGGTCGTCTGCGACGGGCTCGGCCGCGACTGGCTCGGCAAAGGACACACGCCCTTCATCGATGGCTGCCTGCGCACAGGGCTTCGCCCAGCCGACCACCGGGCGGTCTTCCCGTCGGTGACCCGCGTGTCGGCCGCCAGCATCGCGACCGGCTGCTTCCCCGGATCGCACGGCCTGTACGGCAACCAGGTGGCGTTGATGGAGGACGGCAAGCTGGTGGTCAGCGATGTAGGGCTGCCCGGCTTCGTCGCGCACCTGCGCACGGTCACCGGACACGCACTGCGCCGGCGCACGATGGCCGACCGTCTGGCCGCCGTCGGCCTGCGCCAGGTTGCGTACTCGAACGTGTCAGCCGGCGCGGCGTACTTCCTCGATCCGGAGCACAGCGGGTGGGTGCTGCATCGATCGGGATCGTACGGCCCCGGCGGCGTCGCGCTGCAGGGTGCGGAGCATCTCGCGATCAGCCACGATCTCGACGGCGATCGCGCGATGACCGAACGCTTCTGCACGCAGGTCGTGCCGGACAACGAGACCGCCGTCGGCATCCTCTGGCTGGCCAATCCGGACCTGACCCTGCACCACGCGGCACTCGGCGGCCCCGAGCACCTCGAAGCGCTGCGCGTCGTCGATTCCCTGGTGGAGAAGACACTCGGCGCGGTCGAGCGCGCGCGCGAGCGCGCCGACATCCTCGCAGGCCTGTGCTCGGATCACGGGCACGAGACGATCGGCGATGCGATCCATGTCGGCCGGTGGCTGGCTTCGAAGGGACTGGCAACGCAGATCGAGCAGGGCCGCATCGCCGTCGCCTCCCAGGGTACGGCCGGCCTGATCTATTCCACGCCTGACGCTCGCGCAGCCTTGCTCGAACGCCTCGACGAGATGGCGCTGGAGCCATGGGCAGGACGCATCCTCGGCGTGGAAACCCTGCGTGCGCTGGGGCTGGGCGGAGACGACGCGCTGGCGGCTGCGGTCGATACGGAACCCAATGCACGCGGGATACCGGGCAATCGCTGGCTGGTCGCCGATGGGGAGAAGGCACCTGAAATCGGATGCGGCCACCACGGCGGCATCGGTCCCGATGAAACGCGGCCGTTCCTTGCCCTGATGCATCCGCAGGTCGCCCCTGCAGTGATCGAGCATTCCACCAGCCTGCCTGACATCGCGCCCACGCTGCTGCGCTTTCTCGGCCAGCCTTGCGATGGGATGGAGGGGCGCTCGCTGATCGGGTAAGGCGCCGGCTGGCGCCAGCGCTGGCTCAGCGCGCCGTCACGGCCGTATCCCCGCCGCCTTGATCAGCTTCACATGCCGCTCGTACTCGCTGCGGATGAACGTGGCGAACTGCTCGGGCGTTCCGGCCACCAGTTGCGAGCCATCCTGCTCGAGCACCTCCCTGAACTCGGTGGAGTTGGCCGCCTTGACCGTCGCCGCGTGCAGCCGCCCCACCCGCTCGACCGGCGTGCCCACCGGCACCAGGATGCCGTTCCAGCCGCCGTACTCGAAGCCGGGCACGCCCGACTCGGATACGGTCGGCACATCCGGCAGTCCGGGCAATCGTTGCGCACTGGTCACGGCGAACACCCGCAGCTTGCCCGCGCGCGCAAGCGATGCGGTCGCGACCACGGGCGAGATGGTGAAGTGCGACTCGCCACCAAGGACGCCGGCCACCGACTGCCCGCCGCCCTTGTACGGCACATGTGTCCATTTCACGCCGGTGGTGGCCATGAACAGTTCACCGACCAGGTGGCTGGTCGAGCCGTTGCCGGCCGAGGCCATCATCAACGCGCCGGGCTGGCGCCGGGACAGGGCGATCAGCTCCTTCACCGACTTGACCGGCAGCGACGGATGCACGGCGATGGCGTTGTAGAAGCGCGACACGAGGCTCACCGGTGCAAAGTCGCGCACCGGGTCGTAGCCGACCTTCGGGTAGATCGCCGGGCTGATCGCCAGCGAGACCGAACCGCCGACATAGATCGTGTAGCCGTCGGCCGGTGCCTTGGCGGCGATCTCGGTGCCGATCACCGTGCCGGCACCACCGCGATTGTCGATCACCACCGACTGGCCGATCGTCTCCTGCAGCCGTGCGGCGAACGCCCGCGACCACAGGTCGGTGCCGCTGCCTGGCGTCCACGGCACGATGAACCGGATCGGCTTGGAGGGCCAGGGTGCCGCCGTGCCCTGGGCCGCTGCCTGCGGTGCCGCGACCATGGACCCGAGCACGCTGCCTGCCGCGATCGTCGCGGCGATCGCCCGCCGCAGCGGACGGCCTTCCCTTGCCGGTGATTGCATGACGCCTCCTCCATTCTCGATCCGCGCCGGACACGGGCCGCTCTGCCGGCGGCCTACGATGACGGGCGGGTTGCTGCCTTTACTTCATCATCACGCGGTCGCGCGCTTCGCCACGCGTGCGAGTAGCCCGACCTGCTCCAGATCCACGCGCATCGCGGCGACCTCTGCGGCTGGCAGCGGCAGCAGCGGCGGGCGCACCGCGCCACCCACCATGCCGATCATGTCGCACCAGGCCTTGATCTGCGCGATCGGCATGAGGTGGTGCTTGAGCCAGGGCTCGCGGATCCACCGCTCGTGGACTGCACGCAGCGGTTCGATGCCATCGCGGATCGCCTTCGCACCAGCGAGGTCGCCGGCCAGCGCGAGCTCGGTGTAGTCGCGCATCGGCGTGTAGCCCGGCACCTGGATCAGGAACGGGGCTGCTGACGACATGTGGACCTTCATGCCGTTGTGCGTGATCAGGTGCAGCAGCTCGGTCTCGGACGGGTGGCTCAGCACGATGGAATCGCCGACCAGTGCCTGCACCTTCGCATAGTGGTCGAGCGGCCGCGAGCACTTCAGCCCGCAGATGTTCTCGAGCCCGGCGATGCGCGCGGTCACCTCGGGCGACAGCGCGACTTCGGAGAACGGCGTGTCGAACATCCATATGCCGATGTTCGTTCGCGCGCTCACATGCGCATACCACTGGTACAGCGCCTCGTCGCTCGCCGGCGGGTAGTACGGGTTCATCACGATCGCGAAGTCGGCCCCGGCGCGCTCGGCCTGGTTGGTCAGCTCGACCGTCTCGTCTGCGCTGTGGTGGCCAGTGTGCGGGATGGTCAGGCAACGTCCGCGCGCCTCTTCGCAGACGATCTCGACCACGCGCATCCGCTCTTCCTTGGTGAGCGCCCAGAACTCGCCCATGGTGCCGGTGCAGAACACGCCGTCGATCTTCAGGTGCTCGATCAGCCAGCGCATGTTGTGGCGCAGGCCCGGCTCGTCGATCCGGTTGTCCGGCGTGAACGGCGTGGTGATCGCCGCCCATACGCCACGAAAACGTTCGCGCGCGGCTCTCTTGGCCTCGCTGCGGCTGTAGTCCATCGTCTGTCCTCCTGGTCGGCACGCGCCGCCCGGTCAGGCGTCCGGGTCCGGTCCGTCGTCGCGCCGGTGCGCAATGATAGACCCGAAACGCGGTACGCTTTCGCATCTTCCAGACCGCGACCGGAGCGCGTCCCTCGATGCCAACGATCCTGCAAGCCCTCGTCGACCGCCGCAGCGAGCGGCACTTCACGAACCGGACGCTGGAGCCGGAGATCGTCGAGTCGCTGATCGAAGCGTTCCGCTGGGCACCGTCGTCGAACAACAAACAGCCATGGCGCCTGCTGATCGCGCAGGATGCTGCTTCGATCGCGGCCTATGACGACGCACTGAGCGAAGGCAACCGCACCTGGGCCGCGGCTGCGGCACTGAAGATGGTGGTGGTCGGCAACCCGGACGAGCAGCCCGACCGCAACGGCCAGCAGTCGTTCCTGCTCGACTGCGGCCTCGCGCTGGAGAACCTGCTGATCCAGGGCTGCGCGCTCGGGCTGACCACGCATGCGATGATCGGCTGGGATTTCGACAAGGTCACGAAGGCATTCGCGATCCCGGCGCCAATGCGGCCGGTGGCGCTGGTGGTGGCTGGCTATCGCGGCCGCATCGAAGACCTGCCGGAAGAGGTTGCGGCCAAGGATCGCAAGCCGCGCACGCGCAAGCCGGCCGAAGAGATCGTGGTCTGGAACCGGTTCGGCTGAGCCAACCCTCGTGTCCCGTTCATTCGCCTTCAGCCGTGTCGGCCTGGCACTCGTCGCGAGCGCCTCGGTGACGTCCACACCCGCCTTCGTCGGCCATGCTTCGGCAGCCGACGCGCCGGTCTCCTATCCCTCACGCCCGGTACGCATGGTTTCCCCGTTCGCGCCCGGCGGCAACACCGACATGGTCGGCCGCACCATCGCGCCACGCCTGGCCGAGCGTCTCGGCCAGAACGTGCTGGTCGACAACCGGCCCGGTGCCGGCGGCATGATCGGCACCGCGGCGGTGGCCAAGGCCCTGCCCGACGGCCACACGGTGCTGTTCGCCAGCGGCGCGTTCACCTCGGTGGCGGCCACCGCATCGAAGATGCCCTACGACCCGGTGAAGGACTTCAGCTGGGTGACGATCGTGATCACCTACCCGTTCGTGGTGGTCGTGCGCAACGACTCACCGGTGCGCAACGCCGCCGGGCTCGTCGACCTCGCACGCCGCAATCCCGGCAAGCTGAATTACGGATCGGTCGGCATCGGCTCGGTGTTCCATCTCGCGACCGAGCTGTTCAATTCGATGGCCAACACCGAGATGCTGCACGTGCCCTACAAGGGCAGCGCGGAGCCGATGACCGAACTGATGGCCGGCCGCCTGGACGTGATCTTCGGCACGCTGACCGGGGCTTTTTCGCAGATCCAGGCGAACCGGGTACGTGCGCTCGCGGTAACTTCGCTCGAGCGCTCGCCGCAGTTGCCCGACACGCCGACGATGGCCGAGACGCTGCCCGGCTACGAGGTGACCTCGTTCGCAGGTGTCGCGGCGCCACGCGCGACGCCGCAGCCGATCGTCGACAGGCTGAACCGTGAACTGCATGCGGTGCTGAAGCAACCGGAGATCGGCAAGCTGTTCGGCGAACTCGGCGGATCGCTGAAGCTCACCACGCCCGCCGAAGCGGACAGCCATGTACGCGGCGAGATCGAAAAGTGGCGGCGCATCGTCGCCGCGCGGAAGATCGAGGTGCAGTGACCGGACAGCCAGCGACCCGCACGCGCGGAGCGCCACTGCGCCTCAGCCTGCCGCGACCTGCCTTTTGTTCTCCGGCCGCCGCTGCTGCGCGCGAAGGCAGCCGATCGCGATCAGCGACGGAATGGCCAGCAGTGCGAAGGCGATGTTGTAGCTGTGCGTCAGCGCATAGGTGGCGGAGAACACCGCCGGCCCGGTGAACTTGCCGATGTTCACGTAGAGCAGCGTGCCGCCGATCACCGCGGCGACACGGCCCGGTGGCGCCTGCTGCCCAACTTCGGCCATCAGGATGCCAGCCCAGGCACCGGAGGCCAGGCCGAGCCCAGCGAACATCGCGTACACGAACCAGAGCGGCCACGCGGGCGAAAGCCAGAAGAAACCGATGCTGAGCGCGAGCATCGTCCACGACATCCAGGTCAGCACGCGCCCGGCGCTGCCGATGCGGTCCGCAATCCAGCCGGCGGCCATGCGGCCCACCGTGCTCGCCACCTGCACCGCGACCAGCACCAGCCCCGCCTGCACGATGCTCATGCCGAGCACCGCGACGCAGGCGACCACCGCAAAGGTGGCGACGCAGAACTGCGCCCAGCAGAACGACATGCCCGCGAACGACAGGAGCCGCAGCTTGCGGTCGCGCCAGTTCGAACGGACGCCGTCGAACGGGTTGCGCGCGAGCGCACGGTGGGACGGATCGCGGTCGTCGTCCCATGCCGGGCGACCGATCTGCAGCAGCACCATCGCCATGACGAGCGTCACGATCGAGTACATGAACGCCCAGCGCCAACCCACGCTCACGGCGACCATCGGCGCGACCAGCGCGGCGATCACGCCACCGAGCGGCACGCTGGTCTGCTGGATCGAGAAGACGAGGTTGCGCCGGGCCGGCGGCGAGAAGCGCATCATCAGCGCGGAAGCAGGTGGTGCCAGCAGGCCGAAGCCGATGCCGATCACCAGCGACCCTGGCAGCAGGAACGCGGCCGAGGGCAGGATCGCGCACAGCATGCCGGCCGCCACCAGACACTGGCCGATCTGCGCGGCACGGGCGCTGCCCAGCCGCCGGCTCAGGCCGGAGAACAGCACCAGCGAGGCGATCAGCCCGATGCTGACCACGCTGATGTGGTAGCCGACCAGCGACGGCTCGATGCCGTACTCGGCGGCGACCACCGGGGCGATCGCCGGCAGCACCATCATCGACGACACCGACATCGCATGGCTGAAGGTGAGCGTGAGCACCAGGTAGGCGAGCGAGGGCGGCGTGCGCGGCATCGCCGCACGGTCGGTGTTCACGCTGGAGTCCTGCCCATTGCCTGGTCCGGCGCCGCCCGCCGGGCAGCCGTTGATTCGTGGAGTGCGAGTCTAACCGCCGCGCTGGGGGCGTGTGTATCGGGGGCTGAAGCTGGGTCCGCAGTGATATTCTGCGCCATCCGGGTGACACGGCCGATTCCGGCGCGGCCCGCATCAACGCAACAGGACAGCCGATGAAAAAAGGACTGGTGCCGACGCACACCCGCTACGACTACGTGCCGCTCAACGAGCGCAAGGATTACAACTGGCCGGGCGGCAAGCGGCTGGCGTTCTGCATCACGACGAACGTCGAAGTATTCGCCTTCGGCAAGGGCCGCGGGCACGACAACGCCAAGCATGGCGAGCCGCAGACCCAGCGCAACTACTCGTGGCGCGACTACGGCAACCGGATCGGCATCTGGCGTTTCTTCGACATGTTCGACCAGTTCAAGCTGCCGGCCGCACACAACGCCAACAGCCTGCTCTGCGAGCACTACCCGCAGATCATCGACGCGATCCGCAAACGCGGCGACGAGATCGTCGGCCACGGCCGCACCAATGCCGAGAACCTGAAGGACTTCCTCTGGGAAGAGGACGAAGCGCGGGTGATCAAGGAGGTCGCCGATACCTTCGCCGCCGCTGGCGTGCCGGCCACCGGATGGATGGGTGCCGGTGCCTACGAGAACGCGACCACGCCCGACCTCCTGAAGGAAGCCGGCTACCGCTACGTGATGGACTGGCCAGCGGATGACCAGCCGTTCTGGCTGCGCACCCGCTCGGGGCCGATCCTCTCGGTACCCTACCCGGTCGAGCTCAACGACTCGCCGGCGGTCGTGCACCGCCAGCACAGCGCTCACGAGTTCTGCGACATGCTGGTCGACCAGTTCGACGAGATGGTCGAGCAGAGCGAGCACGCGCCGCTGGTGTGCAACCTGTCGATCCACCCGTACGTGTTCGGCCAGCCGTTCCGGCTGCGCGTGCTGCGCAATGCGCTCGCGCACTGCGTGAACCATCCGCTGAAGGATCGCGTCTGGTTCTGCAAGCCCGGGGATGTCTCGGACTACTGCTACACGCTCGCGCCAGGCATCCTTCCGGGAAGCTGAGCGCCGAGGAAGGCGAAGCGAGGCTGGCGCAGGCCGTCGACCTCGACTTCGCCGAAGAACATGGCGTGCGGACGCACCCAGAGGCCGCTGTCGTTGTACAGCGGCCGGTAGAGCACCAGCGGCTCGAGCGTCTCGCTGTGGCGCACGACGCCGACGACCTCGTACTCGTTGCCCTTGTAGTGGCGGTAGCGGCCGGTGGGTGCCGGTGGCAGCGGTGGCAGGTCGCTCATGTCAGTGCTTTCGTTACCATCAGACTCTCCCCAGGGTGGTGTGCGTTGGTTCGTGCATTTGTGATCACGCAGCGACACGGCGCTCGCGTAATGCGGTAGTTTCTCCGCGTGGCCATGAGCCCGCCATTCGCCGGAATCAGGTTCCCGTCAGCAGGACACACCGGCGCGTGGATTATCGATGGAGGAACATCCGATGAGAACTCCGCGCACGTTGATGCCGCTGGCGCTCGCTGCCGTGGCTGCAACTGCCTTCGCCCAGCCGCGCGACTTCCCGCAGCGCCCGGTGCGCGTGATCGTGCCGGTACCGCCCGGCGGCAGCGTGGACGCCACCGCACGCCTGCTTGCACCGAAGCTGTCCGAGTCGCTCGGGCAGCAGGTGCTGATCGACAACCGCGCGGGTGCCTCGACCAACATCGGCATGGAGGTGGTCGCGCGCGCGCCCGGAGACGGCTACACGCTGCTCGCGAATACCGCGCCGCTGGTCGCCAACCCGGCCTTGTTCCCGAAACTCGGCTTCGCGCCCGAGAAGGACTTCGCGCCAATCTCCCTGGTAGTGAACGGCCCGGTGGTCGTGGTCGCGCATCCGTCGCTGCCGGTGCGCGACCTGCAGGGCCTGGTCCGCCTGGCGAAGGCGAAGCCGGGCGCGATCAACTATTCGTCCTCCGGTGCCGGCACGCTGACCCACCTGGGCGCGGAACTGTTCAAGTACATCAGTGGCGCGAACCTCGTGCATGTCCCGTACAAGGGCGGTGGTCCGGCCATGGCCTCGACGATCGGCGGCGAGACCGAAGTGACCTTCCAGACGCCGCTCGCGGCCGTCGGCCATATCCAGTCGGGCCGCCTGCGCGCGCTGGCGGTGACCAGCGGCAAGCGGCTCGCAATGCTGCCCGAGCTTGCCACGACGGCCGAGGCGGGCCTGCCACGCTTCGACTTCCAGACCTGGGTCGGCTTGCTGGCACCGGCGTCGACACCGGCACCGATCATCAAGCTGCTCAACGAGCATGTGGTCAGGGCCGCTCGTTCACCGGACGTCGCCGAGCGCTTCGCACGCGAAGGCGCGGATGTCGTCGGCAGCACGCCCGAGGCCTTCCGCAAGGTGATCGCCGACGAAACCGCCCTGTGGGCCCGGGTGATCCGCGACATGGGCATCAAGGCCGAGTAGCCCCCTCCACAGAACTCGATCCATCCCCTCTTTTCCGGACGACGCACATGGAACACACCGAAGTCTCCTTCTTCAGCGACGGCGACCGCATCGCGGGCTACCTCTACACGCCGGATGACTGGAAGCCGGGCGACGCGCGGCGCCCGGGCATCCTGGTGCTGGCCGGCTACAGCGGCAACACGCAGGCCGACTGCACGCACATGATGAAGCGGCTGTGCGCCGAGGGCTGGTTCGTGCTCGGCTACGACTATGTCGGCTTCGGCAAGAGCGAGGGCAAGCGCAACCGGCACCGGCCGCTGGAGCAGGCGCAGAACACCTACGACGCACTGAGCTACATGCAGACGGTGGACGGCATCGATCCGGAGCGCCTCGCGATCTACGGCACCAGCTTCGGCGGCGCCAATGGCGTATGGGTCGCCGCGCACGACGAACGGGTGAAGGTGCTGGTCACCAGCGTAGGCGTGATGAACGGCGAGGAGTGGATGCGCCGGATCCGCCGACCGTGGGAGTGGCTCGCGTTCAAGGAGCGCGTGCTGCAGGAAGCGCGAAGCCGCGTGGTGACCGGGCAGTCGACGCTGGTGCCCAACGGCGAGATCATGCTGCGCGACCCCGAGTCGCAGCGCCAGCGCGAGATGCATGCGCAGGCCGGCCACACCTTCCAGAGCGAGGAGCGCGACATCGAGAGCGGCGAGGCGGTGATGCGCTACCGCCCGGACTGGGTCGTGGACAAGATCAGCCCGCGCCCTGTACTCACCATCTATGCCGAGCACGACAACCTGGTGCCGCCCGAGCAGCAACTGATCTGCCACGAGAAGTGCGGCGAACCGAAGAAGCTGGTCAAGCTTCCGAAGGCTGGCCACTACGACAGCTACGAGTTCCGCAACACCGAGATGTGCCAGGTCGTGTACGCCGAGACGATCGCCTGGTTCAGGCAGTACCTGTAGCGTCGATCGATGCGCACCGAGCCGACACCCACCTTCTGCATCCGCGGCGGCGATTACGAGCACCTGATCGGCCTGCCCGGCGAGCGGCTGGGCTTCCGCTTCACCTTCGAGCCGTCGTCGCCGAACGACATCTTCAAGGCGATGATGCACAGCCGCCCCTACGAGGTGTGCGAGTTCTCGCTCGCGAACTACCTCACGCTGCGTGCCAACGGCGAGGACTGGGTGACCGCCATCCCGGTATTCCCGAACCGCGCGTTCCGCCACGGCACGCTGATCACCCGGCGCGACAGCGATATCGTGTCCCTGGCGCAGCTGGGCGGGCGGCGCATCGCGGTCGACGACTACACGATGACTGCGGCCACCTGGGTACGCGGCCTTCTCGAGGACGATTACGGCGTCGACTGGCGCTCGATCACCTGGGTGACCGGACGCAACCAGCGCCACGCCGCACCGGCCGGCGCACGCATCGACTTCATGGAAGGTGCGACCGAAGACCTGCTGCTGGACGGCCACGCGGACGCGAGCCTCGGCTTCGTGGTGAAGGATTTCCAGAAGCCGCTGCGCCAGCGCCGGCTGCGCACCGTGCTGCGCGATGCGGAGGCGACCGAGCTCGCCTACTACGAACGCACCGGCATCTACCCGATCAATCACTGCGTGGTCGTGCGCACCGACGTACATGAACGGCACCCGGGCCTGCTGGCCGCAGTCGCGCAGTCGTACGTGGATGCCAAGCGCGAGGCCTATGCACGGAAGATCGGTTCGTCGCTGATGCCGTGGGCGAAGAACACCTGGGC
>CAIQON010000164.1 GCA_903873475.1 uncultured bacterium
CGCATATCGCGCCTTTGCGGCATGAAGGAACTCGACACCTCGCGCGAGTCTTTCCTGGCGCGACAGGGCTGGCATCCCCGGAAGGGCTTCCAAAGACTTGCGGGAGGGCTCTGTACCCCTCAGGCTTTTCGGATAGCAGGCCAAGTACCAGATCTGGAAGGCCTGCATGGTTAAGGACAGCCCCGATCCTAGTTCCCCACACTCGATCGTAGAGAAGAAAATGAGGTGATCATTCTCCTCTTCCTCGAACGAGATAGTTGCCAGCGGATCGTGGTCTGCATGCTTCAGAAAGTTGCTGACTCCGTTCAGGACTTCAAGCGCTTGCTTGCGTGGCAGTCCTGAGTCAGCGATTAACCGCTCTCTCCAAGACGCCCCTGACTGTGCAGCTTCGACAAGATCTGAGTAGAGCCTAAACGCTGCAGCGGCAAGGGTGCGTACGGCCAATGGATCCCGGTCAGAAAGAAGGAGCTCAATCGCGACGTCGAGTTGATTCGATGCGGCGTCGGTTTTTGAGGCTCTGATAAGCATGCTGCCTAACGTGTTGTAGGGAGACGAAAGTGCCGGTTACCACCGCCGACTGTCTCCATAACTCGGCGTCCGACCGGGTGTCTTTCTCGCTTCACACCCACAGCTTGCGTGGACCGAGCGCATTATCTCCACAGATAGTTCCCGATGAAAACCCGCACGCTGCCGCTCCGGCCGTTGAAGTCCGACGGTTTGCAGTCAGGCGAGCGTTCGCCCTTCGCCTCCAAGGAAGGCCTTCACGTTCCCGATGAATGTCGCTTGCCGATGCGCGCGTATCTCGCGCGTCGACGATCCAATATGCGGCACCAGCATCACCTGGTCCATCGCGCGCAGTTCCGCCGGTACCCGCGGCTCGTCCTCGAACACTTCCAGCCCGGCGCCTGCGATCACGCCCGACGCCAACGCCTCGATCAGGGCGGTCTCGTCCACCACCGCGCCGCGGCTCACGTTGACCAAGAAGCCCTGCGGGCCGAGCGCGGCCAGGACTTGTGCATCTACCAGCCTCCGGGTGGCTGCGGTCGAGGCACAGCACACCACGAGGCAGTCGACCGCTTCGGCCATCGGCACCAGCGCCGGGAAGTACGGCCACGGCGCATCTGCCTTCGGCGAAGGTCCATGCCACACGACCTTCATGCCGAACCCTTCGATCCTGCGTGCCACGGCGCGCCCGATCGACCCCAGCCCCACCAACCCGACGGTCTTGCCGCGCAGGTCGGTGCTCATCGGGAACGGGCCTTCTGGCCAGCGGCCGGCGCGCACGAAGCGGTCGGCTTCGCACAGGCGGCGCATCGTGCCGATCATCAGGCCGAGCGCGACGTCGGCGACGGCTTCCTCGGTCCAGTCCGGTGTGTTGCTCAGGGTGATACCGCGGGCCTTCGCAGCAGCGAGGTCGAACGTGCCATGGCCCATGCCGAAGCAGGCGACATGGCCGAGGTTCGGCAACTCGTCGAGGTCGCGTGCCGTGAAGCCGCGCACGCCGGTGGTCACCAGTACGCGAATGCGCGCGCCGTGTTCGCGCAGGAAGGCATCGGCGTCGGGTAGAAGCCATCGCCGGTGCAGCGTGCAGAACGTCTCCGCCTCGGCGAGCGCCGGTGGATAGACCGGTGCGATCGCCAGCAGTTCGGGCCGTGCTGCGCCCGGCATCAGGGCTTCTCGCCGAGCACTTCCAGGGCGTTCACCGACAGGATGCGCTCGCGCTCTGCATCGGTGAGACCGTCGACCTGCGCGAGCATGCCGAGCGGATCGTCCTCGGCCATGTCGAACGGCGCGTCGGTGCCGATCATCACGCGATCGGCGCCCACGCGGCGGATCAGGAAGCGCAGCGATTCGACGTCATGGGTCAGCGAGTCGAAGCGGAAGCGGTGCAGCTGAGACTCGGGCGGGTTCGACGTGTTGGCCTTGGCTTCCTTGCGCACCTGGTATCCGTGGTCGAGCCGGCCGAACTGGTAGGGCAGGTGGCCGCCGCCGTGGGCGAGAATGAAATCGAGGTCGGGCAGGGCGTCGAGCGTGCCGTCGAGCATCAGGTGCGAGGCCATCAGCGCGGTGTCGAACGGCAGGCCATGGGTGTTGCCGAGGTAGTAGCTGCAGAGATCCTTCGGCAGCGCGCCTGCGATGTACGGATGGGCGAACACTGCCACCTTGAGTTCCGCTGCGCGCTTGAGCACCGGGCGGAACTTCGCATCCGAGACCAGGTCGCCCTTGATGCGGCAGCCGAGCTCGACTGCGCGGAAGCCGTGCTCGCGCGTGGCGCGCTCCAGTTCTGCGACCGCGGCATCGACATCCTGCATCGGCAGCGTGGCCATGCCGCGGAAGCGTGTCGGGCGCGAGGCCACCATCGCGGCGATGCCGTCGTTGAGCACGCGCGCAGCGTCGAGCCCCTTGTCGGCGTCAAGCCAGTAGAAGAACACCACCGGCGTCACCGACAGCACCGAGATGTCGATGCCCTTGCGGTCCATGCCTGCGATCTTGGCGTCGACGTCATGGAACTCGGGAAACAGCGGCGATCCGTGGTTGTCGTCACGCACCAGCGCCTCGTCGGCGCCGGTGCCGCGCACCGTCATGCCGAAGTCGCTCGGCCGCTGACGGATCGCCTCGACCATGGCCCTGGGCAGCACATGGCTGTGCATGTCGATCACCGGCGGCTTGTTGCCCTTCATGCTGCGACTCCAGTCGTTCGTTCGATGGTGGTGTGTGATCGGCGCTCAGTCGCCCTTGATGCCGGCGTCCCTGATCACCTGGGCGAAGCGCTTCGACTCGCTGCGGATGAACGCGCCGAATTCCTCGGGGGTGCTGGTCATCGGTTCGACGCCGGCGCTCGCGAACTTGGGCTTCATGTCCGGTGCGCTGACGGCCTTCGCCAGTTCCGTGTTCAGGCGGTTGATGATCTCACGCGGGGTGCCGGTCGGTGCCAGCATGCCGTACCAGACGCTGATCTCGAAGTTCGGGAAGCCCGATTCCTTCGAGGTCGGCACGTTCGGCAGGTCGCTGAAACGTTCCGGCATCAGCACGGCCAGCGCGCGTACCCGCCCTGCATTGATCTGCTGCACGGCAGCTGGCGCCGCGACCACCAGCATGTCGATCTCGCCACCGACCAGTGCGCCCAGCGCGACGCCTGATCCCTTGTAAGGCACATGTACGATGTCGAGCTTCTCGAGGCTCTTCAGCAGTTCGGGTGCAAGGTGTGTGGTGGTGCCGACCCCACCAGAGCCGTAGTTCAGGCGGCCCGGTGACTTGCGCGCGATCTGCACCAGGTCCCTCAGGTTCTTCGCCGGCACCGACGGATGCACCACCAGCACGTTGCGCACCGCGCCGACCAGCGCGATCGGCGCGAGGTCTTTCTGCGGGTCGTAGTTGAGCTTGGTGTACATCAGCGGGCTCAGCGCGATCACCGGCGAGCTGAGCACGATCGTGTAGCCGTCCGGTGCGGCACGCGCGGCCAGTTCCAGGCCCACGTTGCCGCTCGCGCCGGGGCGCGATTCGATCACTAGCGGCTGGCCGAGGTTCTCGGCGAGCCGCGACGACACCAGACGGCCGACCAGGTCGGTCGGGCCGCCGGGCGGGAAGGGCGAGATCATCCGGATCGGACGGTTCGGGTACTGGCCCTGGGCGTGGACCGGCAGGGCCAACGTGGCGAGGGTCGCCAGCGACATAAGCCCGAGCAGTGCCGTCGGGCCGTTCGAACGCGCGTGCTTCATGAAACCTCCTCCGGGCGCGCAGCCCTCTGCGAGGCGGCGCGCCACATCTTGCGTGGGGATGGACAGCCTTGGCTAGTAGTGCGACTTGAAGCTGATCGCTTCCCGGTACTGCAGGTCTTCGAGGTCGATGTACGAGCGCTTCGTCTCCTTGTCGACCGTGTACTGGATCTTCTTGTCCGTCTCGTTGGTCGCGCGGATATCGAGCAGTTCCAGGTATTCCTTCACCTCCCACTCGTGCGCACCGGCGATGCCAGCCGGCGCGTAGATCATCGAGCCGGGCCCGACCTCGAATTCTTCGCCGTTGAAGTTGCGCACCGTCGCATGGCCGGCGATCACGTAGTAGCAGGCCTCGATCGGATGCCAGTGCAGCTGTTCGTACGTGCCAGGCTTGTAGGTAGCACGGCCGACGCGGACGCGGTCGGTATCCTGTACGCCGGGCCAGCCGACCAGACGCTGGTAGGTCTGGCCGTCGGTGACGCCCCGCTTTCCGGGGAAATCAGCTTCACTGATCACGCGCAGCGTGGGTTTGACTTCTACGGTCATGGTGTCAGTCCTTGCGCTCGAGCAGTTCGACGCTCACGCCATCGGGTGCCTCGATGAAGCAGATGCGCGTGGTCGGGTTGATCACGGTCGGCTCCATCAGGAACTTCACGTCCTTGGTACGCAGCTCGGCGCACAGTGCGTCAAAGTCGCCCGTCACGCGCATGCCGAAGTGGTCGATGCCCCACTGCAGGTCGGTCTTGCCGGTAGCGGCCTCGCCGGGACGCTGGCCACGAACGATGATCATTGCGCCGCCGCCGAACGAAAGGTAGATCTGCGGCGCGCCCGCGATCTCGACCGAACGCTCGACCTTTCCACCGAGGCGGTCGATGTACCAGTCGGCGGTGCCCTTCGGGTCGGGGCTGATCACATGGGTGTGGTCGAAGGAGAGGCTTGCTGCGGGCATGTTCGTCCTTTCTGTCTGTTGCGCTCAACGCGCAGGGGCATGATGCCGTCGCCATCGGGGGTGCGCAATGGGCACCGACGAAGCTCACGCAGCCAGCGCTACCCTGCTGCGGTGCCGTGTCGATCGTCGACCAGGTGCCCGGTCTTCACCAGGATCGTGCAGCCTTCCGTGCTGAACGGTCGGTGCTGGCTCAGGTGCGGGCTGCGCAGCCAGCTGCCCGCCGGATAGCGTCCGTATTCATCCTCGAACACGCCGTCGATCACGTAGATCTCCTCGCCGCCCCAGTGCCGGTGCGCCTGGAAGCGGGTGCCGGGTGCCCAGCGCACCAGCGCCGTGTGCTGGGTGCGGAACTCGCACAGCGGCAGCACGCTCAAGCCTTCGACCAGCCCCTGCCGCCATTGCGTGTTCGTGGTGTCGATGACCACCTGCTGCAGGTCCTCGGGGTGCACATGGCGCAGCTTCACGAACAGCGTGCAGCCACCGGCCGAGCCGGGCGCATGGCTCGACCCCGGGGGGTTGCGCATGAAGGTGCCCGGACCATGGGTGCCGGCTTCGTCCAGGAAGTCGCCGTCGAGCACGAAGATCTCTTCGCCGAGGTCGTGTCGGTGCGTGGGGAAGCTCGACCCCGGTGCATATCGGACGATGGACGTGGCGCGCGCCACCTCACCCCCGTCGCGGTCGAGCATCTTGCGCTGCACTCCAGGCGACGGCGAGTCGACCCATTCGAGGGTGTGGGTGTCGATCGCGACGCGCTGGGTCAGGTCCGCGTGTATCTGCATGGCAGGCGTCCGAATCGGGTGAGGTACGAGGTCCCATTCTCCATCGATTCAGGGTGCTCCGGGCGGAGATGCGCGGTCGTGTATCCCGCCATCGCGCAGGTACAGCGTCTGTTCGCCGAACCACTCGATGTCGTCCGGATCGTGCGTGATCATCACGATCGGGATGCCGATGGCCGTGAGCAGCCGATCGAGTTCGCCGCGCGTGCGCTGGCGCAGTTCCGGGTCGAGCGCCGAGAACGGTTCGTCGAGCAGCAGCGCGCGTGGCTCGTTGACCAGCGCGCGGGCGAGCGCAACGCGCTGGCGCTGACCGCCAGACAGCTCGGCCGGACGCTGCAGCGCGACCTCGCGCAACTGCAGCGCATCCAGCCAGCGCTCGACCGCGGGGCCACCGGCATCGCCCGGCGGATTGCGCAGCCCGGTCGACAGGCCGAACGCGACGTTCTGCCGGACATTCAGCCCGGGGAACAGCGCATAGTCCTGGAACAGGTAGCCGAAGCGGCGCGCCCGCGCTGGGACATGCACGCGCGCCGCGGCATCGAACAGTGTCTCGCCGTCGAACAGGATACGGCCGCGGTCGGGCACCAGCAGGCCGGCCAGCGCCTGCAGCGTGAGGCTCTTGCCGGCACCGGACGGGCCGTAGATCACGGTGCGCCGGGCGGTCGTCTCGAACGCCACGCGCAGTTCGAAGCGGCGGCGTGTGCCGCCGACCGACTTCGCGATGTCGACGCTGAAGCTCACCGGCGCGCCCCAGACGGTGCCAGCCGCCCGGCCAGCAGCAGCACGACGATGCAGGTGATCGAGGTGATCAGGACCAGCGTGTTAGCGATCGAGTCCTGCCCGGCCTGCACCGCCTCGTACACCGCGATCGACAGGGTCTGCGTCTTGCCGGGGATGCTGCCCGCGACCATCAGCGTCGCGCCGAACTCGCCCATCGAGCGCGCGAACACGAGCAGCGTGCCGGCGAGGATGCCGGGCCACGCGAGTGGCACCGTCACCCGGAAGAACACGGCCCACTCGCCCAGACCGAGCACCCGCGCCGCCTGCTCGAGTTGCGGATCGACTGCCTCGAACGCCGTGCGCGCCGCCTTGAGCACGAGCGGAAATGCCACCAGCGAGGCGGCGATCACCGCGCCCTGCCAGGTGAAGATCAGGTTGATGCCGAAGGTGTCGTGCAGCCAGCCGCCGAGCCAGCCGCGCCGGCCGATCAGCACCAGCAGGTAGTAGCCGAGCACGGTCGGCGGCAGCACGAAGGGCAGCGTGAGGATCGCGTCCACCAGTTCACGGCCGGGAAAGGCCTTGCGCGCCAGCAGCCAGCCGACGGCCGTACCCAGCACCAGGTTGATGCCGGTCGCCCACACGGCCACCTTCAGCGTGAGGCCGAGCGTGATCCAGACGGCGGGGTCGGGTGCGGTGATCAGTTCGGCATCCCCGTTCGGACTATCCGGCCGCGCGTCATGGCTTCAGGAAGCCCTGGCGCGCAAGCACGGCCTGTGCCGGCGGCGACAGCAGGAAGTCGACGAAGCGGCGTGCGACGTCCGGACTGGCGCTGCCGGCGATCGCGGCTGCAGGGTAGAGGATGGGCGTCGATGTCGGCACCTCGAGCGCGACGCGCACCTTGCCCTTGAGGATCAGGGCGTCGGTCGCATAGACGAAGCCGGCATCGACCTCGCCGCGCGCGACATAGTCGAGGGCCTGGCGCACGTTCTGCGCGAACACCACGCGCGGCTCGACCGCCGGCCACAGCTTCGCCGCTTCCAGCGCGGAACGCGCATAGCGCCCCGCCGGTACGGTGGCCGGGCTGCCGATCGCGATGCGGCGGAAGGCAGGCTGGCCGAGGTCGGCGAGCGCCGCTGGCCGCACCTTCGCGTCGGCGGGTACCACGACGACCAGCGCGTTGCGGGCGAACGTGCGGCGGGAGCTCGCTACCAGCAGCTTCTGCTGCCCGGCACGATCCATGGTCTGTTCGTCTGCGGATGCGAAGACATCCACCGGGGCGCCACGCGCCACCTGGGCGAGCAGCGCGTCCGATGCCGCGAAGTTGAACACCACCCGCGTCCCCGGGTTCTGCGCCTCGAACAAGGGCGCCAGTTCGCGGAATGCGTTGTTCAGGCTTGCTGCCGCTGACACGGTGAGCTCTGCCGCCAGCGTCGGGCCGCCCGCGAGCAGCGCCAGCAGCGCCAGCAGAGGCACCCGTGCGAGGGCGCCGATGCGCAGTCGGACGCGCGCCACCGGGCGCACGGGCATCGTTCGGCTCAACCCGCGACCCACGCCCTGAAGTCGAACGCATCCGGCACCGGCAGGATCAGGCTGCGCCGCGGCCCGAGCAGTTCGCGTGCCGAGTGGCCCTCGCCTTCGACATCCTCCGCGAACAGCACGTCGCCGGGGCCGAACACCCGGGTGCTGCCATCGCCCACCTGCAGCTCGACCGCGCCGACCAGCGTGATCACGAACTGGCGTCGCGGCGGCGTGTGGAAGTCGGGCGATCCGTCGAGCGGATTCTCGCGGAACACCACGCCGCTCACCCCGGCCATCTCGGTCTTGTACGAGAACAGGGTGCCGAGCCGGAATTCGCCCATCGGCACCATCACGTCCTCGAAGTGGGACCGTCGGTCCTCGCCCATGTACACCCGCACGACCTTCTGTGCCTTGCCTGTCATCTCAATCCACCTTCGCGCCCGATTTGCGCACCACGGCTGCCCACTTGGTCAGCTCCGATTCGATGATGGCGGAAAACTCCGCCGGCGTGCTGCCGACGATCTCGATGCCCTGGCCGAGGAACGTCTCGCGCACGTCGGCCATCTTCAGGATCGCGGCCGTCTCCTCGAACAGCCTGTCCACGATCTCCGCCGGTGTCCCGGCCGGGGCGAGCATGCCGTACCAGGCGCTCGACTCGAACTTCGGGAGCGTCTCGGCGAAGGTCGCGACCTCCGGAGCAGCCGCCGAGCGCTTCGCCCCGGTCATGCCGATTGCGCGCAGCTTTCCTGCCTTCACATGGCCGATCACCGAGGGCATGCTGACCATCATCAGTGGCACCTGCCCACCGAGCAGGTCGCTCACCGCCGGGGCCGCGCCGCGATAGGGCACATGCACGATGTCGATGCCGGTCCGGATCTTCAGCAGTTCGACCGACAGGTGCGCGGTCGAGCCACTGCCCGCCGTAGCGTAGTTGAGCTGGCCGGGACGGGCCTTCGCGAACGCGATGAACTCCTTCAGCGAACGCACCGGCAGCGAAGGATGCGCGACCAGGATGTTCGGCACGGAGCCCACCAGGCTGACCGGGGCGAAGCTCTTCACCGGATCGAACGGCACCTTGCCGTAGAGCGACGGGTTCACCGCCAGCTGTGCGCTGGCCGCGAACAGCAGCGTGTAGCCGTCGGGTGCCGCCTTGGCCACGAGTTCGGTCGCGATGTTGCCGCCAGCCCCGGCGCGGTTCTCGATCAGCACCTGTTGTCCCCAGCGCTCGGACAGCTTCTGGCCGATGCGCCGGGCCATGATGTCGGTCGCGCCGCCCGGCGGAAAGGGCAGGACCATGCGGATGGTCTTCACCGGGTACGCCTTCGATACGGCCGCCTGCGCGGACGCTTCCGGCACCAGCGCGGGCAGCGAAGCCATCGCTGCGACAGCCATCAGGAACCCGGTCCGCACGATGCGCATGCGCTCGAGGCGATCGCGCATCATCGACGGCCGGGACCGTCTGTTGCAGTACCTCGGCATCTCTTCCTCCTCCTTCGGGTGGTATTCAGCCTTCCAGCTTGCCCTCGAACAGCGTGATCGGCGGGAACGCACGTGGGTCCGTCACCACGTCGATCACCGTCGTGGTGTCCGAAGCCAGCGCAGCCTGCAGCGCCGGTGCGAATGCCTCCGCGGTCTCGACCCGGATGCCGTTGCAGCCGCAGGCCTTCGCGATCGCCGCATGGTCGACCGGCGACAGCTGGCAGGCATCGGTGTGCCCGCCGTAGAGCACGTCTTCCGCATGCCACTGGTAGCCGAGGATCTGGTTGTTCAGCACGATCACGGTGACCTTGATGCCCATGCGCTTCGCGGTTTCCAGCTCCGACCACATGTGCGCGAAGCCACCGTCGCCGGTGAGGCAGACCACCTCGCTGGCCGGCTGCGCGAGTTTCGCACCCAGCGCCGCGGGAAATCCCCAGCCCAGACCCGCGAGCCCACGGCCCGCCAGGAAGCGCATGCCGGGGCGGCGCGCAGTGAGGAAGTTGGCCGCCCAGATCGGGGCGTAGCTCGCGTCGCTCACCACGACCGATTCGGGCGTGAGCATCCGGTCGAGTTCCTGCATCAGGCGTTCGGGGCGGATCGGCGTGGCGGCAGACGACAGGTGCGCGGCGGCCTCCGCGCGGTAGGTGGCATGCCCGTCGGCGATCGCCCGCGCCACGCCGGCGGTCGCCTGCCGGCGCGTGGTGAGGTCCTGCACGGCAAGTGCCTGGCCGAGTTGCTGCAGCGTGAGCCGAGCATCGCCCACCAGCCGCAGCGATTCGTAGTTGCGCCCGACCTCCAGGCCATCGACATCGACATGGATGAAGCGTGCCGTCTTCGGGAACAGCGACCAGGAGTCGGTGCCGTTCTGGTTGGTGCGGGTGCCCACCAGCAGGATCACGTCCGCCTGGTCGACCAGGGCGCGCAGGTGGCGGGTGCGGCTGCGCGTGCCCATGAAGTATCCGACGACGCCGAGCGACAGCGGATGCGTCTCGTCGACCGCGCCCTTTCCCATCACCGTAGTCGCCACCGGGATGCCGGCCGAATGCTGCAGCGAAGCGAGCGCGGCCTGCGCGCCCGACAGGTGCACGCCGCCGCCGGCGATGATCAGCGGCGCACGCGCGGTGGCGAGCAGCCGCGCGGCATGCTCGACCAGCGCAGGGTCGGCGCTGCAGCGGTCGAGCGGATAGGTGCCGAGCGAGGCGCGGCGTCCTTCGGCCGGCAACTGCTTCACCGGCTCGGTCAGCAGGTCCTGCGGCACCATCAGCACCACCGGGCCCGGCCGTCCACTCGCCGCGGCGACGAAGGCCATGTCGATGTAGTCGTCGATGCGCGACAGCTCAGGGATGCGCCGTACCCACTTGCTGCAGCCGCGGAAGATGTCGAAGTGGTCGAGGTCCTGGAATGCGTTGCGGTCGGTCTGCGTGCGGCGCACGTCCTGCACGATCGCCACGATCGGTACCGACGCCTTCAGCGCCTCGGCCAGCGCCGGTGCGAGCAGCGCTGCAGCAGGCCCGTTCTGCGCGGTGACCACCGATACCTTGCCGGAGGCACGAGCATAGCCGTCGGCCATCGCGCCACCGGCGTTCTCGGTGCGGTAGGCGACCTGGCGCATGCCGTTCTCGGGTACGACCAGGTAGAGCGCGGAAGGAAGGCTCTGGCCGAACATCAGTTCGACGCCGTGCCGCTTCAGTGCGCGGGCGACCAGGTGTGCGCCGCAGGGGCTGGGCAGGCTGTGCATGTTCAGTGGCTCCGGCAGTTCATCATCGTGTGGCAGTGTCCAGGGCGGCGCCCGCGTCGGCGGCCTTGCCGATCGACCAGCAGGCCTTGAGGATCGCGTCGGCCTTGCCGCCGGCCAGCGGCGGCACCACCAGCGCGCGGAACTTGCGCTCGAGGTCGGCATCGGACATCGGATGCTGCAGCGTGCCCAGTGCATGCTCGACATGCCGGTACAGCACGCGCCCGTCGCGCAGCTTCACCGTGACCTTGCCTTCGGTGCGGCGGATCGCCGGATCGACGCTCGTGACCACCTTCTCGCGCAGCGCGCGCACCACCGGGTCATTCACGCAGGCATCGCCGAACTGCGCTTCGCCACCGGCGCGGTGCACCAGCGCGGCAGCGGCCGCATGGTAGACGCTGAACTTGCCTTCGAGGCCGGTCTTCGGCGTCTTCCTGGCGGTGAGCTCCATCACGATCGGCGACACCACGAGGTCGACCGACTCGATCATGTCGGCGGTGAGTGCGTGTTCGGTCGACAGCTGGATGCAGCCGTCGATCACGCCATGGATCACCAGCCCGCAGGCGAACGGCTTGTACATGTTGTTCGCCAGTTCCCAGGTCTCGCCCAGTCGCTCGGTGATCACCGACGGGTCGAACTTCGTCGACATCACATGCGCGAAGCCGCGCTTCGCCTCGATCGCCTGCTCGGAACTGGTGAAGCCCTGCTGCGCCATCAACGCGGCCATCAGGCCGCCGTGCGCGGCACGGCCCGGGTGGAAGCTCTTGCACATCGAGCCGAACATCTCGCGCAGCCCGGACGACTGCGTGGCGGCGATGCCCAGCGCCCAGCACATCTGCTTCTCGTCGAGGCCGAGCAGCTTGCCGGCGGCGGCGGCCGCGCCGAAGATGCCGGCGGTGCCGGTGATGTGCCAGCCGATCTCGTAGTGTTCCGGAAACACCGACAGCCCGACGCGGCACTCGGTCTCGACACCGAGAACGAACGCGTGCAGCAGCCGCTGTCCGCTGACCGGCCCGACGCCGGGCAGAGACCCCGGCCGATCGCCGCCCGTGGCACAGGCACTCGCGATCGCCAGCAGCGCCGGCCAGACCGGCGCGCTCGGATGGATCGCGCGGGCGTGCGTGTCGTCGTAGTCGAGCACATGCGAGCTGATGCCGTTCAACAGTGCCGCATGCAGCATGTCGACCTTCTCGTCCCGGCCGTACAGCGTCGCCACCGGCGGACCGAAGCAGGGCGCGAGCCCGCGCAATGCATTGCCGACCGTGTCGGTCTGCGAACTGCCGATCGCGCAGCCCATCCAGTTGACCAGTGCGCGCGTGGCTTCGTGGTAGAGCGGCGCCGGTACCGCGTCAGGCGTGCTGTCGACGACGAAGCGAGCCAGCGTGCGTGTGATGTCGTTCATGGCCTGCCCTTCACTCGGCGCGGATCTGCGCGGCCTTGACCACGCGCGTCCATTTCTCGGTCTCGCTGCGGATGTAGGCTGCGAACTCTGCCGGCGTGTTGCCGACCGCCACGGCGCCTTCCGAGGCAAGCCGTTGCTGCAGTTCCCTGCCGGCGAGCAGCTTCACCACTTCGGCATGCAGGCGCTGCACGATCTCGGCTGGCACCCCCGAGGGCGTGAGTAACCCGAACCACGTGCTCGCCTCGAAATCCGGGTAGCCGGCCTCGATCATCGTCGGCACCGAGGGCAGCACGGCGGAGCGCTTCGCGCTCGACACCGCCACCGCGCGCAGACGGCCGCTGGTGATGTGCGGCATCGCCGACAGCATGTTCGCGAAGAACATCTCGACCTGCCCGCCGAGCAGGTCGGTGATCGCCGGCGCACTGCCCTTGTAAGGCACGTGCACGATGTCGATGGACGCGCGCAACCGCAGGAACTCCGCGGCGAGGTGCGGCAGCGTGCCGTTGCCGGTGCTCGCGTAGTTGATCGACCCCGGCCGCGCGCGCGCCAGCGCTACGAGGTCGCGCACGGTCTTCACCGGCAGCGAAGGGTGTACCACCAGCGCGCTCGGCACCGAGGCCACGACCGACACCGGTGCGAAGTCGCGCTGCACGTTGTAGTTGACCTTGGCCAGGGCCGGCACCACGGTGAGGATGCCGGCCGTGCCCATCAGCAGCGTGTAGCCGTCGGCCGGCGACTTCGCCGCTACCTCCGCACCGACCACGCCGCCAGCCCCGCCCCGGTTGTCGATGACGACAGGCTGGCCGAGACCCTCGGACAGGCGCGGCGCGACATGCCGCGACACGATGTCCACGCCGGAGCCGGGCGGGAACGGCACGACGAGGCGCAGCGGTCGAGTGGGCCAGTCGCGGCCCACGGGGGCCTGCGCGACCGCGGCCTGCATCGGCGCGAAGGCGGCGAGCGCGGCGAGTGCGGCGACGATCATGCGCCCGGTACGCCGCAGAGCAGCGCCGCCAGGAGCGTCAGCCAGAGCGGCAAGGCCGCTGCGCGGTGCCAAGGGTGCAAGGGGTTGTTGCATCTGTTCCTCCATGCTGCAGTGCAGCTTCGTGGCCCTTGCGTTCGATGCAAAGCGCGGTATCGCCGGATTATCGCCCAAAGGCCCACGAGGCTTCCGCTAGACTCGCGCTCTGTTCCCCCACCTGCCATGGCCGCCCCGATGAGAAAAGTCGAACAATCCGTCTCGCCGCTGATGCTGGAACTGAGCCGCTACATCGCCGGTGCCATCCGCAAGGCGCCGCCGCGTGAAGCGGTCGAACGCGCGAAGATCCATCTGGTCGACACGATGTCGGCGATGGTGTCCGGGTCGCGGCTGCTGCCGGGTGAGGCGGCGATCACGCACGTACAGTCCCTGGGTGGACATGCCCAGGCTGGCGTGATCGGCACTGGCATCGTCACCTCGGTGCTCAATGCGGCACTCGCCAATGGCATGTTCGGCCATGCGGACGAGACCGACGACACGCATCCGCCGTCGCTGACGCATCCGGGCACCAGCGTGGTTCCCGCGGCGCTCGCGATCGGCGAGCGCGACGCACGTTCGGGCAAGGACTTCCTGCGCTCGGTGATCCTCGGCTACGACATCTGCTCGCGACTGCTGCTGTCGTTGCGGCCGATGCCCTTCCTGCGATCCGGTCATCATGCCGGTGCGTTCGGCCAGGCGTTCGGCGCCTCCGCGGCTGCGGCCGCCATGCTCGGGCTCGATGCGAAGCAGGTGCGCTACATGCTTTCCTACATGGGCCAGCAGGCGGCCGGCATGTACACGATGTTCCGCGACCCCGAGCATATCGAGAAGGCCTACGCGATGGGCGGCATGCCGGCGCACAACGGCACCGCCGCTGCACTGATGGTGTCCAACGGCTGGACCGGCGTCGAGGACATCTTCTCCGGCGAGCGCGATTTCTTCTTCACCTTCGCGGAAGAGAGCGATCGCCGCCTGCTCGTGAAGGGGCTGGGCACCGACTATGAAGTGATGCGCGCGAGCATCAAGCGCTGGCCGGTGGGCGGACCGATCCAGGGCCCGCTGCAGGTGCTCGGCGACCTGATCGCGAAGCACGGCATCCGGGCCGACGACGTCGCCGAACTGGTCGCCTTCATGCCCGACAAGGAACTCGAGATCGTCAACAACCGCGAGATGCCGGACATCTCGGTGCAGCACCTGCTGTCGGTGATGCTGGTCGACGGTGGCGTGACCTTCGCATCCGCGCACAGCTTCGAGCGGATGAAGGATCCGAAGGTGCTGGCGATGCGCAAGCGGGTCAAGGCGGTCGGCGACCCGAAGCTCACCGACGTGCAGCGGCGCTGGCGCTGCGTGATGGAGGTGAAGCTGAAGGACGGGCGGGTGCTGAAGCACAAGACACTGGCCGCCAAGGGCAGCTTCGAGAACCCGTTGACCCGGGCCGAGGAAGAGGAGAAGGCCCTCGACCTGCTGGTGCCGGTGCTGGGCAAGCGGCGCGCCCGTTCACTGCTCGACACCCTGTGGAACATCGACCGGCTGGACAACGTGCGCAAGCTGCGGAAACTCTACGCCGCCTGAGCCGCTGCTGCGGCACCTGGCTGGCAGGCGGCCTGTGTGGCCTGTGCCGCGTGTGTCGGCCGGTGCCTTGCCCCAGGCGACATCAGGCGGTCACTCCGCCTTGATGTTCGCCGCCTTGATCACCTTCGCCCATGCTGCGGCCTCGGCGCGGATCTCGGCGGCGAACGCCGCGGGGCTCCGGCTGGTCTCGACCTCGAGGCCCTGCCGGCCGAGCGCCTCGCCGACATCGGCCGGCTTCACCGCCTTCAGGGTCTCGTCGAAGATGCGCAAGACCACTGCCTTCGGGGTGTTCGCCGGCACGAGCAGCCCGTACCAGGCGGTGACGTCGAACCCCGGGAAGCCGCTTTCGGCGATCGTCGGCAGCTCCGGTGCGAGCGCGAGCCTGCGGGGTCCGGTGGAGGCGAGTGCACGCATCTTGCCGGCGCGTACGTGCGGCAGCGTCGCCGGTACGCTCCCGAACAGCAGGTTCACTTCGCCCGCGAGCAGCGCCGCCGCAGCCGGGCCGCCGCCCTTGTAGGCGACGTTCACGATATCCACGCCAGCCCGGAACCTGAACATCTCTGCCGCGAGGTGAAGCGGACTGCCGACCCCGGCCGACGAGTAGTTGAATCGGCCCGGCGCGGCTTTCGCCAGCGCGACGAACTCGGCCACCGAACCGGCCTTGACAGTGGGATGCACGACGAGCACGTACTGCGCCGAGGCGTACTTGGTGATCGGCTGCAGCGTCTTCTCGATGTTCGGCAGCTTCGGGTACAGCGTCGGGTTCACGGTCAGCGCAGTCGCGAAGCCCAGCAGTACCGTATGGCCGTCGGGCGCCGCGCTCGCCACGATATCGGTCGCGATGTTACCGGCCGCCCCGCCCCGGTTGTCGACCACCCACTGCTGCCCGGTGCCTTCGCCGAGCTTCGGCACGAGGATGCGCGCGGAGGCATCCGAGCCGCCGCCCGGCGGGAACGGCACCACCAGGCGGATCGGGCGCGCGGGCCAGCCGTCGGCCGCCAGCGCCGGAGACAACCCGACGCAGGTGGCCTGGGTGGCGACGGCGAACAATGCAGCGAGTCCTGCAGATCTGCGGGCAGACATCATCAATCCTCCGGTTGCCTGCGATCGCTCAGGCGGCGATCGTCATCCTTGTCACTTCGCCGATGTCGTCTGCAGCGTCGAGCGTCCACAGGCGCTCGAGCAGCCGGTCAGCCTGCGCCACCGGCAGAACGCCGTCGGCCAGCCCGCGGAACTTGCGCTCCACCTCGGCTTCGGACATCGGATTCATGTAGTGGCCGCGGTGGTACTCGACCGCCGCCTCGTACGTCGCGCCCGAGCGCATCACCACCGTCATCTCGCACAGCATCGCCACAGGCATGCGTCGGTTGGCCTCATCGGACTCCCTGACCTTCACCAGCCGGGTCAATGCGCGCACGGCGGGGTCGTGCAGGTAGCGATCCTCGAAATGCTCCTCGCCGACTGTGCCGTGCAGGAACGCGATCGCGACCGTGTACGGCATGCTGTGGTCGGCCGACTCGCGCGTCTCGGGCTCCCACTTCTGCGGGTCGTCGGCCATCAGGCGCACTGCCGTACTGACGGTCTCCACGCGGATCTCGACGATATCCTGCGGGTTGCCGATGCGATCGCGCAGCTGCAGCGCCGCTTCGACGACCGTCTGCGAATACTGCCCGAGCGGGAAGTGCTTGATGCTGCATTCCATGATCTTGAACGGGTGTTCGTGCTGTCCGTCCCTGCCGCCCATCACCGGCAGTTCGAACGGCTTGCGCGTCACTGCCTTGAAGTAGCCGCCGACGCCTTCGTAGACCGGCGAGGGTCCCGTCATGCCGCGTGCGGCGAGCATCGTCGCGAACACGGCGTTGCGGCTCGCGTTTGCATACGCGCAGCCCTTCCACATCGAGACGTTGCCGATGCGTGTCTGGTAGAGCGCGACGTTCGGCGCGACGTGCAGGTTCAGCGCCTGGGCGATGCGCGGCGCGTCGAAGCCCGACAGGCGTGCGGCCGCCGCCGCGCTGGCGAGCCCACCGACGGTCGTGTGGTCGAAGCCGAGCGGCTTCAGGTCCTGTACGTCGCAGACGCGGCAGAACACCTCGTAGGCGAGCACTGTCGCGGTGATCGCATCGCGGCCGCTGCGGCGGAACCGCTCGCCGATGCTCAGCACCGCGGCGATGCTGTCGCTCGGATGCCCGGACTCGCCGGTACTCGTGTAGCCGTCGTTGAAGTCGAGATAGCGGATGGCCACGCCGTTGGCGAAGGTCGCGAGGTCGGGGCTGGTCTGCCGCCCGCTGACCATGATGGTCGCGGGCTCGCTGCTGGTGACGGTGCCCGCGATGTCGCGCGCGATCGAGGCTGGCTCGCTGTGGAAGCCCCCGAGGGCGCAGCCGATCGTGTCCACGATCAGCCGTTTCGCCTGTTCGACCACCTCTGGAGGAAGGTCTTCATAGCGCAGCGTGGCTGCGTAGCTGCTCAACTGCTCGACGATCGTCGACAACGGCTTCTCCTCCGGTCCCGGCCGCGCGCCCCGCTGGGCGCGGGATCGTCAGGACCGTATGTCGAGTATAGCCAACCCATCGCGTCGGCTTGCGCCACCTCCGGCATCCGCAGGGTGCACCACCATGCAGTTTGCAGGCCACTTCGGCCCTCTGCGGGACTAGAATCCGGGTTTTGCCGAAAGACCCCGGGATGAAGGTTTCTCCGCTGGTTGGCGTCGTGATGGGCAGCGACAGCGACTGGGACGTGATGCAGCATGCAGTGGCGGTGCTGGCCGAGTTCGGCGTGCCGCACGAGGCGAAGGTCGTGTCCGCGCACCGAACGCCCGACGCGATGTTCGACTATGCGGCGACTGCGCGCGCGCGCGGCCTGGCTTGCATCATCGCCGGGGCCGGCGGTGCGGCGCACCTGCCCGGCATGCTGGCGGCGAAGACCACGGTGCCGGTGCTCGGCGTACCGGTGCCGTCGCGCCACCTGCAGGGCCAGGATTCGCTGCTGTCGATCGTCCAGATGCCGCGTGGCATTCCGGTGGCGACCTTCGCGATCGGCGAAGCCGGCGCGGTGAACGCGGGGCTGTTCGCGGTATCCCTGCTGGCCGGAAGTGACACGGCCCTGTGCACGAAGCTCGACGCCTACCGCGATGCGCTCAGGCGCAAGGTCGAGGCGATGACGCTGCCGCCGGCGAAGCCATGATCGCTCCGGGCGCGTCGCTCGGCCTGCTCGGTGGCGGCCAGCTCGGCCGCATGTTCGCGATGGCGGCGCAGTCGATGGGCTACCGGGTGACCGTGCTCGATCCGGGCGCGGACAGCCCGGCGGGTAGCGTCGCCGATCGCCACCTGCAGGGCGATTACCTCGACGATGCACCGTTGCGCGAACTGGCGGCCACCTGCGCGGGTGCGACGACCGAATTCGAGAACGTGCCGGCCGACAGCCTGCGCTTTCTGGCACGGCACTGCGTGGTGAGCCCCGCCGCCGACAGCGTCGCGGTCACGCAGGACCGGATCGCCGAGAAGTCGTTCCTGCGCGACAACGGCTTCCCGGTCGCGCCGTTCCGGGTCGTGCGCTCCCTTGCCGACCTCGACGGCAGCGAGGCTGCCGCCCTGGTGCCGGGCGTGCTGAAGGTCAGCCGCTTCGGCTACGATGGCAAGGGCCAGGCGCGGGTGCGCAGCCTCGACGAGGCACGTGCCGCGTGGACGGCGCTTGGCGGCGAAGCCTGCGTGCTGGAGCGCTGGCTGCCACTCGCGCGCGAGCTGTCGGTGGTCGTCGCCCGGGGCTTCGATGGCGAGGTGCGCACCTTTCCGGTGGCGGAAAACTACCACCAGCACGGCATCCTCGACGTGAGCATCGTGCCGGCGCGCGTACCCGACGCGCTTGCCGCCCAGGCGCGCGAGAACGCGGTCGCGCTCGCCGCGAAGCTCGACTACCGGGGCGTGCTCTGCGTCGAGTTCTTCGTGCTCGACGATCGCCGGCTGCTGGTGAACGAGATCGCACCGCGCCCGCACAACAGCGGCCACTACACGATCGATGCCTGCGTCACTTCGCAGTTCGAACAGCAGGTACGCGTGCTGGCCGGCGTGCCGCTCGGCGACACCTCGCTGCATTCGCCGGTGGTGATGGTGAACATCCTCGGCGAGGCCTGGCTGCATGCCGGCGGCGAGCCCGACTGGTCTGCGGTGCTCGCGCATCCGCGCGCGAAGCTGCACCTGTATGGCAAGCGGGAAGCACGCGCCGGTCGGAAGATGGGACACTACACCGTGCTCGCCGATTCACTCGTCGATTCACTCGCCGATTCACTCGACGAGGCGCTCGCACAGGCACTGCGCATCCGCGAACGGCTCAAGCCGCTGGCGCAGCCGGCGCAATCCATCCCGTCGGACGCCCTGGCCTGACTGCCTGACCGCCCGGCCACCGGACGGGCACACCACACCCCCGGACCCCCAGCCTGAAGGCCTGACACCGATGAGCAAACCGCTGGCCGAATCCTCGCTGAAGAGCCTCGAATTCCTGCATCGGGGCAAGGTACGCGATCTCTATGCGATCGACGCGAACCGGCTGCTGGTGGTACAGACCGATCGCCTGTCCGCGTTCGACGTGATCCTGCCCGACCCGATCCCGGACAAGGGGCAGGTGCTCACCGAGTTGTCGACGTTCTGGTTCCATCGGCTCGCCCCGGTGATCCGCAATCATCTGCTCCCCGACGATCCGCTGTCGGTCGTCGCGCCGTCCGAGCGTGACCAGGTCGCCGGCCGTGCGATGGTGGTGCGCCGGCTCACGCCGCTGCTGGTCGAAGCGGTGGTTCGCGGCTATGTCGCGGGGTCTGGCTGGAAGGACTACCAGGCGACAGGTTCGATCTGCGGCGTGACGCTGCCGGCCGGGCTGGCCCAGGCCGAGAAGCTG
The DNA here is from genome assembly GCA_903873475.1 of uncultured bacterium. Classification (GTDB taxonomy): domain Bacteria; phylum Pseudomonadota; class Gammaproteobacteria; order Burkholderiales; family CAIKXV01; genus CAIKXV01. Next base: position 19,773 of record CAIQON010000164.1, read on the forward strand.
CCCGAGCCGATCTTCACCCCCGCCAGCAAGGCGCCCAAGGGCGAGCACGACGAGAACATCACCTTCGACGAGGTCGAGCGCACGATCGGCGCGTCGATGGCGGCGAAGGTGCGTGAAGTCTCGCTGGCGCTGTACCGCGAGGCCGCAGCGCATGCGCTGGCGCGCGGCATCATCATCGCCGACACCAAGTTCGAGTTCGGTACCGATGCCGACGGCGGCCTGTGGCTGATCGACGAGGCCCTGACGCCTGACTCGTCGCGTTTCTGGCCGGTGGCCGAGTACCGTACCGGCATCAGCCCGCCCGCGTTCGACAAGCAGTTCGTGCGCGACTGGCTCGAGAGCGTCCACTGGGACAAGCGCCCGCCCGCGCCGAAGCTGCCGCCCGACATCCTGGCGAAGACGGCCGAGAAGTATCGCGAGGCGCTGCGCCTGCTCGCAGGCTAGATGATCGTCCCTGCCACGCCCGAGGCACTCGAACAGGCCGCCCTTGCGCTGGCCGCGGGCGAGGTGGTCGCCTTCCCCACCGAGACGGTCTACGGCCTGGGTGCTGACGCGGCCGACCCGAGGGCCGTCGGCCGCGTGTTCGCGCTCAAGCAGCGGCCGGCGGATCATCCGCTGATCGTGCATCTGGCCTCGGTCGACGCGGCAGCGGCCTGGGCCGCGGAGATGCCGCCCCTCGCGAGGCGTCTCGCCGAATGCTTCTGGCCCGGTCCGCTGACGCTGATCCTGCGCCGTGCACCGCATGTGAACACGGTCGTGACCGGCGGCCAGGACACCATCGGCCTGCGCGTGCCTTCGCATCCGGTCGCGCTCGCGCTGCTGCAGGCGTTCGCGCGGGTGGGCAGCGGCGCCATCGCTGCGCCTTCGGCCAATCGCTTCGGTCGGCTGAGCGCAACCCGGGCGGCGCATGTGGTCGATGAGTTCGGCGATGCATTGCGCACGGTGATCGACGGTGGCGACAGCGACGTCGGCATCGAATCGACGATCGTCGATGTATCCGGCGGGCGTGCGGTGCTGCTGCGGCCGGGCGCGATCGGCATCGATGCGCTGGCCCATGCGCTGGGCGGGCCGCCGGCCGCACCCGATGCAGGGTCGCCGCGTGCGTCGGGTACGCTCGCCTCGCACTACGCGCCGCGGGCGCAGGTGATGCTGGTGGAACCCGACCTGGTCGCCGAGGTCGCACGCTTCCTGCATGGCGACGGCAAGTCGGTCGCGGTGCTGGCGCGCACCGCGGGTGAGCCGTTGTTCGATGCCGCGTCCGGCGCCCCCCGCTGGCACCGTGCGCCAGCCGACGCGGTGGCCTATGCGCACGATCTCTACGCCGTGCTGCGCACACTCGATGCACCCGGTACCGACGTGATCGTGGTCGAACAGCCCCCGCTCGACGTTCAGTGGAGCGCAGTGCACGACCGGCTGCTGCGCGCCGCCGCCGACCGCCCCGCCGCTGCACACGCCACGTCCGCCCCTGCCACCGGCCGTCGACGATGATCTGGATCGCCGCCTACCTGCTCTCCGGTGCGCTGGTCGGGCTGCTCGCCGGACTGCTCGGCCTGGGGGGCGGCATGACGCTGGTGCCGATCCTGTCGGCGCTGTTCTCGGCGCAGTCGCTGGCGCCCGGCTACATCGTGCACCTCGCCCTGGGCACCGGGATGGCCTCGATGGTTTTCACTTCATTTGCCAGCGTGCGCGAGCATCACCGGCTGGGCTCGGTCGACTGGTCTGTGGCCAGGCGCATGGTGCCCGGCATCCTGCTCGGTTCGTTCGCTGCCAGTGCGGCAAGCGGCTGGTTCAGCCAGCGTACGCTGGCCATTGCGTATGGCGTGATCGCCGTCGTCGGTGCCGCCCAGTTGCTGCGCAGTTCCAGGCCACAGGCTGCGCGTACCCTGCCGGGTACCGGCTGGCTCACGCTCTGGATGTTCGGCATCGGCATCGTCTGCGGACTGATGTCGGCGGGGGGTGCCTTCCTGACCGTGCCCTTCATGGTCTATTGCGGCGTGGCTGTCCGCGCCGCGATCGGCACTGGCGCCGCGATCGGCTGGCCAGTCGCGGTGTTCGGGACGATCGGCTACGTCATCAGCGGATGGTCGGTGCAGGGCTTGCCCGCGGGTTCGCTGGGGTTCGTCTACCTGCCCGCGCTGGCGGCGCTGGTGGCGGCAAGCATGGTCTTCGCGCCGATCGGCGCGCGTCTCATGCACCGGCTGCCGGTGGCGGTGTTGCGCCGGATATTCGCCGTCCTGCTGACCGGGCTGGCCCTGAAGATGATGTTCAGCTACGGCTTCGATTGACGCGTCGCGCCCGGCCAGTGGCTACCGGGTGGCAGCGACCCCGTTCACGGCCGGCTGCTCCAGCGTGCGCGCAGGTCGAACAGGTGGGCGACCAGCGCGACCATCAGGAACAGTGCGATCGGCCCGGTCTGCGCCGGGTCGGTCAGCGCGAAGCGAAGCGCCAGGAACAACCCGGCGCCGGCGCCGACCGCGGTGAACACCTGGGCAACGGGCAGCCCGCGGCCGGTAAAGGCGCGCCACGCGAGGAGTACTGCAACCTCGAGCACCATCGCCCCGAGGATCCAGTCGATGGCACTGCCGCTGGTGATCCAGCGGTCGAGCCAGTCGATGCCGGTGCTCAGGCGCGCACCAGCCCCAGCAGGTGCGCCAGGTCCTTGAAGAAGATGCGCACGTGCGCCATCGGCTTCTTGCGCGTGAGCTTCTTGTTCATGTACGACTCCCAGGTCAGCTTCTGCACGTCCTTGTCGCGGCAGATCGACACGAAGCGCTCGCGCCGGCGGTCGGAGCTGTACCAGAACTTCTGCATGATGCCGAGCACCCAGAACACCTTGCCGTGGGCCTTCATGAAGCGCTTGCGTGCACCAGCCAGTTCGGATGCGCGGCCGGTCTCGAGGAAGGCCTGCACGGCATCGGCGGCGAAGCGGCCGCCGACCATCGCGTAGTAGATCCCTTCGCCGGACGCGGGGGCGACCACGCCGGCAGCATCGCCCGCGAGCACCACGTCGCGCCGGTTATCCCAGCGTTTCATCGGTTTCATCGGGATCGGTGCGCCTTCGCGGCGTACGACGATCGCGCCACCGAGCCCGGCCGCATCGCGCAGCGCGCTGGTCGCATTGCGCAGCGAGAAGCCGCGCAGGGCGGTGCCGGTGCCGATGCTGGTGGTTTCGCCGTGCGGGAAGACCCAGCCGTAGAAGTCCGGGGACAGCTTGCCCTGGTAATAGACGTCGCAGCGCGCGGGATCGAACTTCGGCGCGCGCACCGCATCTGCCCCGACCGGCGAGCGGACGATCTCGTGGTACGCATAGACGTACGGCGCAGGCGCCACGTCTGGCAGGGCGGTGCGCGCGACCACCGACTGTGCGCCGTCGGCACCGATCACTGCGCGTGCGCGTACTGCATGGGTCGGCGCGTCGCTGTCATCGCCCTTGGTGCGGAAGTGCACGACTGCGACGCCGTCGGCGCCACGCTCGATGCGGTCGAACGTGCCGGTCACGCGCTCTGCACCGCAGGCGCGGGCGCGCTCGCGCAGCCATTCATCGAAGACGTCCCGGTCGACCATGCCGACGAAACCATCCTCGATCGGCATGTCGACTTCCTGGTTGCTCGGCGACACCATGCGTGCCGAGGTGACGTGGGCGACCAGCAATGCGTCCGGAATCTCGAATTCGCGGATCAGCGCCGGGGGGATCGCGCCGCCGCACGGCTTGATGCGACCGGCGCGGTCGATCAGCAGTACCGAACGGCCCTTGCGCGCGAGGTCGGCCGCCGCGGTGGCGCCCGACGGCCCGCCACCGACCACGACCGCATCGTATTCCGCATGCTGCGGTGCCACTGCCCAGGCAGACGCCGCTGCCGTGCGTGCTGCCCTGGACGTCGTCTCGTGCGAGCCAATCATCTTGAAACTCCCCTCGGGATCGTCAGTCGATCGTTGAGAAAACAGCTGGCGGACGCACGGTTCATCGACCGTTCAGTCCGGGTTTCAATGCGTGCGCAAGTCCGCCCTCGAACCCCTGGGCCTGCTGCGCAGGTACTGCAGTCGAAGCGGCGCTGGCCGTCATGCCGATGCGTGCCGCAAGCACGGCGGCCACGATGAACAGCACGGCCTCGATCGCGAACACCGTCGTGTAGCCGGTGACCACCGATCCGGACGCGGCGCGGATCAGGTCGCAGAGCATGGCCCCGACGAAGCCGCCTGCCCCGAACGCGATCGCCTGCGAGGCGCCCCACAGTCCCATGCGGATACCTTCGCGCGACGGCGGACCCTCGCCAGCCAGCGCCATCATCGAGCCGATCGCGGCCACCGCGAAGGCGCCGTTGCTGGCGCCGAGGAAGAACACCGTGGGCTTCAGAGGCCACTCGCCGCCGACATGGCCTGCGACTACCAGCAGCGCGAGCGCGACGGCCGAGCTGATGCAGCCACCGATCGTCCATGCCGCGAGCGAACCGAAGCGGCGACCGCGCTTGCCCAGCGTGGTGGCGACCGCGACCAGCATCATGCCGAGCAGCACGCCGCCGTTCTGTACGCCCGCGAGCTTCGTCGACTCGCCCACCGTGTAGCCGAACACCATGCCCGCGAACGGCTCGAGGATCAGGTCCTGCGCGCTGAAGGCGAGCATCGAGATGAACACGAACACCGTGAATCGGCGCGCCCGGGTGTCGGCCCATACGTCGGCCAGCGCTGCCCGGAAAGCCTGCGGCGTCTGCACGTTGCCCGGCGCCGGCGTCGCGCTGCCCGCTGCGACCGCGCCGGGGCGGGACTCTATGCCGCGCACCGCGACGAGCGTGAGCAGGAAGGCGATCGCCGCCACGCAGCTGGTGATCGCCACCAGGCGCATGGGCGTGAACGGGTCGAGGAAGTGGCCGACGGTGGCGGCGGTGATGATGAAGCCGACGATCATCATCATCCAGACGATGGTGGCCGCGGCACCGCGCCGTTCCGGCGCCACCTGCTTGGCCAGCAGCGTCAGCAGCGAGGTGCCGGCCGCGCCGACGCCGACGCCGATCATCAGGAAGGACACCACCGCGAGCGCGACACCCATGCCCAGATGCGTGGCCATCAGTGCGGTGGCCATCGATGCGCTGATGCCGCCCAGCGCGAGCAGGGCCATGCCGCCGATGATCCACGGCGTGCGCTGGCCGCCTACGTCGGAGCCATAGCCCAGGCGCGGACGCAGCAGCTGCACCGCATAGTGCATCGCGACCAGCGCCCCGGGCAGCATCGCCGGCAGTGCGAGTTCGACCACCATCACCCGGTTCATGGTCGAGGTGGTGAGCACGACGATCGCACCGAGTGCGGTCTGTACCAGCCCGAGGCGGACGATGCCCAGCCAGCCGAGTCCGCCGCCTGCAAGGGTGTTCATGCGAGACCCTGCAGCCCGTGGCGCAGCGCAAACGCGCTGGCCAGCATGCCCAGCACGTAGAGGCTGACCCCGGTCGCGTTGTACCAGGGTGCCAGCTTGCGGGGATCCTTCAGCAGGCGGGCCATCAGCGCCAGTTGCACCGCCAGGAAGACCGACACGATCACGGCGTGGTACAGCTCGCCCCAGCCCGAGAACAGCAGCGCAACGACCACGAACTGCGGCAGGGCCATCACCACGCAGGCGAGGCGCGCCGCACGCTCCGGGCCGAGCCGCACCGGCAGCGAGCCGAGCTTCATCTGGCGGTCGCCCTCGACCGACTTGAAGTCGTTCAGGGTCATGATCCCGTGCGCGCCGAAGCTGTACAGCGCGGCGAGCACGAAGATGCGGTAATCGGGCGTCGCACCGGCGAGCATCACGGCGGCGCCGGTGATCCAGGGCAGGCCCTCGTAGCTCACCGCCACGGCACTGTTGCCCCACCAGCCGTTCTGTTTCAGCCGGAACGGCGGCGCACTGTACATCCACGCGAGGACCAGCCCGACCGACGCGGCGGCCAGCACCAGCGGGCCCAGCCACCATGCGAGCAGCAGCGACAGCAGTGTCCACAGGATCGCGATGTACAGGCCCCACTGGCCGGGGATGCGGCCCGACGGGATCGGCCGGTTCGGTTCGTTGATGGCATCGACATGCCGGTCGAACCAGTCGTTCACCGCCTGGCTGGTGGCGCAGACCAGTGGCCCGGCCAGCAGTATGCCGGCGACGACCGTCGGCCAGCGGCCTGAGGCGGGCATGCCAGAGGAAACCGCACCGCAGCCGAACGCCCACATCGGCGGGAACCAGGTGATCGGTTTCAGCAGTTCGAGGACCGCTTTCGGCGCTGGGGCATTCATCGTTCCCACAGTAATGGGACCGGCCGAAGTAGTCAACTTGAATTTACAGTAGTACTGTAAACCTGACATGCGCCGGCGAAAAGTGCCGGAATCCCGCCATGCAGATAAATCAGGCTTCGGGTGCCAGATCGCCCATTCCGTAGCGGCGGAGCTTCACGTACAGGCTCTGCCGGCTCAGTCCGAGCATCTCTGCGGCCGACGCGCGGTTGTCGCCGGTGAGCTCGAGCGCAGCCTCTATGCACAGGCGTTCGATCACGTCCGTGGTCTCGCGGACCAGTTCCTTCAGCGACACTCGACCGACCAGCTCGGTGAGTTGTTCGACCGAGCGCGGCAGTGCGTGGCTGCTCCGGTTCTCTGCGACCGGACGGCGCATGATGTTGCGAACCGTGAACCCGAGACAAGGCGGTTCCGTGTTCGGCGCCGACACGGCGGAGATCTCGACTTCGGTGTTCGCGCCGTATTCGCCGCGCAGGGTGGTCGCGAACATGCGCACCGATCCGTGCTGCTTCAGGTTGGCGAGCAGCACGTTCAGGTCGACCCCTGGCCGGCCCAGCCAGCGCTCGACCGATTCACCGCGGGCCTGCTCTTCGGTGGCGAGTTGCACCACGTCGAGGAACGAGCGATTGGCGGTGACGATGCGTCCTTCAACGTCAGTGACCACGAAACCGTCGGGAAGGCTCTCGACGATATCGGACAGCCGGGTTTGTGCGCGCGGCATCGGACCAGCTCCCGCTTCGGTGGTGATGGGGGACAGACGTACCAGGAACAGCGACGCGTTGTCCTGGCGGAACATCGACGTGCTGACCATGAACTCGCGCCGGCCTTCCAGCAGTCGCACGCGCACCTCGTCGGCGCTGCCTGCCGCGCGCACCGCTGCCAGCAGGGACTGCAGCGCCTGCGTGCTGGGCGCGTCGAAGCCTTCGGGGAACGGCCGCCCCACCAGCCGGCGCGCAGTTTCCTCGAGCAGTTGCGCGGCCGCCGGATTCGCTTCGACCACGCGCTGCGTCCCGGCGTCGACGATCAGCACTGCCTCGGCGGCCATCTGGAACAGCAACCGGTAGCGGGTCTCGGCATGGCGCAGCCGCAGGTAATCACGTTCCATCGACTGCTGGACGTCGAGCAGCTTCTGCTGCAACGTGGCGATCGAGCGCAGGTTGCGCCCGATCGCCACGACCCGGCCCTTCGTCCCGACCTGCACCGCCGAGTAGAGCATCGGCATGTCATCGCCGCGGCTCGACGGATGGTTTACCTGGCGCCACCGCGCGGGCGACTTGTTGCCGGCATCGCGCAGCATCTCCTCGACCTTGCGCCGGCTCTCGACGGTGACCGTGTCGACCCAGGGCTGGCCGATCCAGTCGGCATAGCCTTCGACCGCCAGCTCATCGCTGCCCACGGCCAGGTCGCGGATGACGCCAGCGGCGTCGATCACCAGGGCGACGTCGGTCGCGACCGCGATGAGCGTCGCCGCCGCCTCGGCGTCGAGCTCGCCCAGGGAACGTTTCGGGGACCGGAACTGCCGTGCTGCCTCTACTGCCAAGTTCAAGTCTCCCTGGAACTGCCGCCCTGCTGCGCTATCCGCAGCGGGCAAGCAACTCGATCATGCTGTGCGCCTGCAGCACTGCCTGACGTCCGTCATTGGCAGTGGTGTCGGCGCCCACGCGTGCAACCCAGTCGGGGTGCTCGATGAACAGTGGACCGCCGACCATGATGCCGACGCCCCGGTTGCGCGATGCCTTGCGGATCGCATGGATGGTGGTCGCGAGCACGTCGAGATGACGTTCTCCCGACAACGAAAGCCCTACGACATCGAACCAGCGGCCACGCACATTGGCCACAGGGTCGGTGCCCGCCTCTGTGGAGTCATCGTGGACCTGCCAGCCGGCGCGCCGGAAGAATTCTGCCACCATATTCAATCCGAAGCTGTGCTGTTCGCCCGGCGTCTGGCGCAACAGCACCCGGTGCGGCGGTTCCGCCGTGCGCGGCGGGATGGCATTGGCCATGCCCACTTCATGCATGACTTCCTGCAGCCGCCAGAGGCCGATCGTCACGTCGGTGAACGAACAGAGGTCTGCTTCCCACAGTTCGCCGGCCCTGCGCGCTGCCGCGCTGAGCAGGTCGAGGTAGATCGTCTCCAGCGACACGCCGGACGACACCAGCGCCCGCACCAGCAACAGCGCGGCTGCGGTGTCCTCGGCCATCACCGCGCGGAGCATCGTATCGACATGCTCGGGTTCGACCCGGCGCGACGGTGCCCCGGCCGCGGAGACGACCTCCTGGCCCCGGGCAGCGTGGGCGAGCATCAGGCGGGGAATGATTTCCCCTTCGATCGTGCGCACCAGGCCGGCGATGCGCCGTTCGGTGTCATCGCGGGATTGCGACCCATGCCGGGACAGCACGTCGAGCGCGTCCCCGGCGTGTGCCTGCCCCCGCAATCGCTCGCTGTCGTAGCCCAGATCGTTATCGTCACTTTGAGAGCCTGTCATCGATCCCTCCGCTTCTCGCACCCGCGCAGGCCGATGAAGCCTGCGCAACGGTATTGACCATTCCCACCATGGGAATCCCACTTCCGACGAACCTTCAGCTTCGATACTGGAAGTGTCCAGTTCAATGGACGCTACCTGTTCGAGCTGATTATTTTGTCGAGCGAACGGGTGTTTTCCCGACGATCGGGCCGGACAGACAGCGAATCCGGTACGAACACGATACGCCAGTGGCGCGAGAGGTCAAATGAGAACAAATCGGCTTTACACTTGTCAAGAACTTTAGACGTAACTTAAAGTTGACATCTCGTTCCGACGCGTCTAGATTGCCTCCAAACAGCGCAGGAAGATCGGGTATCCAGATGCGGAGCAACCAGGTGCAGGAAGTCAGGGACGGGAGCCGGTTCGTCAAATGAACGACCGCGTCCGCACACCTGTCGGGCTGTATACGGCCGAGGAGCGCCTCCGCCGCGACGCGTCGCCATGGACGCTGGTCCAGGGAATCCTTGCGCCGGTCCAGTTCGTCGTGTTCCTGGTCAGCCTCGGGCTGGTGCTGCGCTACCTCGCCTCGGGCGAGGGTTACGACATCGCGGTGGCGTCGATCATCGTGAAGACGCTCACCCTCTACGCGATCATGGTCACCGGTGCGATCTGGGAAAAGGACGTGTTCGGCGTGTACCTGTTCGCCCGTCCGTTCTTCTGGGAAGACCTGTTCAGCATGGCGGTGCTGGCCCTGCATACCGCCTACCTGCTGGCGCTGGCGGCCGGGAGCCTCGGACCGCGCGACCTGATGCTGCTCGCCCTGGCTGCCTATGCGACCTACCTGATCAACGCTGCCCAGTTCGTGCTCAAGCTGCGCGCCGCGCGATTGCAGGCAGCAAATGAATGTGAGCGTACGCTCACGCATGCTCCGATGGGCGCCGCCGGGAGTCTCGCCAAGTGACCGACCTGAGCGCATTGCCGCCGGCGCAGTCCGGCTGTTCGCCTGACGCCCCGGCCCGCCGCACGATCCCGGTGCTGCGCGAGCGCGGGCAGCGCGAAGTCTTCTGCGGGCTGACCGGTATCGTCTGGCTGCACCGGAAGATGCAGGACGCGTTCTTCCTCGTGGTCGGGTCGCGCACCTGCGCGCACCTGATCCAGTCCGCCGCCGGCGTGATGATCTTCGCTGAGCCGCGCTTCGGCACCGCGATCCTCAGCGACCGCGACCTCGCCGGGCTGGCTGACGCGAACGATGAACTCGATCGCATCTGCGTCGAGCTGATGGCGCGCCGCCCCGACATCGGCACGCTTTTCCTGGTCGGTTCCTGCCCGTCCGAGGTGATCAAGCTCGACCTCGCCAAGGCGGCCGAGCGGCTGAATGCGCAGCTGTTCCCGAAGGTCCGCGTGCTGAACTACTCCGGTTCCGGCATCGAGACCACGTTCACCCAGGGCGAAGATGCCGCGCTGCGCTCGATGGTCCCGGTGCTGCCGAAGGACGATACCGCGCAGCTGATGGTCGTCGGCTGCGTCGCCGACGTCGTCGAGGACCAGTTCCGCCGCGTGTTCGATGCGCTGGGCATCGGCCCGGTGGCGTTCTTCCCGGCGCGCCGCGCCGCGGACCTGCCGTCGGTCGGCGCCGGCACCCGGCTGCTGCTGGCGCAGCCGTTCAATGGCGACACCGTGCGCGCGCTGATCGCGCGTGGCGCCGAACTGATCCAGGCACCCTACCCACTGGGCGCCGAGGGCACCACCGCATGGCTGGGCGCTGCTGCGCAGGCCTGGAATGTGTCGAAGGAGCGCTTCGATGAAGTCACCGGGCCGCTGATCGAACGTTCCAACCGTGCGCTCGACCGCTACCGTCCGCGCCTTGCCGGCAAGTCGGTGTTCCTGATGCCCGACTCCCAGCTCGAGGTGCCGATCGCGCGCTTCCTCGCGCGCGAGATGGGCATGAAGCTGATCGAAGTCGGCACGCCCTACCTCGATCGCCAGATGGTCGCCGCCGAGCTCGATCTGCTGCCGGAGGATGTCGTGCTGTCCGAAGGCCAGCATCTCGACCGGCAGCTCGACCGGGTGCGCGCCGCGCGTCCCGACATCACCGTGTGCGGCCTCGGCCTCGCCAATCCGCTCGAGGCGGAAGGCCTGAGCACGAAGTGGTCGATCGAACTGGTGTTCACCCCGATCCACGGCTACGACCAGGCCGCGGACCTTGCCGAAGTGTTCGTGCGCCCGCTCGAGCGGCGCAGCCGACTGTCTGTCTGAGCCGACGATGCAACTGACCCTCTGGACCTATGAAGGCCCCCCGCATGTCGGCGCGATGCGCGTCGCGACCTCGATGCGCGACGTGCACTACGTGCTGCATGCGCCGCAGGGCGACACCTACGCCGACCTGCTGTTCACGATGATCGAGCGCCAGGACAAGCGTCCACCGGTCAGCTACACCACGTTCCAGGCACGCGACCTCGGCGGCAGCACTGCCGACATGGTGAAGTCCGCGGTGGCCGAAGCCTACGAGCGCTACCAGCCCAAGGCCATGCTGGTCGGCGAATCGTGCACGGCCGAACTGCTGCAGGACCAGGCCGGCCACCTCGGCCAGACCCTCGGCCTGCCGGTGCCGGTGGTGCCGCTGGAACTGCCCGCGTACTCGAAGAAGGAGCACTGGGGCGCCGCCGAAACCTTCTACCAGCTTGCCCGCACGCTGCTCGCCGACCGCATCCCCGCGCCCGGCACCGTGCGCGCGGCGCGCGCCGACGGCGCGCGCCCGAAGGCGAACCTGCTCGGGCCGACGGTCCTCGGCTTCCGCTGCCGCGACGACGTGGTCGAGATCACCCGGCTGCTCGGCGAACTGGGCATCGATGTCAACGTGGTCGCACCGCTGGGCGCGTCGCCGGACGACCTGAAGCGCCTGCCCGAGGCCGACTTCAACGTCTGCCTGTACCCGGAAGTGTCGCGCACGCTGTCGTCGTGGCTGCAGCGCACGTTCGGCATGCCGTATTCGAAGGCCACGCCGATGGGCGTCAACGGCACCCGCGCCTTCGTCGCCGAGGTGGCTGCGCTCGCCGGGGTCAGCGCCGATCCGGTGCTGTCGCGCGAACATCCCGGGGTGGCTTCGTTGTCCGGCTCGCAGTCGCGCCTGGCCTGGTACGCGCGCTCGGTCGATTCGACCTACCTGACCGGCAAGCGCGTGTTCGTGTTCGGCGATGCGACCCATGTCGTCGCCGCAGCGCGCATCGCCTCCGAAGAGATGGGCTTCACCGTGGTCGGCCTCGGCACCTTCTGCCGCGAGTTCGCGCGCGAGGTACGCGAGGCTGCGAAGCTCTACGGCGTCGAGGCGCTGATTACCGACGACTACCTGGAAGTCGAGAAGGCCATCGCAGAGTGCGCGCCCGAGCTGGTGCTCGGGACGCAGATGGAGCGCCACATCGCCAAGCGCCTGGGCATCGCCTGCTCGGTCATCTCGGTGCCGATCCATGTGCAGGACGTACCGGCGCGCTACAGCCCGGTGTTCGGCTTCGAAGGCGCGAACGTGCTGTTCGACAGCTGGGTCCATCCGCTGGTGATGGGGCTCGAGGAGCACCTGCTGCAGATGTTCCGCGACGATTTCGAGTTCAACGACGGCGCGAAACCGTCGCACCTGCCGGCCGTCGCGCGTCCGGCGGGCGCTGGCACGGTTGCAGCGGCCAGCGCCGTTCAGCCCGCCGTGGAGCCCGCTGCGCCGGCCGTGGCAGCGGCCGTGCAAGCCGATGCCGAAGACCACACCGCGCAGGACGTTGCAGTGGCTGTCGCGGAAGCCGAGCCGGTCTGGACCGGCGCCGGCGAACTCGAATTGAAGAAGATCCCGTTCTTCGTGCGCGGCAAGGCACGGCGGAACACCGAACGCTTCGCGCGCGAGCGCGGGCTGGCCCAGATCACGGTCGAGACCCTCTATGAAGCTAAAGCCCACTTTGGTCGCTGAGGGGCGCGCTTTGCGCACCTCGTTGATCGCCGACGGCCGCGCCAGCGCGCGTCCTGCAGCCGAGCAACGCACCAGTGCAGCCGTGCCGGTCCGTGTCGTGATCGTCACGCTCGACAGCCACCTCGCCAGCGTCACCGAACGCGCCCAGCACATCCTGCGCCGTGAACTGCCGGGGCTGGCACTGTCGCTGCATGCAGCGTCCGAATGGGGCGACGACCCGCAGGCGCTCGAGCGCTGCAATGCCGACATCGCGCAGGGCGACATCGTCGTCGTCACCATGATGTTCCTGGAAGACCATATCCAGGCCGTGCTGCCGGCCCTCACCGCCCGCCGGGGTGCGTGCGACGCGATGGTGGTCTGCATGTCCGCCGGCGAGGTGATGAAGCTCACCCGCGTCGGCCGCTTCGACATGAGCCAGCCCGCAAGCGGCGCGATGGCGATGCTGAAAAAGCTGCGCGGATCGAGCGCGGCCAAGGGCAAGGATGGCGAGGCCAACCGTGCCAATGCCGGCGGCCGCGGCGCGCAGCAGATGAAGATGCTGCGCCGGCTGCCGAAGATCCTCCGTTTCATCCCGGGCACGGCCCAGGACGTGCGCGCGTACTTCCTGACGCTTCAGTACTGGCTCGCCGGTTCCGAAGACAACGTCGTGAACATGGTCCGCTACCTGGTCGACCGCTACGCCGAAGGTCCGCGCAGCATCCTGCGCGGCCGGGTGAAGCCGATCGCCCCGTGCGAGTACCCGGAAACCGGTGTCTACCATCCGCGGATGAAGGGACGCATCTCCGACTCCGCCGCCGGGCTGCCGAAGGCTGGCGGATCGGCCGGTACCGTCGGCGTGCTCGTCATGCGTTCCTACGTGCTTGCCGGCAACGCCGGCCACTACGATGGCGTGATCGCGGCACTCGAGGCGCGTGGCCTGAGGGTCGTACCGGCCTTCGCCAGCGGCCTGGATGCCCGTCCGGCGATCGAGGCCTTCTACATGAAGGACGGCCGGCCGACGATCGACGCGCTGGTCTCGCTCACCGGTTTCTCCCTGGTCGGCGGGCCGGCCTACAACGACTCGCGCGCCGCCGAGGACATTCTCGCGCAACTCGATATTCCCTACGTGGCTGCCCACCCGGTCGAGTTCCAGACCCTCGAGCAGTGGGCCGTCTCCGACCGCGGCCTGATGCCGGTCGAGAACACGATGATGGTCGCGATCCCCGAGATCGACGGAGCCACTGGCCCGATGGTGTTCGGCGGGCGCTCCAGCGCGTCGGGCCAGCCCTGCGAAGGCTGCGAGCGCCACTGCACCTTCTCGACGGCCGAGCGTTCGCGTGACATGCATGTCTGCAGCGAGCGCGCTGAACGGCTCGCCGCGCGCGTGGGCAAGCTGGTGGCGCTGCGGCGCACCGCGCGCAGCGAACGCAAGATCGGCGTCGTGATCTTCAACTTCCCGCCGAACGCAGCCAACCTCGGCACGGCGGCCTTCCTCGCCGTGTTCGAGTCGCTGCACAACACGCTGCGTGGCCTGCGCGAGGCCGGCTACACGGTCGACCTGCCGGCCAGCGTCGACGAGCTTCGCGAGAAGATCATCCACGGTAATGCCCAGCGCTTCGGTGCCGATGCCAACGTGCATGTACGCATCAGCGCCGACGACCATGTGAAGCGCGAGCGCTACCTGGAAGAGATCGAGCGTCAGTGGGGCCCCGCCCCGGGCCGTGCACAGAGCGATGGCGCATCGATCTTCGTGCTCGGCGAACGGTTCGGAAACGTGTTCGTCGGCGTGCAGCCGTCGTTCGGCTACGAAGGCGACCCGATGCGCCTGTTGTTCGAGAAGGGCTTTGCGCCCACGCATGCCTTCTCTGCGTTCTACCGTTTCCTGCGCGAAGACTTCGGTGCGCACGCGCTGCTGCACTTCGGAACGCACGGCGCGCTCGAGTTCATGCCGGGCAAGCACAGCGGCTTGTCGGCCGCCTGCTGGCCCGACCGCCTGCTCGGCGAACTGCCCGATCTCTACCTGTACGCCGCGAACAACCCGTCGGAAGGCACGATCGCCAAGCGCCGTGCCGCGGCTACGCTGCTGAGCTACATGACGCCGCCGGTGGCCAATGCCGGTCTGTACCGTGGCCTGGTCGACCTGAAGGCATCGATCGAGCAGTGGCGCGCGCTGCCGCCGGAGGCCTCGACCCAGGCTGCCGATCTCGCGACGCTGATCCAGGCGCAGGCCGCTGCGCTCGACCTCGCTCCCACCGAACCGCAGTGGCTCGGCAGCGCCGACTCTGAAATCGCACGTCTCGGCGGGCAGGTGCTCGAGCTCGAGCAGACCTGGATCCCGAATGGACTGCATGTCGTCGGCCAGGTACCCGCCGCGGCCGAACGCGTCGACATGCTGGTGGCCATGGCCGAGGCTTCGCAGGGCGCGCATCCGCCACGTGCCGCGCTCGAGGCGATGGTGCGCGAGGCAGGCCTGAACCAGCGCAAGCCGGGCAAGGATGCCGATGCTGCCGACCGGCTGCTGATCGACCGCAGCGTGGCCGCCGCGCTGGCAGCCACCGTGTCGCCCGACATCGAAGTCGAGAAGCTTTACCGGGAACTCGCTCACAACGACCAGCTGCTGGCGCGCGACTCCGAGGTGCCGGCCATCGTCCACGCGCTCGACGGCGGTTTCGTGCGGCCTGCGCCCGGCGGCGACGTGCTGCGCACGCCCGGGATCATGCCGACCGGCCGCAACGTGCACGGTTTCGACCCGTTCCGCCTGCCCAGTGCCTTCGCGGTGCTCGATGGCGCACGCCAGGCCGCCCGCATCCTCGCCCGCCACATCGAAGCCGGCAACCCGTTCCCGGAGTCGATCGCACTGGTCCTGTGGGGTACCGACAACCTGAAGAGCGAAGGAGCGCCGATCGGTCAGGCGCTGGCGCTGATGGGTGCACGGCCCCGTTTCGACAGCTACGGGCGGCTGACCGGCGCCGAACTGATCCCGCTCGCCGAACTCGAGCGGCCGCGGATCGACGTGGTGATGACGCTCTCGGGCATCTTCCGCGACCTGCTGCCGTTGCAGACCCGCCTGCTGGCCGAAGCCGCGTTCCTCGCGGCCGCCGCCGACGAGCCGGAAGAGCTCAACTTCGTGCGCAAGCATGCCGTCGCCTACCAGCAGGCCAATGGCTGCGACCTCGAGACTGCCGCGCTGCGCGTGTTCAGCAACGCGGACGGCGCCTACGGCTCGAACGTGAACCTGCTGATCGACAACAGCCGCTGGGAAGACGAAGACGAGCTCGCCGAGACCTACACCCGGCGCAAGAGCTTCGCCTACGGCCGCAGCGGCCGGCCGGTGCCGCAGGCGGCGCTGCTCAAGAGCGTGCTGTCCGATGTCGCGCTGACCTACCAGAACCTGGAATCGGTCGAACTGGGCGTGACCACGCAGGACACCTACTTCGACACGCTGGGCGGCATCAGCAAGGCGGTGCAGCGCGCGCAGGGCGGGCATGCGGTTCCGGTCTACATCAGCGACCAGACCCGAGGCGATGGCGTGGTACGCACGCTGGCCGAGCAGGTTTCGCTCGAGGTCCGTACCCGCATGCTCAACCCGAAATGGTACGAAGGCCTCCTGCAGCACGGCTACGAGGGCGTGCGGCAGATCGAAGAGCACGTGAAGAACACGATGGGCTGGTCGGCGACGACCGGTCAGGTCGCGCCCTGGGTGTACCAGCAGATCACCCAGACCTTCCTGCTCGACCCCGAGATGCGCGAGCGCCTCGCGCAACTCAACCCGACCGCCTCGGCGAAGGTGGCGAACCGGCTGCTGGAGGCGCATGCGCGCAGCTACTGGCAGCCGGATGAAGCGACGCTCGATGCACTGCGCCGCGCCGGAGAGGAACTCGAAGACCGCGTCGAAGGCATAGGCCTGGGCGCGACGGCCTGACCCGGCCGGAAACAAACCACCCGCACTGAGCGCGGACCCCAGGGCCCGCCGGAGGAAACGAATCGATGGATACCGTCACCGTACCGCTGAGCGCACTCAAGACACGCAATTCGAAGACCGCGCCGTCTCGCGCCGATGGCGAGGGCAGCGTGCAGGTCCAGATGGACCCCAACATCAAGCTCGGGACCGCCAAGGTGTTTGCGGTCTACGGCAAGGGTGGCATCGGCAAGAGCACCACCTCGTCGAACCTGTCGGTCGCGTTCTCGAAGATCGGCAAGCGCGTGCTGCAGATCGGCTGCGACCCGAAGCACGATTCGACGTTCACGCTGACCAAGTGCCTGGTGCCGACCGTCATCGACGTGCTCGAGTCGGTCGAGTTCCACGCCGAGGAGCTGCGTACCGAAGACTTCGTGTTCCCGGGCTACAACGGCGTGATGTGCGTCGAGGCGGGTGGTCCGCCGGCCGGCACCGGCTGCGGCGGCTACGTCGTCGGCCAGACCGTCAAGCTGCTGAA
>CAIQON010000165.1 GCA_903873475.1 uncultured bacterium
CCTTGAGCGCCGGCGCGTCGTTGACCCCGTCGCCGGTCATCGCCACCACCTCGCCGGAGGCGGACAGCGCCTGCACCAGGCGCAGCTTCTGGGCGGGCACCATGCGCGCGAACACGGTGGCCGATCGCAACCGCCCGGCGAGTTCCAGGTCCGACATCGAGGCCAGTTGCGCACCGGTGATCACCCGGTCGGCACCGGGCAGGCCGGCGGCACGGGCGATCGCCGAGGCGGTGACCGGGTAGTCGCCGGTGATCATCACCACGCGGATGCCGGCGGCGGCGCACTCCTCGATCGCGCGGCCGACGGTCGGGCGCAGTGGATCGACCATCGCCACCAGGCCGAGGAAGCGGAAATCGAACCCGCGCTGCGTGTCGGGCCATGCCTCGCCCCGATGCGTTGCCCCGGCCACGCCCAGCACGCGTAATCCCTCGGCGCCGAGCCGGCCGACATCGGCGAGCATCGCTTCGCGCGCGGCCGGATCGAGCCGGCACAGTTCGGCGATCGCTTCCGGCGCACCCTTCGCCGCGACCACGAACCGCGAGTCGTCCGCGGTTCGCCAGCCGTGCGTATGCGCAAGCAGTTCGCTCGACAGCGAATACTCGTGCTCGAGGCTCCAGTCACGGTGCAGGTGGCCAGTGCCGCGCAGCGTGCGCTCCTCGACGTCGCGGATCGCACGGTCCATCGAATCGAACGGATCGGGTTCGCTGGCGAGCGCCGCGAACTCGAGCACCTCGTGCACCGACTCGGGCAGTGAAGTGGCGGATTCGTCGACCACCACGGCCGTCCCCCCGGCGTCCACCAGCCTTGCCAGCTGCATCCGGTTCAGCGTGAGGGTACCGGTCTTGTCGACACACAGCACGGTGGCTGCACCCAGTGTCTCGATCGCCGGCATGTGCCGGGTGAGCACGCCGGAGCGCGAGATGCGCCAGGCACCCAGCGCCAGGAAGACCGTCAGCACGACCGGGAACTCCTCGGGCAGCACCGCCATCGCCAGCGTGAGCCCGGACAGCAGGCCTTCCAACCAGCCGCCGCGGGTGAGCGCCGACAGCAGCACGACGATGGCGCACAGCGCCGCGCCCAGCAGCGCAAACTGTCGCACGAAGCGCGTGGTCTCCTGCTGCAGCGGCGTCGATGCCGACACCACGCCCTGCAAGGCACCGCCGATCAGGCCCAGCTGCGTGCGGCCGCCGGTGGCAGTAACCTCGAAGGTGCCGTATCCGGCAGACACCAGCGCGCCCGAGAACACGAATGGCAGGTCGTCACCGCCGGGCGCGAACGGCCCGAACTCGCCGTCGCGGGCCGCGCGCTTGCGCACCGGCACCGACTCGCCGGTCAGCAGCGATTCGTCGACCGACAGGTCGCTGGCCTCGAGCACGCGTCCGTCCGCGGGCACGCGATCGCCTTCGCGCAACAGCACCAGGTCACCCGGCACCACCTCGCGCCCGGCGATGCGCACCTGCTGCCCATCGCGTACCACCAGCGCCCGCGGGCTGGACAGGTCGCGCAGGGCCTCGAGCGCCCGCTCGCTCTTGCGCTCCTGGTAGAGCGTGATCAGCACGACGACGCCGATCGACGCCGCGAGCACGACGGCCTCTTCCAGGTCGCCCAGCAGGAAGTAGACCGCGCTGGCGCCGATCAGCAGCGCGAACATCGGCTCGCGGACCACCCCCGACAGCAAGGTCCACCAGCCGCTACCCTCGCGCGCTGCGAGTGCATTGGGGCCGTACGCCTCGAGGCGGCGCGCGGCCTCCGCGGTATCGAGCCCCGGACGTGCCGGGGCCATGCTAGAGCACGTACCGGGCGAGGTCCTCGCTGCCGGCCAGGTCTCTCAGGCGCGCGTCCACGTACGTTGCATCGACCACCACGGTGTCGCCGGACTGCTTGGGCGCGCCGAAGGAGAGTTCTTCGAGCAGTTTCTCCATCACCGTGTAGAGCCGCCGCGCACCGATGTTCTCCACCCGCTCGTTCACCTGCCAGGCGATCTCGGCCAGCCGGCGGATGCCATCCGGGCGGAACTCGAGGCAAACGCCCTCGGTGCGGATGAGCGCTGCATACTGCCGGGTGAGGCAGGCGTCGGTCGCGGTCAGTATCTGTTCGAAGTCGCCGACAGTCAGCGAATCGAGCTCGACGCGGATCGGGAACCGCCCCTGCATCTCCGGGATCAGGTCGGACGGCCGGGTGAGGTGGAACGCACCGCTGGCGATGAACAGGATATGGTCGGTACGGATCATCCCGTACTTGGTCGTCACGGCCGTGCCCTCGACCAGGGGCAGCAGGTCGCGCTGCACGCCCTGCCGCGACACGTCCACGCCCGAGCCTTCGCTGCGCGTGGCGATCTTGTCGAACTCGTCGATGAACACGATGCCGTTCTGCTCGACATTGGCCAGCGCACGCTGCTTCAGTTCGTCGTCGTTGACCAGCTTCGAAGCCTCCTCGTCGGTCAGCAGTTGCATCGCCTCGCGGATGCACAGCTTGCGCGTCTTGCGGCGCCCTCCGCCCATGTTCTGGAACATGCCCTGGATCTGCGAGGTGAGGTCCTCCATCCCGGGTGGGGCCATGATCTCGACCTGCGGGTTGACCGCCGCCACGTCGATCTCGATCTCCTTGTCGTCGAGTTCGCCCTCGCGCAGCTTCTTGCGGAACTTCTGCCGGGTACTCGAGTTGCGGTCGCTGCGTTCGATGCGTTGCGACTCGTCGGCCTCGAAGCCGATGTCGCGTGCCGGTGGCAGCAGCGCATCGAGCACACGTTCTTCGGCGGCATCCGAGGCCCGGTGGCGCATCCGGCGCATCTCGGCCTCGCGCCCCTGCTTGATCGCCACCTCGGCGAGGTCGCGGATGATCGTGTCGACGTCGCGGCCGACATAGCCGACCTCGGTGAACTTGGTGGCCTCGACCTTGATGAAAGGGGCATCGGCCAGCCGGGCGAGCCGGCGCGCGATCTCGGTCTTGCCGACACCCGTCGGGCCGATCATCAGGATGTTCTTCGGCGTGATCTCGTGGCGCAGGGATTCGTCGACCTGCGCCCGCCGCCAGCGGTTGCGCAGCGCGATCGCGACCGCACGCTTGGCCGCCTGCTGCCCGACGATATGCTTGTCGAGTTCGTGGACGATTTCCTGCGGGGTCATTGCGCTCATGGTGTGGTCACGCCCGTGGATGCGAGCCGGGATCAGGCCGTCGGGCCGGGAAGTTCTTCGATCACGTGGTTCTGGTTGGTGTAGATGCAGATCTCGCCCGCGATCGACAGCGAGCGCTTCACCACTTCGACTGGCGCCAGGTCGGTGGACTGCAGCAGCGCACGCGCTGCGGCCTGCGCATAGGCACCGCCGCTGCCGATCGCGACGATGCCATGCTCCGGTTCCAGCACGTCACCGGCACCGGTGATCACCAGCGAATGGTCGCGATCGGCGATGGCGAGCATCGCCTCGAGCCGGCGCAGCACGCGATCGGTGCGCCAGTCTTTCGCCAGTTCGACCGCCGAGCGCAGAAGGTGGCCCTGGTGCTTTTCGAGCTTGGCTTCGAACCGTTCGAACAGCGTGAACGCATCGGCGGTACCGCCGGCGAAACCGGCGAGGATCTTCTCGTGGTAGAGCCGCCGCACCTTGCGCGCGGTCGACTTGATCACGATGTTGCCGAGCGTGACCTGCCCGTCACCGCCGAGGGCGACGACCGGGCCACGGCGGACGGAGAGGATGGTCGTGCCTTCGAACTGCTGCATTGGGCTGGGCCGGGCGAGTCTGGCCCCCGATTATACGCAGCCCGCCCGGGTCAGAAGGTCGCCCGCAGCCCGGCCACGACGCCGCGCCGCCCGTAGGGCGCGATATCCTTGATGAAAGACACATGGTTGCGGGCTTCCTGGTTGAGCAGGTTCACCCCGCGCAGGAACAGGTCGAGCTTCGCCATGGGCACGTTCATCCGGTAGCCGACGCTCGCGTTGACCATCGTGTAGGCGTCGGTCGGCAACTCGGCCGCGGATACGCGGTCCTGCCCGCTCACCCGCATCGCGTCGATGCGCGCGGTCAGCGGGCCCTGCTCGAACGACAGCCCGCCACCGAAACGCATCGGCGAGATGCGCGGCAGGGGCTCGCCGGTATCGGTGTTCTCGGCACGGGTGATGTCTCCCTTCACGTCGAGCGCGATACGGTACGGACGATCGACCAGCAGCATGCGGGCAGAGGCCTCCGCGCCCTTGAACTCCGCGGGCACGCCGGTGTAGCGCAGGCCCGGCAGGTTGCGTACCGGATCAGGGTCGACGAAAGTCGCGTCCGACACCAGCGCGATGAAGTTGGAGAATCGGTTGTAGAACACGCCGGCACTGCCGGTCACGCGCCCTTCGCGCTTGCGCAGCGACAGGTCGACCGCATTCGACACTTCCAGCCCGAACGACCGGTTGCCGATCTCGAACGCGTTGGTCGCGATGTGCGGGCCGTTGGCGAACAGTTCCTGGTAGTTGGGCGCACGCTCGGTGCGCGACAGGTTGAGCGCGACCGCGTACGCCCGGTTCAGGCTGTACACGCCGCCGATCGATCCGCTCTTCGCGGTGAAGTTGCGCGTCTCTGCCGGGCCGAAGTTCGGGTCGTCCAGCGCGCCGACGCTGTTCCGCTCGAGGCGACCGCCCGCCTGCAGCGTCAGGGCGTCGATCTTGACTTCCTCGAACAGGAACACGCCGTTGGTGCGGTTCGAAGTCCGGGGCAGGAAGGCCTCGTCGCCCACCGCCTCGAACTCGAAATGGGTCGACTGGAAGCCGATGGTGCCGCGGAAGGGACCGATCGGCTTGTGCAGCGCCTCGACCCGCATGTCGAAGCCCTGGTTGCGGAACACGGTGCCCACTGCACCGGCATCGATCTCCGCATGGCGGTAACTGCTGCGGCCGAACTTGAAGCGTACCGCCTCGAACGCGGCGATGTCCCGGCGCTCGCCGGCGAGGTCGATCCGGGTCTGGTCGAGCTTGATCGACACTTCCGGCTCCTGCACCGCGCCGTAGGTCGAGTTCAGGGTGGATACGCTGCCGCCGAAGTAGCCCTGCGCCCAGACATAGGATGCCCCCACCGCGCCGCCGTCCGACCGGGTCGAACTGTTCACCAGCGTGCCGGTGGTCTCGACGCCACTGGGCGGCGGCGTGGTCGCACGCAGGCGGGCCGAACGCGCGAAGCCGGGGATGCGCAGGTCGTCCGTGTCGCGCCGGAACGCATCGAAGTGCAGGTTGAGGCCACCTTCCAGGCCGAAGTCGACCCGGCCCGTCACCGCCTTCTCGCGGTCGTTCGACCCGAAGCGCGTGTCGACCGCACCGGTGACGCCGCGCGGATTGTTCTCGGTGGCGATGCGGCTGTCTACGACGTTGACCACGCCGCCGACCGCAGAACCGCCGTACAGGACGGCCGCCGGCCCGCGCACGACCTCGATACGGTCGACCAGCAGCGGATCGATCGAGACCGCATGGTCGACGCTGGTGCCCGAGGCATCGAGGTTGGCCACGCCATTGGTCAGGATGCGGATGCGTTCGCCATCGAGGCCGCGGATCACCGGCCGGCTCGCTCCCGGCCCGAAGTAGCTCGACGAAATGCCTGGCTCGCCGTTGAGCGTCTCGCCCAGCGAAGGCGCGAGGCGCTGGCGCAGCGCCTCGCCCTGCAGCACGGTGATCGGCACCGCAAGGTCGAACAGCGCGCTGCCCAGCGGATTCGCGGTGACCACCACCGGTGGCAGTTCGACCACCGGTCGCGGCGCAGCCTGCGGCTGCGCCGACTGACCGGACGCGTTCGTGCAGGCGAGTGCGCCGGCAATCATTGCAGCCATTCTGGACCGAGCGTGCGTGGACATCTGCATTCCCCCTCGTGCGCACCCGGCGCAACCCGTTCGTTGTGTGCAATCATGTTGCATTTGTCAGCAAGATAACGCAACGCGATTGCGAATGCAACGCACTGCAGGCGCACAGTCCGGCGACCGGACAGCAAAAAGGGGAGCCGGCGGCTCCCCTTCGAGGGCGATCGGACCGCGCAGTGCTATCGCGCGACCACCGGCGTCGCATCCACCAGGCGGTAGTACATCCCGCCCGGATCGTTGCGCAGCAGTTGCAGCCGGCCGGCGAGGATGACAGGCTCCTCGCCGAAGCGCGTCGGCGCGCGCGCCTGCACCTCGACCAGGGAATCAGGCCCGCCCGGCAGGCAGAACGGGCAACTCGGCGACTGCGCGCTGAGCAGGAAGGTCTTGTGCTGGTCGCCCGCGGTCAGCGGCATCATGAAGCCCTGCAGGCGTACCGGCCGGTTGTCCAGGGCCAGCACCGCCGGACTGAACTGCGGCACGAACTTGTCGCGCTGCTTCACCGTCTCGACCTGCGCCAGCGTGCGCCAGGACAGCGTGCCGTTCTTCTCGTCGATCGCCTTCTGCTGGAACTGCTGCGGGATCGGCGACGTGAACACCGCCTCGTCGCGCGTCGGCGTCTTGAACGCGAGCGCGGCCGGCGCGGCGAGCGCAACCAGCACGATCCAGGGCAACCATTTGAACGTGGACATCGGATTGAATCCTCGGTGGCCCGGCAGGCAACGGCATGGAGCGACGTCAGCCCCGGGCGAGCACTTTCGCGATATCGGTCCGGTAGGCTAGCACCGCAGGCAGCATGGAGGCAACGCCGCCGATCAGCAGCGCCAGGGCGACCAGCCAGCCCTCGCCAGGCGCGAGGGTCCACCCGGTGAGCGCCCACTGCGACAGCGCGGGCACGCTGCGGGCCAGCCATTCGGTCAGCCCGTGGCCCGCCAGCAACCCGATCGCCCCCCCGGCCGCGCACAGCAGCAGGCCTTCGAGCAGCATCAGCGCGAGCAGCGCGCGGCGGCGGATGCCGAGCACCCGCAGCATCGCGAGGTCGCGGCTGCGCTCGGACAGGGCGCCGTACAGGCTGATGAACAGTGCGAGGCCCGCAGCGACCAGCAGCACCCAGGCGAACACGCGCAGCGTCTCGACGCCCACCCCGACCAGCCGGTTCAGGCGGACGCTCTCGGCCGCAGGCGAAGCTGCCTGCATCGCGGTCCCCGCATTGACCAGGCGTGGCAACTGGGCAGCCGCCATCGGCGAGGAATACTGGATGAGCAGTGCCGTCAGTTCGCGCCCGGGCGCAGGCTTCGTGCTGCTGCCGGCGCCAGCGACATCACCACCGGGGCTGCCGGCCGAGGCCGCGTCGCCAGTCGGGCCGTCGTGCGGGTGGTCGTGCGCAGGCGCATGTGAATGCGAATGCGGCTTCGCACCCGCCTTCGCGGCCGGACGGGCGTGCGAGTGGCCGGCATGGCCATGGCCGGCGTCCCGCGCCGGCGCGGCCCCGGCTGCCGGAGGCGGCGCGGCAGCGGCCGGCGAACCGGGTGCCGTGGCCGCCGCACCCGGCGGAAGCGGGTGCACGTCCCAGACCGTCTCCACGCTCACCAGGACCAGCCGATCGATCACGCCACCGGTGGGCGCCAGGATGCCGACCACTTCATAGGGGTGTTCATCATGCGCCGCACCGCCGTCGACCAGGCCATGCGAGCCGACGACGGTGTCGCCGAGCTTGAGCGGCGAGCCACCGGCCCCGCCGGCGCGCGCGGCCTCGGCACCGACCACCGCCTGCATCTGTCCCGACCAGAGCCTGCCGGACGCGAGCGACGCACCATAGTGCTCGACCAGTGCATGCTCGGTGCCGACGATGCGGTATCCGCGCCAGGTATCGCCGAGCGCCAGTGGAATCGCCTTCTTCACCAGGGGATGCCGGCTCAGCTTCATCGCCTCGGCATGCGGGATGTTGCCGGTCGGCGAATCGACATGGAATACCGACGACAGCACCAGTTGCAGCGGACTGCCCTTGGCACCGACCACCAGGTCGATGCCCCGCGTATCGCGCTCGACACGATCGGCCAGTTGCGTGCTGACCAGCAGCATCACCACGATCGCCGCCAGGCCAATGGCCAGCAGCAGCACCTGCAGCACCGAGGCCAGCAGGCGCGAGCGCAGGTAGGCGACGGCCAGGCTGAAGAGGTTCATGCCGGCACCACGTGTTCTTCGGCGCGGTTCATGCCGACACCACATGTGCTTCGGCACGGTTCATGCCGACACCACCATCGCGCCATCGAGTTCCACCCGCCGCTCGATGCGCCCCTTGACCCGCTGGTCGTGCGTGGCGATCACCAGCGCCGCGCCGCTGCGGCTGGCCTGGTCGAGCAGCAGGTCGAGCGCGGCCGAGCAGTTCGCGTCGTCGAGATTGGAGGTTGGCTCGTCGGCCAGCACCAGCGTCGGCCGGTTGATCAGCGCACGCGCGAGCGCCACGCGCTGCTGCTGCCCGAACGACAGGCGGTGCGGACGCTCATGCGCGCGCCCGGCCAGGCCGAGGGCCTCCAGCGCGCCGCGCGCAGCCGCGGCATCGCGCGGCAGGCCAGCGGCGTACTGCGCCAGCAGCAGGTTGTCGATGACGCTGAGGCAGTCGATCAGGTGCAGGCGCTGCGGCAGCAGCCCGATGTGCCGGCCACGGAAGCGGTCGAGCGCCGAGCCGTGCAGCGAGCCGAGCTCGGTGCCGCCCACCTTTACCGAGCCCTGCGTCGGCACCAGGATGCCGGCCAGGCAGTGCAGCAGCGTGGTCTTGCCGCTGCCCGAGGCCCCCAGCAGCAACCACGGCTCGCCCGCCTCGACCGACCAGGCAGGCATTTCCACCACGGTGGCATTGCCGTAGCGGTGCGACAGGGCGTTGACTTCGAGGACGGTCATGAGGAAGGAGGTTATCGCGGCTTGCGACGCGCGTCACGAGCAGCAGCAGGCGTGCAGCGTGCCAGGGATGCCGCCTTGAAGTCAGTCAGCCGCATCCGGGTCCACCAGGCGCCATTCGGGGAACGGATCGGGCAAGACGGCCCACGCCTGCGGACCGCCCGCGCGCTCTTCTGCGGTCAGCAGGCAGGCATCCAGGCCTGCACGCAGCGCGGCTTCGTCCATCCCGATGCCGATGAACACCAGTTCCTGCCGGCGGTCGCCGTGGGGCCCGGTCATCATCGCCTCGATCTCGCGCCGCGCCTCGGGCGCGTCCGGCCACTCCGATGGGTCGACGGCAGACCACCAGAGCCCTGCTGCGCCATGGCGGCAGGCACCGCCCGCCTGCGACCAGCTCGCCGCGAAATCCATGCGCGAAGCCAGCCAGAAGAAGCCCTTCGAGCGGACCACGCCCTGCCACGCGGCCTCGGACCCGGAGTGGATCAGGTCCCAGAAGCGTGCTGGATGAAACGGTTCACCGCCGCGATAGACGAAACTCGAAATTCCGTATTCGACGGACTCGGACTGCTCCTCGCCGCGCAGCGTGCGCAGCCATCCGGGCGACGCCTCGGCCCGCTGGAAGTCGAAGCGCCCGGTATCGAGCACCCGCCCGAGCGGCACCCTGCCGAACCCGGCATCGACGATGTCCGCGCCGGGATTGAGCGAATGCAGGATCGCACGCAGGCGATCGAGCTCGTCCGGCGCGACCAGGTCCGACTTGTTGAGCACGATCACATCACAGAACTCGATCTGGTCCACCAGCAGGTCGACCACGGTGCGATTGTCATCCTCGCCCAGGCTCTGGCCCCGCTCGTGGATGAAGTCTGCAGCCTCGTAGTCGCGCAGGAAGTTGAATGCGTCGACCACCGTGACCATCGTGTCGAGCCGTGCGACGTCGCCCAGGCTGCGTCCGTCCTCGCCACGGAAGGTGAACGTCTCGGCGACCGGCAGCGGCTCGGAGATGCCGGTCGATTCGATCAGCAGGTAGTCGAACCGGCCTTCGCCGGCGAGCTTCGCGATCTCGACCAGCAGGTCTTCGCGCAGGGTGCAGCAGATGCAGCCAGTGCTCATCTCCACCAGTTTTTCTTCGGTGCGAGAGATTCCCGCCCCCGCGTTCTCGGCGTGTTTGTCGACCAGCGAGGC
>CAIQON010000166.1 GCA_903873475.1 uncultured bacterium
CGCGACGATCAGTTCCGCTTCCCCGCGCGAGATGCCGCAGCCGCTTGCCAGTTCGGTGACCGACCGCCCCTCGCGCGCCATCCGGATGGCGTAACCATAGGGCGTGTCCGATGACTCGGGAGAACCCGCGCCAGCGGGCGCGCCGGACGCCCCCTGGATCGCCTGGAATGCAGCAAGACGCTCGGCCGCGCCATCGCCGCCGCGCGGACCGCCACCACTGGCCTGCGCGTCGTGCCGATCGAGCCGGGCACGCAACTGGGCGGCCTCCACGCGCAGGGCTTCGATCTGTCCACGCAATTCGCCCAGCGCCTGCGCCTGGGCATGGGCCTGGGCACCGCGCTGCCAGAGCCGCCAACCCGGGTTGCCACCCCGTCGCAACAGCAACAGCATCTCGGCGATGTAGACGGCAAGCACAGCAGCCAGTACCAGCAGCAGCTCGCGCCACGTGATGATGATCGCATCCATCCCCAGCCGTCCTGCAAGGTTCCAGACGAATCATCTTGCTACCCCGATCCCGTGGCGTCAACGGCCGCATCCGCGTTCGCGGTCAGCGTGGCGAGTAGGTACGCTCGAGCTTCTGGCTGGTGTCGACCGAATTGAGGATCTGCCGCAACTCCGCCATCCAGTCCTGGGTGAGCGTCGCAACCTCCTCGTCGCAGGCGATCATGCGTGCGAGGATCCTGCGCTTGCCGTCGCGCACGGCACCCTCGCCCGCTGCATCCCTGTCGTCGCGGGCGATCGATTCGAGCAGGCTGCCCCGCTCTTTCTCGATGTCGACCAGGCGGTCCCATTGGGCCGAACGCGCGCACGCCAGCATGCGCTCGGTCAGTTCGAGGGCTGCCTCGTAGGCCTGAAGCCCGGACATGTGCACGCGGAGCAGGTGTAGTGCGGGGATGCGGTCAGGCGACGCCGAACGACAGGCCCACGCGCGCACCCGACGGCGGCACTTCGCTCGCGGGCAGCGGCGCCAAGCGCGCGGCCGGCCTGGCCGCCAGTTGCTGCCAGGCCCCCTTGAGCTCCTGCACGAGCTTCGCGACTTCGTCGAGCGGGGCTGCGTCGTTCTGCAGGTTGCCCAGCATCAGCCGCGTGATCATGTACTCGTAAAGCGCAGCGAGATTGGCTGCGATGTCGCCACCCCGCTCCGGATCGAGCGCAGGCATCAGGCCTTCGGTCAGGATCGCCAGCGCCTTCGAGACCGCCTCGCCCTTTTCCGCGATGCGTCCTTCCGCCATCGCCAGCCTGGCACGGTGCAGCGATTCGAGCAGGCCATCGTGCAACATCAGGATCAGTTGCTCCGGCGAGGCATCCGCGATCGCGGTTTCGAGACCGGTGGACGCGTAGGCACGGCTGGCGAGGAAAGGATTGGCTGGCATCGAAGGGTATCCCGGTCAGAGTTGAGTCAGATAGCCCAACCATCGGCATGGTTTGCCGGAAATGAAGAGCGGCGACGACGGTTTCAGGCAGCCTGGCCGCTATTTGTTGAGGGATGCAAGCTGCTGCGTCAGGAATTCGCTGGTCTGCGACAGATTGCTGATCAGCACGTCGAGTGCGCCGAACTGGGCGCGGTAGCGCTTCTCGACATCGTCGAGCCGGCGCTGCATCGACGTGCGCTGGTCGGAGATCAGCGACACCGAGCGGCTGATGCCCTCGGTACGGCTGGCAACGCTGCCTTGCGCCCCGAGCTGGGCGCTGGCAAGACCCGACAGCTGGGACGCGTAGCCGACGGTGTAGTCGATCGTGGCGCGCGCCCCGAGCGCACCGCCCAGCACGCGCACCGACAGCCCGGCATCCGAGGTGAGCGTCTGGCCGGACCCCGTCGCAGCCACGCCGTCGATCATGCCGGCGGCGTCGATGCCGTCGGCGCGCACGGGGCTCGCACCGAACAACCCGGCCATACCGTTGCCACCGGACAGGATCACCCTGGATGCCGTGCCATAGGTATTGGACGTGACGGTGAGCTGCCCCGCCGACTCGGACACTTCCACGCCGCCGCCGGCCGCGGCGAGCGCGGAGGCACCGTTGATGCGGCCCTGCAGTTGCGCCGCGAGGGCGCTGGCGCTGGCGTAGGTACCCGCCGCGAGCGTGACACTGAACGCGGTGCTGTCGACCGTCAGGTCGAGCGTATCGTTGACGCCCGCGCTGATGGTCAAGCCAGCCGGTACCGTACCGTTGCCGGTACCGCGCGTGGCAAGCTGCGTCACGTCGAGGGCATAGCTGCCCGCCGACACGCCTGACCGCGCCGACACGAACTCGACCAGGGAATCGGTGCTTCGCCCGAGCGGCGCGAACAGGCCGGCGATCCGGCCGGGATTGGCCGCCATCACACGGTTCATCTTCGTCGCGTCAAGCAGGAGGCTGCCGTCGCGCTGGAATGCCATGCCGATGTCGCTCAGCGACCGCAGATCGGACCCGGCTCCCCCGAGCGGCTGGCTGAACACCGTGCGCAACTGGTTCTGCAGCGAGCGCACGGCCGGGTCTCCGTTGAGCACCGCCCCGGTCCTGGTGCCGGCGTTGTAGGCCGAGAGGTCTTCGAGCGTCTTGTCGAGATCGTTGTATGCCTTGACGAACGTCTCCGCGGCGGCGACTGCCTTGCCGCTGTCGCGCGTGACCGACACGGTGGCCGGCGATCCGACGTTCGTCTTCGACAGCGTCAGCGTCACGCCTTCCAGGGCATCGGACACCAGGTTGGTCGGCTTGGTCACTGCGACGCCGTTGATCGTGAGTTCCGCATTGCGCGCGGCAGCGGTCTGCACGAGGTTCTGGGTCGAAGCCGGATCCTGGCCCAGCAGGCTGGCCAGCGCGGCATCGCCGTCGACCGTGATCTTCATCGCGTTGGCGGCGCCGGTCCTGTCTGAAGAGAGCACCAGGCGGAATGGCGAGGCGCCGCCGTCATTGACGATGCTGGCGGTCACCCCGATGCCCGCGGCATTGATGGCATCGCGGATGCCGCCCAGCGAACCTGATCCCGAGGCGATGGTCACCGTGCGCACGCCGCTGCCCGCGCTGGCGAAGGCCGCCCCGCTGTACTGGCCAGCCTGGGCGTCGAAGCTGCCACCACTGATGGTGCCGAAATCGAAAGTCAGGGTACCGGTGCCGATCGTCGCGGTCGTGGTGGCCTGCCCGGCGGCCACCAGCCGCTGGTTCTGCGCCAGGGCGCTCACCTCCACCGCGTAGCTGCCCGCAGGCGCGCGCGCCGTCGCAGACGCGGATACCGCCGCCGTATCGCTGCTGGTCGCGGTGGCGCCCTCGAAGCGGCTTGCGAACGAAAGACTGCTCATCGCGCCCTGGAACTGGGACAGCGCACTGCGGATCGAGCCGAAGGCCGACAGCTTGGCCTGGAAGCTGATTTCGCGCGTGTTGAGTTGCGCCAGCGGACGGCTCTCGATGCCCATCAACTGGGTGACGATGGAATTCACATCCAGCTTGGAGCCGACACCCGGTGATGAAATGGCCATTCAACCCTCCTGTTCCTGAATGGGTTAACGGCCGCCAGGCCGGCAGCTTGAGCGGAAGATGATCACCACCTGGATTCCGGCGCTTCCCGGCCGGCGCGGGCCCGTCAGGCCTGGCTCTTCACCAGCAACCCCTGCATCCGGTCGAGCGCACGCGAGATGGCCAGCATCTCCTCGGAAGGAATCTGCCGGATCACTTCATTGTTCGACGGATCGATGACCTTGATCAGCATCTCGCCCGACGAATCGTCGGTCACGAACTCGATCTTGCTCTGCAACGACTGCACCACACGGTTCGATGCTTCCACTGCGGCCTTGACCGCCTGGGTATTCGTTTCGACGGGTGCTGCCTTCTCCTGCGCTGCCGGTACGGCGGCAGCTTCGCGCGCCAACTGGCGCGGCTGAAGCTCTGCCTTGCCTGTATTCGAGGCGGGCGTGAACGGCTGGATCAGCATGGCACTGTCTCCTTGCTAACGAGGGTATCCGGCCGGGCACCCGCCCGACCGGACTTCTCCTTCTACTGCAACGGTTTCACTGCATCAGCTGTCGATCGACGATTACCGCAGCAGCGACAGGACGTTGTTCGGCAGCGAGTTGGCCTGGGCCAGGATCGCCACGCCGGCCTGCTGCAGGATCTGGCCTCGGGTCAACGCTGCCGTCTCCGACGCGAAGTCCGCATCGCGGATACGGCTGCGCGCGGCATTCAGGTTCTCCGAGGTCGTCTGCAGGTTGGCGATGGTGTTGCCGAACCGGTTCTGCACCGCACCGAGTTGCGCGCGTGACTTGTTGATCTGGGTGAGCGCCGCGTCGACGATGCCCAGGGCGGTAGTGGCGCCCGTCACAGTCGAGATGTCGACGCTGGTCAGATCGGCTGCCGTCGACCCCACTGCCGTGTTCGCGGCCGCGGCAACCACGCCGTTGGCCACGCTCGACGCGACGGTGAAACCGGCGTCCGAGGAGAAGCTGACCGTGCCGGACACACGGCTGGAGTCGGTACCACCGCTGGTCAACGTGGCTGCCGTCGTGTTGGCGCCGGTGAGCGTCGCCGTGCCACCGGCCGAGTTGAGGAAGTCGTTGACCACGATGTCCTTGCCCTCGGCCTGGGCGAATGTCAGCGACGTGCCCGAGGCGCTCAGGGTCGCGGTCACACCCGTGCGGCCCGATACCTGGTTGATCGCGGTCACGACCGTGCCCAGGTTGCCGCCGGTCGGGACGGTGGCGTTGATCGTGGTGGCAGTACCGCCGCCGTTCAGGCTGAACGACACCGTGCCGACGCTGCCGATCGCAAGGGTTGCCGAAGTCGACGCGCGGGCACTGACGCCCGTCGCGCCCGACTGGGTATTGACCGCCGTGGCGATCGTCGACGCCTGGTCGTTGGCGGCGACGGTGATGTCCGCCGAGCCGTTCGAACCCGACACACTGACCGTCTGGGCAGCGATGCCGTTACCTGCAGGCGCGGAGTTTGCACCCGCGCTGGCGCCGCCCAGACCGGCCGCGGTAAGACCCTGCCCCGCCACGGTGTTGTTGCTCAGGTCGCTGGCGGCTGCGCTCTGGATCGACACGCCGATCGTCTGGTTGGCTTCGGCCCCGACCTGGAACTGCTGGCCCTGGTACGAACCGTCGAGGATCTTGAGGCCGTTGAAGGTTGTCGCGGTGGCGATCCGGGTCACCTCGGTCACCAGCTGGCTCACCTCCGAGTTGAGCGACTGGCGATCACTGGCGGAGTTGGTCGCGTTGGCCGACTGGATCGCCAGCTCACGGATACGCTGCAGGATCTCGCCCGACTGGGCTAGCGCGCCCTCGGCCGTCTGCGAAAGCGAAATGCCGTCGTTGGCGTTGCGGCGTGCCTGGTCCAGACCGCGGATCTGCGAGGTCATGCGATCGGAGATCGCCAGGCCGGCGGCATCGTCCTTCGCCGTGTTGATGCGCAGGCCCGAGGACAGGCGCTGCAGTGCGGTCGACAGATTGTTCTGCGACGCCGAAAGGTTGCGCTGCGCGTTGAGCGAAGCGACGTTGGTGTTGATGATCTGGGTCATGGAATTCTCCTGAAGTGTTCGTGGTCGTGTCAGTAAAACGGATCGTGATGTCTGACATCGCTCATCCCTCGCCACTTAAGGCCTTGCGAGCCGCTGTCCCTGATGTTAACGGCCAGACCTCGAATTTCTTTAGCGAATCAGTCGCTTGAGGTGGGCCGTGCAGGGGGCGGAGCCGTCCTGTGTCGTCGATGGTAACGGCACAGGACCGCGAAACTTGAGCCAGCGGCACGCTGCTGCCGGCGCCCTCAGCGCACGTCGGCGCGGATCGACTCGAGGTCTTCGCTGCACAGGCGCTCGAGCAGGCTGGCCTGGCCGCCGGTGGCCGGCTCGAGGAACTCGAGCGCAATCCCTTCACGTGAGAACGTGTCGGCATCGTACAGGTCGCGCCCCCCCGGCGCATTGAGGTACCGACCGGCACCGAGCCGGCGCGCGATGGACAGGATGCGCTGCTGCCCGCGCAGGGCCGGATCGATGTCGAGGGAGGAGGAACGGACCATCGGGCAGGCAATCCCGAGCCGGTCGAGCACGGCCTGCAGGTTGCGTTCGAGATAGTCGACGAGCGTCGCGCCGCCCTCGAGCAGCGGCAGCCACGCGTGCAGGTCCGGCCCCGTGCCGGCGAGCGCAGGGAACCGGCGCAGGTCGGCAGCCAGTTGCTCCATCGCCGACAGTTCGAGCTGCATGTCGCGGATCGCCGTATCCTGCGCGGCGTGCACGAGCCTCAGGGTGAGCCACTGTAGCTGACCGTCGGCGCCAGTCAGGCGGTTGCGGTGCACCCAGCCTCGGCGCGGGAACTGCACGCAATCGTACAAGACGAAAAGATCGGCGCGCGAGAACAGACGGAAGTACCCGGCGTACGGATAGAAGTAAGGCTGCATGATCGCCACGGTGGTCATTGAACTGTCCCCTGCTTCTGTACCACGCGTCCGAACGGCGGCCGTCACACTCGAAAACGCCCGCATGCGCAGGCTTCGCAACGCCGGCGCGATGCCCGATAATGCCCGTTTGCGCGGCGGGTTTCACTCCGGAACCGGCGCAGCCCAGGAAGCAGTCTCGGGACCTTCGATGAGCGACCCGCGTTCACCCGGCGATGTCGACCGCAGCCTGCTCGACCGTGCAATACGGCTGCACGACGAGGGCCGTGTCCGGGAGGCGATCACGCTCTACCGGCAGCTGCACGAGGCCGATCCGCTCGACTGGCTGGCGGCCGCCCGGTGACAATCGGTGACGGGGGCGCCCCCGTGTCAGTCGGCCAGACCGAGCGCACGGTCGACCTGCGCGCTCGACGGGAACCCGGATGACGGCGCCTCGCGGATGACGGTCCGCTGGTAGGCGCACGGGTAGCCGCGCTCGACGAAGGTGGCTTCGGCGGTATTCTCGTAGCGCATGCTGGCGGCGATGCGAAGCCCAGCGCAATCCTTTACTGCGGTGCGGTGCACGGTGAAGCCGGTGAACACCAGCAGGTCGCCGCGCGCCACGGTCGCGGTGATGAAATCGGCATCGACGTAGGTCGACGGATCCACCTCGCTGGTGTGCTCGGTGATCTGCGAGGGCCAGACGCCGCGCCGGTGGCTGCCCGGGATCAGTTGCAGCGGGTAAGTGTGCGGCGTCACGTCGAACAGCGAGAACCACATGGTGACCGCATCGAGCGAACCCTGGACCACCGGCCAATCCTGGTGCGTGGCGACGCCGTGGTAGCCGCCGGGGATGCGCAGCGAGTCGCCCATCACGTGCAGCACTGGCGAGGTCGGCAGCGAAGTGGCCTGCAGCCCGAGGGCCGAGGCGATCGACAGCACGGCATCCGACACGACCAGTTGCTGCAGGGAGGCCAGCCGCGCAGTGTGCCGGGTAGCCGCGAGGTATGCCTTCACGTCGGCCTGCAGCAGCCGTTCCATGTTCTGCAGCAGCGACGCGCGCCCGCTCCAGGCTGCAGCAGGCAGGCCCAGCCGCTCGAGCTGCCGTGCGTAGGCGCAGTGCATGTCGCACGCGATGCGGTCGAGACACGCGACCGGAAGCACGCCCGGGATGACGGCCAGCCCGCTGGCGCGGTAGGAATCGACCCAGTCGGGCTCGGCCGTGCGTTGCCGTTCAGCGTGGAGAGCGTATGTCATCGTCGAATCCTCAGGACGCGTAGCCCGTGACGACCGGGGCACCCGGTTCGCGCGGTTCACCCAGGCCACCGGCGCCGGGGCTGCACAGCAGGAAGATGCTTGCACACAGATCCGGATGGACCATGCCGAGCTGGTAGCAGCCCTCCAGGTAGGCCCGATCGATGATCCCGGCCTCGAGCGCCCGATCCATCTGGAAATTTGCCAGCGGCTTGAACAGCACGCCAGCCCGGTGTGCAACGTCGAGCCCGGCGAGCCGCACATCGTGCTCGAGCGTATCGAACGAATAGGTACGCCGGTGGCCGTGCGCGTATTCGCCGGCGGTCACGGCGGTGTTGTGGGCAATCAACCCCATCTTGACGGCGATCTGGCGCGACGGCGCATTGGCGTTGGGCACCACGAGGAACAGACGTCCCCCTGGCGCGAGCCAGCGGCCGATGCGCTCGAGCAGGGGCACCGGCTCGTCGACATGCTCGAGCGTGTGCATCAGGAATACCGCGTCGAAACGGACGTCGGCGGGCGGGTTCCAGTCCTCGAAGCGGGAATTCACGAATCGCACATGGGCGGCGGGCACGGCCCGGCGCGCCGCCTCGACCAGGTCGCCCGCGCCCTCCAGCACGGTGAGGTCGTCGAAGGCCCCCGCCAGCGTGCGCGTGAACTCGCCGCGGTAACACCCCATCTCCAGCGCCCGCGCGCCGGCGTGGCGCGGCAGGAACGGCTGGAACGCGCGCCACATGTATTCCCGGTGGATGTAGTCGAAGGCATACGCGTACTTGCGTGCGCCAGTGTCCTGATGTTCGAGCCGGAGGTCGCGATTCATCGTGTCATCCCTGCCCGGGTCGGTACATCCGGCGCTGCGGCGGCTGGTACCACTCCTCGAGCGTCGCGGGAATGCGCGAGTAGTACCCGAGCACCTGTCGCTGCAGTTCGGACAGGGTGTCCATCCGCTCGTAGCCGAGCGCGCGCGGATGATCGAACTGCGGCTTCACCAGCGGGCGGCTGAACATCGGCGTGACCGAGCGCCGCACGCCGGACGTCGTGTTCGCGCCCGCGGCGTGCCAGAGGTTCGAATCGAACACGAGCAGGCTGCCGGCACGGCCGGTCGCGGCCTCGGCGCGCGCGGCGAACGCCTCGTCCGACGGCCGGTCCGGGCAATCGCGGTGGCTGCCGGTCATCATCATCGTCGCGCCGTTGCGCACGGTGAAGTCGTCGAGCATCAGCAGCGTGTTGAGCAGCAGCGGCAGGTCGCGCGAATACGTTCGCACGTCTCGGTGGATGGCGCTCGCGTAAGACGCGCTTGCGCGCAGGATGTTGCCGCCGAACGAGTTCAGGATGAACCGCCCGCCAAAGTGGGTCTCGAGGTGCGGGACGATCGGTCCCAGCCGGTCGATGAATTCGAGGAACGATTCGCCCTGGCCGACGAGGTGGTGCAGCGTGCCTTCCGTGTCGAGCGCAATGCCGTTGGCGACCTGCAGGCGACGGCATGTGGCATAGGCCAGGTCGAGGTCGGCGCGCATGCGGTGCACGAGGTCGTCGTCGACGAAGCGGTCGATGACCAGCCAGCCGCGAGTGGCCATCGCCTCCGAGAACCGGTCGAGGTCGGGACACACGGGCAGGCAGTGCGGCGCAGCGGCCATCGGTTCGGTCATGTCGGGCATGCTCGGTTCCTCACTTTATGGTGACGATCGCCTTGGATGGATAGAGCGCCGCCTTCTCGATCGTGTAGTCGATGTCCCGGAACACTTCCTTGAAGGCAATCGCCTCGCCCGGCGCGCCCGCCCACGTCAGTTCATCGAACACCAGCACGCTGCCCGGCATCAGCGATGACTTCATCGCCTTGAGCGCCTCGACCGTCGGCAGGTAGGTGCCGATGTCGAAGAACGCCATCGCGACCAGCGTTTCAGGATGGTCGGCGAAATACTTCGGGACGGTCTGGGTGGCATCGCCCTCCACCAGCCGGTGGTTGCCGCGCTGGTGGCCGAACGCGTTCGCGCCCTCGTGCGCCTCGAGCAGCGTCGCGAGGTAGTCGCGGTATCCCGGCGGCGTCGCATAGGTGCCGTCGCTCATCACGTCGCCGCGGATGTCCTTGTCGGTGAACGTGCGATAGCCGGAGAAGGTGTCGAAGCCGACGACCATGCGCTGCTTGTTGAAGGGTTCGTGGATCGCGCGCAGGTTCTCCAGCAGCACCAGGTTCTGGCCCCACCAGACGCCCAGTTCGATCAGCACCCCTGGCAGGTGGCGGATGCGCTGGTAGATGTCGTTCATGAACAGGAACTTCACC
>CAIQON010000167.1 GCA_903873475.1 uncultured bacterium
AACTTCAGCGGCGGCGCGCTGCAGGCGACGATCGGCCGCGGCTACACCGGCGGGAAGAACCTCGACCTCGGCACGGCGCTCGAGGCGTCCGACTTCTTCGGCCGCTCGGTTGCGCTCAACGCGGCGGGCGATCGGCTGGCGGTGGGGGCATGGGGCGACGACGGCTTCGGCAATGTCGCGAACGACTCGGGATCGGTGCGCCTCTTCTCGTTCACGGACACGAACTTCAGCGGCGGCGCACTGCAGGCGACGATCGGCCGCGGCTACACCGGCGGGAAGAACCTCGACCTCGGCACTGCGCTCGAGGCGGGCGACCAGCTCGGTATCTCGGTGGCGCTCAACGCCGCGGGCGATCGGCTGGCGGTAGGGGCAAATCGCGACGACGGCTTCGGCAATGTC
Organism: uncultured bacterium; assembly: GCA_903873475.1. Taxonomy (GTDB): domain Bacteria; phylum Pseudomonadota; class Gammaproteobacteria; order Burkholderiales; family CAIKXV01; genus CAIKXV01. The sequence goes on from CAIQON010000167.1 coordinate 400, forward strand.
GCGAGTGACTCGGGATCGGTGCGCTTGTTCACCGAGACCGTGCCAGCGCAGAACCTCACGTTCGCGAGCGTCTCGCCCGACGCGTCGATCACCGTCTCGCGCAGCGACCTCGAACGCGTGCTGGGCGAGGGCACGGCCGTTACCTTGCAGGCGAACAACGACATCACGGTCGCCAACGCAGTGAGCGTGCCCGGAGCGTCGGGTGGCAGCCTCACGCTCCAGGCCGGCCGCTCGATCCTCTTCAACGCCAACGTCACCACGGCCAACGGCAACCTGACCGCGCGTGCGAATGATCCCGGTGCCGATCCAGCCTATCGTGACGCGGGCAGCGGAGATATCGTCATCGCCGCGGGGGCGGCTCTCAATGTGGGCACTGGCACGCTCACCCTGGCCGGCGAGCGTTTCCTCAACAACAGCGGCGCGTCCGCATTGCAGGCGACTGGCGCCGGGCGCTGGCTGGTATGGTCGGCCGACCCGGCCAACGACAATCGCGGTGGCCTGGCGTTCAACTTCAAGCAGTACAACGCGACCTATGACGACACCACGGTCGCCGGCACGGGCAACGGGTTCCTCTACAGCCTCGCGCCGAGCATTACCCCAGGGCTGACGGGTACCGTCACCCGGACGTACGACCGGACCACCTCGGCCACGCTCACCGCCGGTAATTACACCGTCACGGGCGCGGTCGATGGCGACACGGTGACGCTCAACAACCCGGTCTCGGGTACCTACCAGTCGCCCAGCGCGGGCAGCACGATTGCGGTCGACGTCAGCGGCATCGACATCGCGAGCGCGACCAATGGCGCTGCCACTGTCTATGGCTATACGCTGGCGAGCGGCAGTGCCAGCGGCGCGATCGGCACGATCAACCCGCTGCCGGTTGCGCTGACGGGCACGCGGGCTTACGACGGCACAGCGGTGGCGGGCGGCTCGATCCTGTCGGCGAGCAACCTGATCAGCGGGGATGCGCTGACGGTCAGCGGCAGCGGCACGCTGGCGAGCCGCAACGCAGGCGACCAGTCGATCACAGATTTCGGGACGCTTGCGCTGTCGAACACGAACTACACGCTCAGCGGTGCCAGCGGGAGCGTGAACGTGACGGCGGCCCCGCTGACCATTCGCGCCGATAATCAGAGCAGGGCGGTCGGAGCGGAGAACCCCCCACTCACGGCCTCGCTGATCGGTCTCACGACGGGTGATACCGCGGGTGTAGTCACGGGGCTTGCGCTCTCCACGACTGCGGCAACGGGTTCTCCTGCCGGTGCGTATCCGATCACGCCGAGCGGTGCCAGCGCCCCCAACTATTCGATCAGTTACACGAACGGGGTGCTCACGGTCACCGGTTCGACCGATGGGACCGGCAGTCCGCCCGCCGCGCTGGAGAGATTGATCGAGACCCAGCTCGCGGCGGTCGTGGCGGAACTTAACGCCTCGGGCAGTGTGGTCGACCGCGCGCAAGTTGAAAGACGTCTGCTCGATCGGCTCGGGGTGAAGTCGTTGCCTATCCAATCGGAACTGTTCTCACTATTGCAGCGAGAGATTGTCCGGGTGACCGACCCAGCCATCCGTATGCCCGGTTCCAGCCAGAAGTAGTCCTTACGTTGCGAGTGCCGCAAATGCGCATAGACCGAATCGTTCGCGGTGGCTCGCGAATTCTTTTGACGGGCGCTGTTCTGCTCGCAAGCGGAGTAGCGGCCCAGACCCCGCCCGTGCCGGGCGCGGGTGACATCCTGCGTGAACAGCAGCTCAAGCCTCCGTCGGCACCGACGACTGCGCCGGGGCTGCAACTGGAAGCTCCGCCCCGCCCTGCCCTCAAGAGCCTGCCCGGCCTGCGGCTGCGGGTGAACGGGTTCAGGATCAGCGGCAACACGCTGATTCCCGAGCAGGAGCTGCTGCCGCTGCTCAAGTCGTATGTCGACCGCGAACTGGACCTGGCGCAGCTTGAACAGGCGGCGCAGGCGGTCACGCTGTACTACCGGGGAAAGGGCTTCTTTCTTGCGCAGGCCTACCTGCCCGAGCAAACGGTCAAGGGCGGGGTGGTCGAGATTGCCGTGCTTGAAGGGCGACTGGGTGAGATACGGATCAATCGCGCGCCGGGCGTGCGCGTGCAGGAGTCACTGGCGCGCGGGATCATCGAGCGAAGCTCCCCGCCGGGCGATGTTGTCACCCAGGCCGCGATCGAGCGCGGACTGCTCCTGCTCAACGACCTGCCGGGTACGGCCGTGGAGGGGGCGCTCGAAGCCGGCACAGCGGTCGGCACCACCGACCTGACGGTCGACCTGAGTGCGGTGCGGGTGTTCTCCGGATACGCGGCGGTCGACAACTACGGCTCCCGGTTCAGCGGCGAGAACCGGCTGAGCACGAACGTGGCGATCGCCAACGCGCTGGGCATCGGTGACCAGTTGAGCGTGGGCGGATCAGTGGCGACAGCGAGCCTGCTGCAGAGCGCATCGGTCGCGTATTCGCTCCCGGTCAACTACAGCGGCACGCGACTTGGAGTCGGCTACAGTTCCCTCAACTATCGACTCGGGCAGCAGTTCGCGCCGCTGCTGGCTCGCGGCAGCGCCGATGTGGGATCAGCCAACGTTCAGCATCCGTTCATTCGATCGCGCACGCTGAATCTGTACGGGCGGCTTGGCTATGAACGGAAGCTGCTCCAGGATCGTCAGGAGGCCACGGCCTTCGTCAATGACCGGGTTATCACGAACTGGTCGGCAGGGTTGAGTACGGATGGCCGTGACAGCTTCTGGGGAGGCGGCCTGAACTACGGCGGGCTGGTGTTCACCCGCGGAGACGTGAGACTCGACACCCCGGCGATTGCGGCCGCGGACGCTTCGCCCGGCGGTCGCGGTATCAGCGGCGGCTCGACGGTGACGACGTTCATGGCATCGCGAGCGCAGGCGGTACGCGGACCGTTGTCGGCCTATGCGGCGATCCGGGGCCAGCTGGCTTCGAAGAATCTCGACAGCGCGGAGAAATTCTCGCTGGGTGGCCCGTTCGGGGTGCGCGCCTACCCCGCCTCGGAAGCCGCGGCTGACGAAGGGTATGTGGTCAATGCAGAGTTGCGGTATGACATTACGGCAGCAGGTCAGCGCAACAGCCTGACGGTGGCCGGCTTCTACGATTACGGAGAGGCGCGGCTGAACCGTAACCCGTTGCCCACCGACGTCGGTAACACGACCCATCGCGCGGGGTATGGCGTCGGGGTGAACTGGTCCCGGGCCGGCGTCTTCGCCATACGCAGTTCGCTCGCATGGCGATCCAGTGAGTCCTCGACGGCCGATCCGACCGGGGATCGACGCCCGCGCCTCTTCGTGCAGGCGGTCACGTACTTCTGATCCTGAGCGCGCACCTGGCGCTGCTGGACAAGCTGGATCGGGCTGGTTGAGGGCGATCCACGACCGGAGGCTACCGTCTCTGGCGCAGTCGCGGTTTCGGCGATCTGATTAGCCACGGCTAGTTGTACATGGCTATCTATCTGGCCATAATGGTATCTCGCCCTCCATGGAGCGTGCCCATGACCGAAGTCGCCCTGTTCGAAGCCAAGAACCGCCTGTCCGAATTGATCGACCGCGTGCAGCAAGGCGAAGTCATCGCGATCACCCGCCGGGGGAAGGTCGTCGCACAACTGGGCTTGCCCGGTACCCATGACAGCAGCGGCCGCGCCCAGGATGCCGTAGCTGCGCTGCGCGCCGCACGCGAGGGCGTCAGCCTGCGCGGCCTGAAGGTGCGTGATCTCATCAATGAGGGCCGCCGTTGAGCGCACCGGGCGCCGGCGGCATGGTGGTGGACGCCTCCGTCAGCGCCGCGTGGTTCCTGCCGGACGAGGCCACGCCGTACACCGAGGCAGCCCTGCAGGCGACCGCAGCGCTTCCGGTATGGGTACCTGCGCTCTGGCTGCTGGAAGTCGGCAACCTGCTGCTCAGCGCGCAACGGCGGCGGCGCATCAGAGATGCCAAGCGCCGCGAGCTGGTGGCACGTGCCCAGGCCTTGCGCCTCAACGTCGATCGCGAACCGGTGGCGATGAGGGTGGTCGACGACCTCGCGGCGCTGCACGCGTTGAGCGCATACGACGCTGCCTACCTCGAACTGGCCCTGCGCCGGAATCTGCCGCTGGCCACGCTCGACGATGCACTGCTCAAGGCCATGACCGCCACTGGCGTGGAGCGTGCCGAACTGCCGGCGGTACCCGGGTAGGAGCACCGTCGAGGACGTCGAGCGAGACATTCGCGAGGCGATCGAGTTTCATCTTTGCGGCTTGCGGTATCCCCACGCGCTACACCGGGATGGCTCAGGTCGCCGACGCCATCCAGTCTTCCACGCTCCAGCGCCGCGCGAATGTCCGCATAGTGCTGGTCGGCAGGCTCGTCGAATGGCAGTACTCGCGCGGGATACGCACCGCCTGGTTGCGGCCGTTGCGGAACAATGAAGCGTGCCGTTCGGTCATGGGAGCCTTCGGTTGCTGACTCGACATATGGCATAAGCGTATGCCGCTGTTGACGCTGAGACAAGACGGATCGGGGCGATCGCCAGCCTCGTGACAGCGCACGCTCGATCGCCATTCAGGAGTTCATCGCGCGCCCAGATGAACACTTCCTGGAGGAGCTCGACCGCGTTCGGCTCGTAGACGCCCAGCATCGCCTCGGTACAGGCGATCTGATCGACGCAGCGGCTCGTCCGATGACAGCGCCGGTGCTATCATTCTGCATGGTCACGTTAGTTCTGGATACCAACGTCCTCGTCGCTGCGCTTCTGCGCGGCGGCGGCACGGGACGCGCGGTGCTTCGGGCATGCCTGCGGGGCCAGTATCAGCCTGTGTTGGGGCCGGCATTGCTGGCCGAGTATGAAGACGTTCTGGGTCGCTCGGAGCTGTTCGTGGGCTCCGCACTGTCAGCTGCGGAACGAAGTGAAGTGTTCGATGCCCTGCTCAGTCGCAGCCGCTGGGTCGAAGTGTTCTATGCCTGGCGGCCGAACCTGCCCGACGAAGCGGATAACCACCTCATCGAGCTGGCGGTGGCCGCGCAGGCCGATGCGATCGTGACGCGCAATCTTCGGGATGTGGCGCGTGGCGAGCTGAAGTTCCCGATGCTGCGGATCCTGACGCCCGAACAATGCCTGGAGGCCTTTCCATGTCCACCTTGACGATTCGTTTGCCGGACGACAAGCACGAGCGCCTGAAGGCACTCGCGAAATCGAACTCGATCAGCGTCAACAAGCTGATGGACGAGTTGGCCACGGTCGCGCTTGCCAACTACGATGCTCGCGTGCGCTTCGAGACCCGCGCGGCACGCGGAAATCCTGAGCGCGCACTGGCGCTGCTGGACAAGCTGGATCGGGCTGGTTGAGGGCGATCCACGACCGGAGGCTACCGTCTCCGGCGCCGTCGCGGTTTCGGCGATCTGATTAGCCACGGCGAGCCGATCCGGCAGGCGCCCCAGCTCACCGCCGACACCTATGTTCCGCGCAGGACCACGCGCTGCTCGATGCGATCGGCGGCACGGTTCGTATCGAGGTGCAGGCGGCTTGAGGCTGCGAAACAGGGTGCGCGGCAAATCTGAGCTCGCGGATGTCGAGCGAGAACTTCGCGAGGCCACCGAGTTGTGGCTGTAACCCAGACGCAATACACTGCCCGCATGAAGACTGCCGTCATACCCCAGATTCGCGTCGAGCCGGCGTTGCGCGCTGAGCTTGAGTCCGTCCTCAAGCAGGGCGAGACCCTGACCGACTTCGTCGAGGCTACGGTGCGAAGCGCCATCGCCTTCCGTCGTGTCCAGACTGCATTCCACGCTCGTGCGCAAGCAGCATCCGAGGCTTACCACCAGACGGGCGTCTCGGTGCCCGTCGAGCCCGTGCTGGACAAACTCCAATTCAGGCTTGACGCGAGGCGCGAGCTATCACGCGTTTCAGCTTCCTAAAAGCCGCCCAGAACCCGGCGCAGCGCGAACTGATCATCCCGTTCGGAAACGCGGGATATGTCGCGTTGTACGAGTTCGTCAGTGCGTCGAAGGTGGTCGTGCTGGCGGTGCGCCGCCAGCGCGAAGAGGACTATCACTGACGTCGGATGCGTATTCCGGCCATGCCGGTACCCGAATCCGGCGGAAGCCGGTACCTGATTCCGGTTTCATGCCGGTACAACAATCCGGTTGATGCCGGTACAAGCCGAGCGGGCGGGAAGGCAGTGTCGGCTCGCTGGGTGGCGA
>CAIQON010000168.1 GCA_903873475.1 uncultured bacterium
CGCAACCAGCTCAACGAGATCAACTCGCTGCGCGAGCGCGAGTCGACGCTGCGCACGTCCTTCGTCGACAAGAAGCGGCAGGCGATCAACCTGCCCGCCTACCAGAAACAGCTCGAGGACATCGAACAGGCCTTCGGTGCCCTTCTGCGCCAGCTGCCCAACCGATCGGAAATGGACGCGCTGCTCACCGACATCAACCAGGCCGGCCTGGGTCGCGGGCTGCAGTTCGAACTGTTCAAGCCGGCCGCCCAGGAAAAGATGTCCGAGTTCTATGCCGAGTTGCCGATCAGCATCAAGGTGACGGGCAGCTACCACGAACTCGGTTCGTTCGCGAGCGACCTCGCGCAGCTGCCGCGTATCGTGACCCTGAACGACGTGGCGGTGACGACCGGTCGCGACGGCACGCTGTCGATGGACGCGGTGGCGAAGACGTTCCGCTACCTCGACGAGGAAGAACTCTCGAAACAACGCAAGGCGGCGCAAGCGGCCGCCGCGAAGAAGAAATGAACGCCCTGCGCAGAATCCATCGTCGGATGGTCCCCCTGGCACTCGGCCTTGCGATGGTCGGGTGTGGTTCGGACCAGTTCCAGGACCTCAAGCAGTTCGTCGCCGAAGCCGAGAGCGTCGCTGGCGCGCGCGCCCGCATCGACCCCCTGCCCAGGGTGGATTCGTACGAACCGTTCATCTACAACCGGGCCGAGCTTGAAGATCCGTTCCGCCCGCGCAAGGTCGAACCCGCGAAGGTTGCGAAAGGCCCGATGCAGCCCGACCTCAACCGCAGGCGGGAACCGCTCGAGGCGTTCCCGCTCGACAACCTGAAGATGGTCGGCTCGCTGCAGCAGGGCAAGACCCTGTTCGCGTTGATCCGCACGCCCGACAACAACCTGTTCCGCGTGCGGCAGAACAACTACATCGGCCAGAACTTCGGCCTCATCATGGAAGTGGATGAGACCGGAATGAAGCTCAAGGAACTCGTTCAGGACGGTGCCGGCGAGTGGACCGAACGAATAACCTCGCTGTTCCTGCAAGACGAAACGGAGACAAAAAGATGAAACGCTCGATCTCGCAACGCGAGGTGGCCCGGACGCTGGAAGACGATCGCTCGGTGCGCGGCTGGACCGCAGCGTGGATGATGCTGCTGTCGCTGCTGGCACTGGCAGTTGCCGGTCCGGCGCTCGCGCAGAACGCGCCTGCCCCCCAGGCGGGCAACGCTATCCAGTCGGTCACAGCGACCATCGCGCAGGGTGGCAACGTACTGGTGCGCATCACGCTCAAGGAGGCGCCGAGCGCAGCACCGAACGGGTTCCAGATCTCCAACCCGTCGCGCCTGTCATTCGATTTTCCGAACACTGCCAACGGCACTGGCAAGAGCGTCCAGGACGTCGCACAGGGCGAACTGCGCAGCGTGAACCTGGTGCAGGTCGCCGACCGCACGCGCCTCGTGCTGAACATGACGCGCACAGTTCCGTACGAGACCCGGGTCGAGGGCAATTCAATCATCGTCGCGCTGCAGGGCGCGGGCGGCATCGCAGCCGGCGTCGCGCCCGCGCCCACCCGCTTCGCCGAAAGCACCGGCGGGCGGCAACACCGCATCCTGAACATCGATTTCCGCCGCACGTCCGAAGGCGCTGGCAACGTGGTGATCGACCTCGGGGACAACAACACCGGCATCGACGTCAAGCAGCAGGGCCGCAACATCGTCGTCGAGTTCCAGCGCACGCAGATGCCGCAGCACCTGCAGCGCAGGCTCGACGTCAGCGATTTCTCGACACCGGTGCAGTTCATCAGTGCGCAGCAGTCCGGTGACATGGTGCGGCTTGAGATCCAGCCCCGCGGGCAGTGGGAGCAGTCCGCGTACCAGGCCGACAACCGCTTCATCCTCGAGGTGAAGCCGGTCATCGAAGATGCGACCCGCCTCGGCAGCGGGCAGCGGCGCTACACCGGCGACAAGCTCTCGCTGAACTTCCAGAACGTCGAGGTACGGGCTGTCCTCCAGGTGCTGGCGGATTTCACGGGTCTGAACATCATCACCAGCGACACGGTCGCCGGAAACCTCACGCTTCGACTGAAGGACGTGCCGTGGGACCAGGCGATGGACATCATCCTCCAGGCGAAGGGCCTGGACATGCGCAAGAGCGGCAACGTGATGTGGATCGCGCCGCGAGACGAACTGGCGACGCGCGACAAGCTCGAGGCTGAATCGCGCCAGCAGCTCGCCGAGCTGGAACAGGTGCGGACTGAAACCTTCCAGCTCAACTACGCACGCGCCGAGGCGTTCCAGAAGATCCTGACCGATCCGCAGCAGCGCGTGCTGTCGCGCCGCGGAAGCGCCGTCATCGACCCGCGCACCAACACCCTGTTCATCCAGGACACGCCGAGCAAGCTCGAAGAGATGCGGCGGCTGGTACGCCAGATCGACGTAGCGGTGCGCCAGGTGATGATCGAAGCCCGCGTGGTCGAGGCAGCGGATACCTTCTCGCGCAACCTCGGTGCCCGGCTGGGTGTGTTCGACCGCCAGCCCGGCTTCGGCCTCGGCAATTCGGGCAATCGGCTGATGGTCGGCGGCAACCTCGAATCGACCGGCTTCACGACGGGCCAGATCGCGACGCCCATCCCGACGCTGACCCAGTCTCTGGGCGTCAGCCTGCCGGCACAGACCATCGGTGGCGCGCGGCCAGGTGCCTTCTCGGTGGTGGTATTCAACGACGGCCTGTCCCGATTCCTCAACCTCGAGGTCCAGGCGCTGCAGGCCGAAGGGCGTGGACGCATCGTGTCCAGCCCGCGCGTGATCACTGCCGACCAGATCGAGGCGACGATCGAACAGGGCACGGAGATTCCGTTCCAGCAGGCGACCGCAAGCGGTGCAACGGCCGTCTCGTTCAAGAAGGCCACCCTTTCGCTCAAGGTACGGCCGCAGATCACGCCCGACGGCAACGTCATCATGACGCTCAACGTGAACAACGACAGCGTCGGCCAGAACACCCAGTCCGGGCCGGCGATCAACACGCGCCAGATCAGTACCCAGGTGCTGGTCGAGAATGGCGGTACCGTGGTGATCGGCGGCATCTACACGCAGGACTCGCGGCAGGCGGTCAACAAGGTACCCGTGCTCGGCGACATCCCGTTCGTCGGCTTCCTGTTCCGCGACCGCGCGATCGTCGACGACAAGCGCGAGCTGCTGATCTTCGTCACCCCGCGCGTACTGAACGACCGGCTTTCCTCGCTCTAGCAGGTCGCATCATCCGGAAGCGAAACGGGCGTGCAATGCACGCCCGTTTCGCTTTCGGCGCACCGCGCTTTCGCGACAGCGCCCTGATCACCAGGTCAATCCCCGCCGGGCGCGAGGTCGCGTTGCCGTGCGCGCTACAATCGATCCATGGAAGTCAACGAACCCTGCGCAGAGACACAGCCACCCGCGGATGCGCCCTCCGGCGCCGGGGCCGCGGGCGACGACGTCTGTGCGCAGGCAACGTGCACGCTCGACGGCAGCGTCTTCCTCGTCGGCATGATGGGCGCAGGAAAGACCTCGGTCGGCCGCCTGCTTGCCCAGCGGCTGGGCAAGCGGTTCATCGACGCCGACCAGGAG
>CAIQON010000169.1 GCA_903873475.1 uncultured bacterium
CGACGTACGGTTTCCTCGGCTACCCGCTGCTGCAGGCCGCCGACATCCTGATCTATCGTGCGAACCAGGTGCCGGTCGGCGAGGACCAGGTGCCGCACATCGAGTTCACGCGTGAGATCGCGCGCCGCTTCAACCACATCTTCGGCCGGGAACCCGGCTTCGAGGACAAGGCCGAGGCTGCGATCAAGCGTCTCGGCGGCAAGCGCGCGTCGCTCTATCGCGACCTGCGTTCGAAGTACCTCCAGCAGGGCGACGACCAGGCGCTCGAATCAGCGCGGGCTCTGCTCGAGGAAGTCCAGAACCTGAACCTCTCCGATCGCGAGCGCCTGTTCGGTTACCTCGAGGGCGGCGGAAAGGTGATTCTCGCCGAGCCGGATGCGCTGCTGACCGAGGCGTCGAAGATGCCGGGGCTCGACGGGCACAAGATGTCGAAGTCCTACAACAACACGATCTCGCTGCGCGAAGACCAGGACAGCGTGGTGAAGAAGATCCGCACGATGCCGACCGATCCGGCGCGGGTGCGCCGTACCGATCCGGGCGAACCGGCGCGTTGCCCGGTGTGGGCGTTCCACCAGGTGTATTCGCCGGAGTCGGTCCAGCGCTGGGCGGAGGAGGGATGCCGCACCGCGGGCATCGGCTGCCTGGAGTGCAAGCAGCCGGTGATCGATCGGGTGCTCGAGGAGCAGGCGCCGATGCGGGAGCGTGCACGACCCTACCAGGAAGATCCATCACTGCTGCGAAGCATCGTCGCCGACGGCTGCGAGAAGGCCCGGGAACTGGCCGGCGAGACGATGCGCGATGTGCGCGAGGCGATGGGGCTCGATTACAACTAGGCGGGGCCGGCGCGCGGACGGCCCTGACGGTCAGGCTGCGGTAAACTGCGCCGCGTCATGACCTCAACGCCCCAGCCCGCGCAAGCCGCGACCGATACACAGGCTCCCGCCGCGCCGGAGGCGGCGCTGCCTGCGGTGGCCGGCGCGGAGGTACCCCCGGTGGTCGCCGTCGTCGCCGGCATCGCTCGCATCCACGGCGAGCCGATGCTCGCGGTGCCCCAGGATCTCTACATCCCGCCGGATGCGCTGCAGATCATTCCAGAGAGCTTCGAGGGTCCGCTCGACCTGCTGCTCTACCTGATTCGCAAGCAGAACCTGAACGTGCTCGACATCCCGATGGCGCAGCTGACGCGCCAGTATCTCGAGTACATCGACGTGATGCACGACAACCGGCTCGAGCTTGCAGCCGAGTACCTGCTGATGGCGGCGCTGCTGATCGAGATCAAGTCGCGGATGCTGCTGCCACGGCCGCCGAGCGCATCGGCCGAGGAGGAAGACCCGCGCGCGGAACTGGCACGCCGCCTGCTGGAGTACGAACAGATCAAGCTCGCGGCGCAGCAGCTGACGGCCATGCCCCAGGTGGGGCGCGACTTCGAGGTCGCGCATGTGCTGTTCGAGCGCCTCGACCTGCAACTGCCGCCGCGTGTCGACCCCGAGGATCTGAAGGCCGTGTGGATGCGGCTGCTCTCGCGCGCGAAGCTGAACCGGCATCACCGGGTGACGCGCGAGGAACTGTCGGTCCGCGAACACATGACGCGCATCCTGCGCCGGCTCAAGGGCCACCGGTTCGTCGAGTTCTTCAGCCTGTTCGATGCCAATGCAGGGGTGCCGGTGATCGTGGTCAACCTGCTGGCGCTGCTCGAACTGTGCCGCGAATCGATGATACAGATCACCCAGCAGGCGCCCTTTGCGCCGATCCATGTCCGCCTCGCAGGGAACGATCCGGAGGACGAAGAAACCGTCGCCGCGATCGGCTCCCCGGAAACCTGAACGTAGCCCGATGAACGACACCGAACAGAGCCCGACCGAGCCAGTGGCAGGCGTCGCTGCGCACGATGCGACGTCCGAGACCACGAACAATGCCGGAGCAGCTGCAGCCGGGCACGCCGAGGCAGGCAGCCTGTTGATGGGTAGCCCTGTCGACGACTCCGAGACGGCCGACGCATCCGCGGTGCCCGCCGGGTTACCGACGACGCGCGAGGGCACCGAGCCGGGCTTCGACCTGGAACTGGTCAAGCGGGTGCTCGAGACGGCGCTGCTGGTGGCCGATGGCCCCCTGTCCGTGCTGGAACTGCGGCGGCTGTTCAATGACGAACTCGGGGCCGACGCGCTGCGCCGGGTTCTGGAGACGTTGCGCGGCGACTGGGAAGGGCGCGGCATCGAACTGACGCATGTCGCCAGTGGCTGGCGCTTCCGGGCGCGTCCCGACCTGCAGCAGTACCTGGACCGGCTGCGGCCGGACAAGCCGCCGCGCTACTCGAGGGCGGTGATGGAGACGCTTGCGATCATCGCCTACCGGCAACCCGTCACGCGCGGTGACATCGAGGCGGTACGGGGCGTTACGGTCTCCGGCGCGCTGGTCAAGACGCTGGAGCAGCGCGGCTGGGTCGAGGCCGTCGGGTACAAGGAGGTTCCCGGACGGCCTGCGCTGTACGCGACCACGAGCCAGTTCCTCGATGATCTCAACCTGATGTCGCTCGGCGACCTGCCACCGCTTGAAGACCTGGGTTCGCTGGTCGAGGCAGCGCCGCAGTTGCCGCTCGATGAGCCTTCGCCGTCCGGCGATACCGGGCAGCCGGCGCTGCTCGACGCGCCGATCGAGGCGGTGTCCGAAGACGTGGAGGGCAATGAAGATCGCTCCGGTGATCAAGCCAGCGACGAACTGGACGATGCCGCGGATGTGCAGGGAGGCGATACGGCCGTGGTGTCCGAAGGGCCCGATGCCGTTCCGGGGGCGCCGTCCGAAACAGGTTGATTTGCGCGACGATGCGGGGTACTATCTTTCTTCGGACGCGGGGTGGAGCAGTCTGGCAGCTCGTCGGGCTCATAACCCGAAGGTCGTAGGTTCAAATCCTGCCCCCGCAACCATATACCATAAGGGGAAACGCAAGTTTCCCCTTCGTATTTGTAGTATAGATTGACCTATACTACTTTTATCAGTCACAATGATTCATTGGATTCATGACTGATATGACCTCAAATCAC
>CAIQON010000170.1 GCA_903873475.1 uncultured bacterium
GGCCGGGTGCACACGCATTACGCGCAGGCGGTGGCGGTGACGGGGCGACTTTCGAGCAACGAGCCGAACCTGCAGAACATCCCGGTCAAGACCGCCGAAGGACGGCGCGTACGCGAGGCCTTCATCGCCGCGCCGGGCCACCTGATCGCCAGCGCCGACTACAGCCAGATCGAGCTGCGCATCATGGCCCACCTGAGCGAGGACGCGGCCCTGATTCGCGCCTTCAACGAGGGACTGGACGTGCACCGCGCGACGGCTGCCGAGGTGTTCGGCGTGGCGCCCGACCAGGTGTCCAGCGAGCAGCGTCGCTATGCCAAGGTGATCAACTTCGGGCTCATCTACGGCATGTCGGCGTTCGGGCTGGCGGCACAGCTCGGCATCGAACGTTCCGCCGCGCAGCAGTACATAGACCGCTACTTCATGCGCTATCCCGGCGTCGCCGACTACATGCGCCGTACCCGGGAAGCGGCGCACGACGCCGGCTTCGTCGAGACCGTATTCGGCCGCCGCCTGTACCTGCCGGACATCCGCAGCTCGAACCAGGGCCGCCGGCAGGGCGCCGAACGCGCGGCGATCAACGCGCCGATGCAGGGCACGGCCGCCGACCTGATCAAGCTCGCGATGATCGCGGTCGACCGCCATCTGCGCGAAGCGCAGATGGCGAGCCGCATCATCATGCAGGTGCATGACGAACTGGTGCTCGAAGTGCCCGACGCCGAACGCCCGGCCATCGCCGAAGCCCTGCCCCGCCTGATGAATGGCGTGGCCAGCCTCGCCGTGCCGCTGCTGGTCGAGGTCGGCACAGGGCCCAACTGGGAAACGGCGCACTGAACACCCGTTGAACCGGGCTGCGAGCGCCCAGGCGCCAGGCCGGCCTTGCCGCAGTTACCAGGGCAGGGGAACGTGGTGCGCGGCCGCGAGCGCGGTCAGGTCTCGGCGCACGCCCGCGGGCAGCGCGATGCCTGACCGCGCCTGTCCCACCCGCCGTGCCTCCCCGCGCTCGCCCGGCAGCAGTACCGGTGAATCGCCACTCGGCGGCAGGGCGTGGATGGTCGCGGCCAGCGCCTCGATCTCGCTCCGATAGACCACCGGATCGACGATGCGATCGATATCGAGCGCCATCACGAACGCATTCTGCACGTGCGGGTACTTCGCGCCCCCGGCCGCCAGCGCCGGCGCCAGGATCGGGTTGGCAGTGAGCAGGCTCGCGATCACTTCGAACATGAGCGCGAGGCCCGAACCTTTCGCGCCAGCGATCGGCAGGGGCACCTTCGCCAGCGCCGGATCGGTCGTCGGACGGCCCTGCGCATCGAGCGCCCAGTCGGCCGGGATCGGTTCGCCCTTCGCCCTTGCCTGGCGCAGCTTGCCCATCGCCACGACCGCGGCGGCCATGTCGAACACGATCGGCGCATGGCCCGCACCGCGCGGCGCGGCGATCGAAAGCGGCGCGGTGCCCAGCGCGGCACGGCCAGCCCCATGGTAGGCCATCAGCGGCACCGACGCGGCCGCGGCCACGCCCAGCATCCCCGCGCGCGCGATGCGTTCGGTATGGAAACCGACCGCGCCGGTATGCGTGGTCGCGCGCAGCAATGCAACCGATGAACCGGCGCTGCGCGCACGGTCGACCACCGCGTCGACCGCATGGCGCATCCCGAGCGCACCTGCACAGCGGTCGCCCTCGATCACCTGCAGGGCCGGCAGGTCGACGACCGTCCGGATCGAGGGCGCTGCATTCATCTCGCCACTGGCCAGCCAGCCGGCGTACTGCGGCAGCCGCGACACGCCGTGCGAATGCACGCCGCGCAGGTCGGCCCAGACGAGGAGTTCCGCGACGCAGGCGGCATCAGCGGCCGCCATGCCTGCCGAGGCGAGCACTGCGACGGCGAATCGATGCAACATGCCGTCGGGCACCGGGACGGCTGCAGTTTCAGGGCGTACGGCCATGGCAGGACCCTTGTCTGTTCATCGGCTCCCCCGGCTGGGCGATCGATCCGGGGGCGGGTCGACCCGATCCGGCTGCTCAGGCGAGGAGGGACTGTCCCGGCCTGACCCGGTTGAACACCACCGCGCGCGTTCCGTAGTCGAAGCGGGCGCCGTCGATGCGCACCGTGGTGTAGCGCGAGTTCTCGAGGTCGCGCACGTCCGGATGGTCGTTGCGGTAGTGCGCGCCACGCGAATCCTCGCGCTGCTCGGCCGCGCCGCGAATCGCCTGGCTGACCAGCACCAGGTTCTTCAGGTTGATCCAGTCGTGCCAGGTGAGGTTGAACGCGCGCTGGCCGTCGGCGACGCCGGTCGCATCGAGCCGGGCGTCGAGTTCTTCCAGGCCGCCGCTCGCGCGCGCCAGGCTGGCCGCGTCGCGGAAGATGCCGACGTCGTCCCACATCAGGTCATGCAGCCGGGTACGGATATCGGACAGGCCGGTCGCAGGGCCCCTGGCGCCGGCATCGAACGGCCGCGTGACGCGGGCTGCGCCCGCTTCGATCGCGCCCTCGTCCGGCTCGTGGAACACGCCGTTGCTGGCCACCCAGGCACCCATGGTGTCCCCGGCGATGCCGCCGTACACGGTCGAGTTGGCGACCCCGTTGCCACCGAGCCGGTTCGCGCCATGCACGCCGCCGGTGTCTTCGCCCGCGGCGAACAGGCCGGGCAGGTCGGTCGAGCAGTCGGTTCGGAACACCACGCCACCCATCATGTAGTGCGCGGTCGGCACGACCTCGACCAGCCCCGACACGAGGTCGAAGCCGCAGTCGGCGCAGCGCTCGACCATGCCGGGGAATTCCTTCTTCACCATCGCCGGGTCGAGGTGGCGCATCGTGATGTACACCCCGCCGTTCGGGCCGACATTGCCCTTGAGCATCTGGTCGTACATGCCGCGGCTGACGATATCGCGTGTCGCACGCTCGTTGCGCGGGTCGTACTGGCCCATGAAGCGTTCGCCCTGCCCGTTGAGCAGGTAGCCGCCAACCCCGCGCAGCCCTTCCTCGATGATGGTGCCGGTGATGCGGGTGCCCGCCCCGGCCACCAGCCCGGTCGGGTGGAACTGCACCATCTCCATGTCGCGCAGCGTCAGGCCGGCGCGCAGTGCCATCGCCATGCCGTCGCAACTCTTGTCGCCCGATGGCGTGTGGTACTTGTACATCGTCGGCCCGCCGCCGGTGGCGAGCAGGACAGCCTGCGCCTGCACGAACACCAGCTCGCCGCTGCGGATGTCGATCATCAGCACCCCGGCGATCGCGTCGCCGCGCCGATTGCGGATGATCTCGATCGCCCGGTGCTCCTCGAGCCGCTTGATGCCGCGCGACCAGGTCTGCTCGGCCAACCGGCTGATGATCTCGATGCCGGTCAGGTCGCCCTTGTGCACGGTACGGTCGAAGGTCTGCCCGGCGAACGCCTTCTGGTGCACGGTGCCGTCGGGGTTGCGGTCGAAGAAGCAGCCCAGCTCATTCTCGAGTTCGTGGATACGCTCGATCGCGACCTCGACCAGCTGCCAGGCGAGATCCTGGTCGGGCAGCCACTTGCCACCCTCGATCGTATCCATGAAGTGCCGCTCGACCGAATCTTCCTTCGCCAGCGCGACGTTGTAGCCACCCTGGACCATGCGGGTGCAACCGCTCTTGCCCAGGAGCCCCTTCACCGCGACGGTGATGTCGGCCTTCGGATTCTTCTTGTGCGCGTGCAGCGCAGCGAACAACCCGGCGCCGCCAGAGCCCAGGATCAGGATATCGGTCTTGATGCGTCGCATGTCTTGCCAGCCCGCCTTGTCAGTCCGTCTGTTCAGCTCTTCACGCCCAGCGCGGCCAGCACGGCCGCACGCCGGTCGCGCGCCTGCGCGTTCACTTCGGTGTAGAGGCTCGACCCGTGGCTGTCCATGCTGACCAGCAGCGGCCCGAAGCCCCGGATGCGGAACTTCCACAGCGATTCGGGGTTGAGGTCGTGCAGGTCGACGTCCTCGATCTGTTCGATCCAGGTGGTCTCGAGCGCAGCCGCTCCACCGATCACCGCGAGGTATACCCCACCCAGGTCGCGGAAGGCGTCCAGCGACCCCTGCCGAAGCCCCCCCTTGCCGATGATGATGCGCACGCCGTACTGCTGCATCAGCGGCCGGGTGAAGCGCTCCATCCGGTCCGAGGTGGTGGTGCCCACGCACACCGGCTCGTAGCCGACCGGCGCGGCCGCGGTCTCGCCGACCCAGCGCACGTTCGGTGCGGTGTGCACCACCGCATGGCCGCGCAGGTCGAACTTCGTGGTGCGGCCACGGTCGAACATGTGGATCTGCGTCGCGTCGCGGATGCCGTAGAGCGTGTCGTGCAGGGTGACCGTGTCGTTGACCTTCAGCGCGCGCACCTGCGCCTCGCTCACCGGCATGTGGAAATCGTAGTGCGCCATAGCGTGTCCTTCGTCGATGCCGTCAGCCCGGGCGCGTCAGAAGCCGTACGCCAGCCCGGCCGGCGTCCAGGTCGCGCGCGCGCGGCGCGCGGAATGGCACTGCATGTTGACCGCCACCGGGTTCATCGTGATGTGGGTCGCGGCGACTTCGACATGCACCGCGAACGAGGTCGCATCCCCGCCCAGCCCCTGCGGGCCTACGCCCAGCTGGTTCACCGCGGCGGTCAGCTGCGCCTCCAGTTCAGCGCCTTCGGCATCGCTGCAGCGGGTGCCGAGGGCACGCGTCGCGGCCACCTTCGACAGGTGCACGCACAGGTCGCCGGTACCGCCGACGCCAACGCCGACGATGGTCGGCGGACAGGTCTTGCCGCCGGCATCGAGCACGCAGTCGACCACGAAGGTCTTGATCGCATCGATGCCGTCGGCCGGTATGGCCATGCGCAGGAAGGTGTTGTTCTCGGAGCCGCTGCCCTTCGGGATCATCTCGATCGACAGCCTGTCGTTCGCGTCGACGAAATCGATGTTGATCACGGGCACCAGGGGCCCGCACGAAGTCTGTTCGTTCCTGCGTGTCAACGGATGCACGACCGAGGAACGCAGCGGATATTCGGTGGTCGCCCGCTCGCAGCCCTTGCGGATCGCCTGCTTCAGCGCGAACCCGTCAAGCTGCACGTTGCGGCCGATCTCGACGTTGTAGATCGGCAGGCCGGTGTCCTGGCAGAGGAGGTTGTCGGTGGATTCGGCAACGGCGATGTTGCGGATCATCGTCGCCAGCACCGACTGCCCGGTCGCGTTGGTCTCGCGCTTCACCAGGCCGGTGAAGCCTTCCTTGATGTCTGGCGGAAGTACCTTGAGCGCCCGGATATACAGCTCCTTGGCGGCGTCTTCCACCTGCTTGAGGTCGATCTGCATGCAGTCCCTGTCGAGAATACGAGCGCCGCGCCAGGGGCAGGCTGGTGGCGAAGTGCGGGCCGGCGGCCGACCGTAGCCAGTCGCCAGCCGCCGGTCGCCGGCGTGCCGAAGCGTGCTACATCGCGGTGATCTTGCGCTCGCGGATGATCCGGCCCCAGCGCACGATCTCGGAACGGATGTACTTGTTGAATTCGTCTGGCTGGTTGCCACCCGCTTCCATGCCGAGACCCGTGACGCGGTCGCGGAAGCTGGAACCCGCCGTGACCTTCGTGATGTCGTCCGCGATCCGCTTGATCAGCGGCGCCGGCGTCCCCGTGACCACCGCGACCCCGAACCAGCCGAGATTCTCGAAGCCGGCGACACCCGCTTCCGACACGGTGGGCACCTCGGGCAGCGAAGGCGACCGCGTCCGACCGGTCACCGCCAGCGGGCGCAGCTTGCGGTCACGCAGGAAGTTGATCGATGCGCCGAGGTTCGGCGCTGCCCAGTCGATCTGGCCGCCGATCAGGTCGGTGATGGCGACCACCTCGCCCTTGTACGGCACGTGCACGGAATCCATCTTCGCGAAGTACTCGAAGCTCTCGGCGGCCAGGTGGACCTGGCTGCCGACACCGGCCGAGCCGTAGCTGAACTTGCCCGGGGCAGCGCGCACGGCATTGACCAGGTCCATCAGCGTGTTGAACTTCGAGTTCGGACCGACCGCGATCACCATCGGGCCACTGGCCACCATCGACACGCCGGTCAGGTCGCGGCCCGGGTCATGGCTCATCTTGCGGTACATGTGCTGGTTGGCCGACAGCACGCTGCCCGACGCGAACAGCTGCGTGTAGCCATCCGGGTTAGAACGCGAGACGATCTCGCTGGCGATCGTGCCGCCTGCCCCGGCACGGTTCTCGACCAGCACGCTCTGGCCCCAGCGCTCGTTGAGGCCCTGGGAGAGCAGCCGCGCGACCACGTCGGTAGCACCGCCTGCGACGAACGGCACCACCATCCGGACCGGCTTGGCCGGGAAAGCGGGTGCTGGCGCCTGCGCGATCGCTGCAGTTGCACCACCCAGTGCCATCGTTGCGGTCGCTGCCGCGACAATCTTCATTGTCAGCCGTTTCATCCTGTCCTCCTGGGGCACTTGCCGTTTCGGGGTCCTGCGCGCGCCAGATGATGCCGCGTGCGCGTTGAAATCGCCAGCCCTGCGTGTCAGACACGCTTTAGCTCTCCGTGTCAGACACGCTTTTTGTGTCAGACACGCGTTTTGCCCCCCGTGTCAGACACGGTTTCAGCCGTCAGACACGGTTTCAGCCGATGTTCAGTGCGAACAGCAGGCCGGCGCCGACGCTGGCCGCCACCGACACCGCCAGCAGCGATTTCTGCCAGTCGCGCCACGGCAGGAACTCGAGCGCCAGCAGGCGCAGGCCACCGGCGAGGTGCGCGGCCAACGCGAGGACGAGCCCAAACTCGGCGACCTTCACCACCGGGTTCGCCGTCCACTCGATGAACCCGCCCAGCGCCGCTTCGCCGGACAGCGCCTGGCCCAGCGCCCAGAAATGCAAAGGGATGAAGGCCGCCAGGAGCAGGCCGGATACCCGGTGCACGATGAATGCCCACCAGGCCGGATGGTTGCGGTTGCGCCACGCCTTGCCGCTCATGACAGCCCCCCCCCGGGCGCATAGACCGCCCAGACGGCCCTCAGGCCGAACAGCAGGAGGAACACACCGACCGCCAGCATGGCGGCTTCCAGGGCGCGCCCGCGCCAGGAAAACGTCTCTGCCAGGATGTTGCGCAACCCGATCGGCACATGGACCGCGACGCTGGCCACGAACAGCGCATAGAACAGCATCCAGGGCGTGTTGCCGCGGGTACGCGACAGGATCTCGCCGGCGGACAGGCCGCTGCGCACCGCGTAGATCATCGTCGCGAGGTGGACCAGCACGAAGAAGCCCAGCAGCGCGGCCGACGCCCGCTGCAGGAACCACAGCCAGGCCTGCGCGCGCGCGTTCACAGGTCACCTTTCAGCAGCGCCCGCGTCGTCGCCCGCTTGAGCCCGGCGATCGCGGCGGTCAGGGGCAGGTGCTTCGGACAGCGTTCGGTGCAGGTCATGTGGGTGTGGCAGGCATGGCAACCGGCATCGCCGGCCACCGCCGCGAGGCGCTCGCGCCGGGCTTCGTCGCGGGTGTCGTTGATCAGCGTCCAGGCGCGGTTCATCGCGGCCGGCCCGAGGTAGTCGGGCTTCCATTCGACGACGTCGCAGGACGAATAGCACACGCCGCAGCCGATGCACTCGATGCCCAGGTCGACCTGGCGTCGCTCCTCCGACAGCGGCGACACGACGGCGAACGCATCCTTGCGCGTGAGGCTCCCGGTGAACTGGCCCTTTGCGCGCGCCCACTTGTCGAAGAACACGCTCATGTCGGTAGCGAGGTCGCGGATCACCGGCAGGTTGCGCAGCGGCGCGATTTCGAGCGTGCCATCCTGCGACACCTTGTCGACATGGGTGCGGCAGGTCCAGCGTGCCTCGCCATTGACCACCATCGCGCACGAGCCGCACACGCCGACCCGGCAGGCGAAGCGGTAGGTCAGCGTCGGGTCGAGGTGGCGCTGGATATGCGTCACCACGTCGAGCACGGTCTGGCTCGGCTCGCGCGGCACTTCGAATACCTCGAAGCGGCCCTCGCCGGACGCAACGCCTCCCGGGCCGCTGCTGCGCCATACCGAGACCCTGATCGTGCTGCCTGTGTTCGCTGGAGGAGTCGCCTGGTCCATCGTCGAGCTTCCTGGGTTGCCTGAGTGTGCCTAGCGTACCGTGACCTGCACCGACTGCACGGTATTGTTGCCCATGCCCGACGTGTTCCAGTCGGGCTGCAGCGGCTGCACGGAACCATCGGCCGCGTGTGCCCTGCATTGCAGCAGGTGCTCGCCCGGCGTCGCTTCCCAGGTGCACGTCCATGCGCGCCATGCGTAGCGGTGCTCCCCCGCAGGTGCCAGCCGGGCATCGCGCCACTGGCCGTCGACCGCGAACTCCACCCGGGTCACCGGCGCGCCGCCGCCCGCCCATGCGCGCCCGCCCGATTCCACGGGACCCGCCTCGACCAGCCGGCGCCGCGTGTACCAGTCGGGGATGCCCGGCGGCACCATCAGCGAACGTACGCGCAGGGTGGTCACCGGCACGCCCGGATCTGCAGCCGATTTGCGGTAGTGATAGCCGACAGCCTGCTGGAAGCCGTCGAATGGACGGTCGAGCACCTCGATGCGCGACAGCCACTTCACGCTCGCCATGCCATACCAGCCGGGCACGAGCAGCCGGCACGGATGGCCGTGCTGCGGCAGCAGCGGCAGGCCGTTCATCGCATGCACGACCAGCACGTCGTCGGACATCGCGTGTTCGAGCTTCAGGCTGCGCCCGTAATGGTGTTCGATGCCGCGGTCGAAGCCACGGTCGAGACCGAGGAAGGCCACCTCGCTCGCCAGCAGGGTCGGACGGGCCTGCTCGAGCAGGCAGCGCAACGGCGTGCCGGTCCACTCGGCCGTGCCGACCGCCTCGCCGATCCACGGCATGCTCGGGTAGCGCGGGCTCATCCCGGCCCTGCCATTGCCCGCGCACTCCAGCGTGACCCGCAGCGTGCGCGTCGGCATCTGCTTCAACTGCGCGAGGGAAACGGAGCACTCGGCCTGGACATGTCCACCAAGCGACAGGCGCCACGCCTCTGCATCGACGGCAGGAATGTCGAAATGCGACAGCAGGTAGTGCAGGCCCTGCGGCGTCAGGTCATGGCGCAGCGCCTCGAGCGGCATGCCCGGGTTGCGGTTGGCAAGGGCGACTTCCTCGCGCGCGAAATCGCCCTCGACATGCGGTCGCGCGTCCGCCCCGGCAAACGGATTGCCGGGAGCATCCGCCAAACCGGCCGGATCACTGCCGGGGCTGCCGCCCGCGCGATTGCCCGCGGGCGGCACCGCCACGCCCAAATCAGGCGCTCTCGAACAGCCGGGTCAGCACGAACTCGCGATGCCCCAGCGCCTCGGCAGCGGTCAGGCGGCCGTTCGCGGTACGGAACATGCACTCGAGCAGGGCATCGCCAGCCTGGTCGGGGTTCATCTCCTTGCGCAGGAGGCCGGACACGTCGACATCGACATGCTCGCCCATCGTGCGCACGGTCTTCGGGTTCGCGCAGATCTTGATGACCGGCAGGATCGGATTGCCGATCACGTTGCCCTGCCCGGTCGGGAAGAAGTGCACGGTGTAGCCCGAGGCGGCGCACAGCGTGACCATCTCGGCCGCGGCCGAGGAAGAATCCATGAACCACAGGCCCGGATGGGTCGGTGCTTCGGCCTTGTCGATCACGCCGTCGACCAGGCACTTGCGGCCGATCTTCTGGATGTTGCCCAGCGCCTTTTCCTCGATGGTGGTCAGGCCACCGGCGATGTTGCCCTTGGTCGGCTGCGACTCGGACAGGTCGTCGGTCTTCCAGCGGTTGATCATGTCCTGGTAGCGGTTGAACATGAACATGAACTTCTCGCGCACTTCAGGCGTGCGGCAACGCTCGGCCACCAGCATCTCGCCGCCGGTGATCTCGGAGGTCTCGCCGAACACCAGCGTGGTGCCGTGCGGGTAGAGCTTGTCGAAGGCGTTGCCGACGGTGGGGTTGGCGCCGCAACCCGAGGTGGTGTCGGACTCGCCGCACTTGGTGGACACCCACAGGTCGTTCAGCGGCCGCTCTTCGCGCCGCTTCTCGGAGGCCCATTGCACGTATTCACGCGCGACCTTCGAGGCCTTGTGGATGGTCTCGTGGTCGCCATGACCCTCGATGCCGAAACCGGTCACCGGCTTGCCGGTGGCGGCGATGCCGTCGACGATGCGCTTGGTCCAGCCGTCTTCGATGCCGATCACCACCACGGCCGCGACGTTCGGGTTCGAGCCGGTGCCGATCAGCGTGCGGAAGTGCAGGTCGAGGTCGGCGCCGAACTGCAGGCGCCCGTAAGGATGGGGCAGCGCCATCGCACCCTTGATGTTGTGGGCGACCGCTTCGGCCGCGGCGTTCGACAGGTCGTCGACCGGAAGGATGATCACGTGGTTGCGAACGCCGATGCGGCCGTTCTCACGCTTGAAGCCCCAGAAGGTGGCCTTGCTCAGATCCATGTCGGAATTCCTCTAATCGGGTGGGGTCGGCTACCGGCTTCGGCTACCAGCGCTTCGTCTTGATGTTGTGCACGTGGGCATGCTCGCCACGCGCGATCGGCGCGACCACCTTGCCGATATCCACGCCGTACTTCATCACGGTGTCGCCCGCCTTGTAGTCGATCAGCGAGACCTTGTGGCCGATCGGGATGTCGCTCTTGGCGACCACCTTGATCTCGGTGTCCTGTTCCATGATCCAGCCGGTCAGTTCGGCTCCGGACTTGACGCCTTCGACGACCACGACACCGACGCCGTCACCGTCTTCGTGCACCACGAAGTGAATCATCGTTCCTCCTGGGGGATTTCACGGTCGCGCCGTGGCCGGGCCCTGCAACGACGGGTGGCGACGGGGCGAAAGAGTGTCGATCATAGTGACCCACTCCGGGCGAGTCAAATAGCTCATCTATATGAATCCGTTCCAATCGGGACATCGTTCGAATAGACTCGACACCGCCATGTCGATCGACAGCCCGACCCGAGCAACATCCAGCAGGACAGGCGCAGCCTCAACCAGGGCCGCGCCCGCGGCGGGCGTGTCGCCGCGGCATGCCGATGGGGCATCCGCCGTGCCGCTCTACCGCGAACTGCAGCGCCGCCTGACCCGCGCGCTGTCCGAGGGCACCTGGCCGCCGGGCGCCGCGCTGCCTTCGGAATCGAAGCTGGCGCAGCAGCATGGCGTATCCATCGGCACCGTGCGCAAGGCGATCGACGAACTGGTCGCGGGCAAGATCCTGGTCCGGCAGCAGGGCCGCGGCACCTTCGTCGCCGCACATACCGCCGATCGGCTGCTGTTCCACTTCTTCCACGTCGTACCACGCAGCGATGGCACCAGCCGCGCACCCGCGGCGGCACGCGAGATGCCACGCCCGATGCTGCGCAGCTTCCGGCGCGCTTCGGCCGGCGCCGCCGTATCTCGCGAACTGGGCATCGAGCGCGACGCACCGATCCTGCGCATCGACAACCTGCTGCTGCTCGGCGGGCGGGCGGTCATCGTCGACGAGATCTCCATCTCCGCACCGCTGTTCCCCGACCTCGACCGGGTGCGTTTCGAGGGCCGGCCCGGCACCATCTACGGCCTCTACCAGGCCGACTACGGGATCAACGTCGTGCGCAGCAGCGAACGGCTGTCCGCGGTCGCCTGCCCTGCCCCGATCGCGAAGCTGCTCGGCTTGCGCGCCGGCCAGCCGGTGCTGCGCATCCGCCGCATCGCCTACACCTATGCCGACCGCGCGGTCGAGTCGCGCGTGTCATGGGTCGACACGCGCGAACACGAGTACCTGTCCGACCTCTGGAAGAGCGACCCGGACCACGAACGCTGAGGACCGCCGAAGACCACTGAGGACTGCCTAAAGCGTGTCCTCGGTCTCGACCACCACCCGGCGCAACTTGCGCGCCTCGCCCGCGTCGAAATCGGTGCGTGCATGGTTCACGCAGCGGTTGTCCCAGATGACCACGTCACCCGGCGTCCACTTGTGCGCGTAGATGAACCGCGCCTGCTCCTGGTGGTCGAACAGCCACTCGAGCAACTCGGCGCTCTCGTCGCGCGGCATGCCGACGATGTACGCGGTCATCAGCCGGTTGACATAGAGCGCCTTGCGGCCGGTCGCCGGATGGGTCGCCACCATCGGATGCGCAGCGGTCAGCGCATTGGCCGACGGCTCGATGCGGGTCAGCGTCACCGCGTTCTGCGAGTAGTAGCCAGGCTCGTACGCATGCACCGCCTGCAGGCCCTCGAGGCGCCGCTTCATGTCCTCGGGCAGCGCGTCGTAGGCCTTGTACTGATTGGAGAAGCAGGTGTCGCCGCCCTTCGACGGGATGTCGATGCCGTAGAGCATGGTGCACAGGCAGGGATGCTCGACATAGCAGCGGTCGGAGTGGAAGTACATCTCGCCATCGGGCAGCGCGCCGACATACCTGCCGTCCTCCTTCTCGTTGGTGACGTACATCACCGCCGGGTGGCTCTTCTGCAACGACGCGTACTTGCCGAGCGTCGCCGCCAGGGTGCCGAAGCATTCGCCGAAGCGGACCTGCTGATCCTCATCGAGCGACTGTCCGGGCACCAGCAGCACGCAGTTCTCGTAAAGAAGCTGGCGCACCGCGCGCAGCGCC
>CAIQON010000171.1 GCA_903873475.1 uncultured bacterium
GGCCGGCGTGCCCTACTACGGCGCGGCTGCCGAGACCGCCGCGGTACCGAAGATGCGTGCCCCGCTGCTGGTGCACTACGCCGAGAACGACGACGGCATCAATCGCCTGAAGGCGGGCTTCGAAGAGGCAAAGAAATCCGCCGGCGTCCGGTTCGAATCGCATGTGTATCCCGGAACGCAGCACGGCTTCCACAACAACTCGACGCCACGCTACAACGAAGCGGCCGCGAAGCTGTCCTGGGATCGAACGATAGCCTTCTTCCGCAAGAACCTGGCCTGACATGCACGCGAAGCCGATGGCCGAGGCGCCGGCCTTTGCGATCGCCGGGCGCACGCGCCCGGCGTTGCTGCCGGGTTTGCTGCAACTGCTGCTGCCGGCACTGCTCCTCGCTCCGGGCATCGTGGCGGCCCAGGCCTGGCCAGCGAAGCCGCTGCGCTACATCGTCCCGTTCCCGCCAGGCGGCGGTGCCGACCTCGTTGCACGCGCGGTGGCGCAGAAGCTGACCGAGCAGGGCGGCATGTCTGTGGTGGTCGAGAACCGCCCGGGAGCCGGCACCATCGTCGGCGCGGAAGCGGCGGCCCGCTCCGCCCCTGACGGTTACACGCTCTTCATGGGCTCGAACACCACCAACGCGATCAACCCCAACCTGCATCCGAAGCTGCCGTACGACACCCTGAAGGACTTCGCGCCGATCACCCGGCTGAGCGCCTTCCCGAACATCCTGGTCGTGCACCCATCGATGCCGGTGAAGTCGGTGAAGGAGCTGATCGCGCTGGGCAAGGCCTGGCCCGGGCAGTTGAACTACGGATCGTCCGGCACCGGTACCCCGGCGCAGCTCGCAGGCGTGATGTTCGGCGATGCCGCGGGCGTGAAGATGGTGCACGTGCCGTACAAGGGCAGCGCACCTGCCCTGTCGGCGCTGATCGGTGGCGAGACCCAGCTGATGTTCGCCAGCCTCGGTTCCAGCCTGAACTTCATCAAGGGCGGGCGGCTGCGACCGCTTGCCGTCACCAGCGCGAAGCGCTCGGCCGCCATTCCCGAGATGCCGACCATCGAAGAGTCGGGTTTCCCCGGGTTCGAGGCGATCACCTGGCACGGCCTGATGGTGCCGGCCGGTACCCCGGCGCCAATCGTGCAGCGGCTCAATGCCGAGACGGTGAAGATCCTGAGGCAGCCCGAGTTCGTCGCCTGGCTGCTGTCCCAGGGCGCCGACGCGACGCCGTGCACGCCGGACGAATTCACTGCATTCCTGAAGAGCGAACTCGCGCTCTACGCCCGGCTGGTCAAGCAGTCCGGGATGAAGCCCGACTGACCGGGCCCTGATGCGCACCGTACAGCCGAAGCGGATCGGCCTTGCCATCGTCGGCGCGGGCCGCGTGGGGCTGATGCGCGGCGAGATCGCCGCACGCTTTCCCCAGGTCGACTGGATCGGCATCGCGGAGATCGACCCCGAGCGCGCGAACCTGGTCGCCGGGAAGCTGGGTGCCGATTTCGTCACGACCGACTACCGTGCGCTGCTGCGGCGTCCGGAGGTGACGGCGGCGCTGATCTCCACGGTCGGTCACCTGCACGCCGAGCCGACGCTGGCCGCGCTCGACAATCCGAACAAGGTTTCGCTGCTCATCGAAAAGCCGATCGCCAATGACCTGGCCCAGTCGGAGCGGGTGCTGGAGGCGATCCGCCAGTCGGGCGTCGATGCCCTGATCGGCTACACCCAGCGCTTCCGGCGCCGCTGGATGGTGGCGAAGGACAAGGTCGCACGCGGCGAGCTCGGCGACATCACGACCGTTTCCACCCGCGCCTTCCTCAACCGCATGGTCGCGCTCAATGCGTACCGGCGCGAGCCCGACCCGGTACCGAATTCACCGATGGTGATCTCGGGCACGCACGCGCTCGACATCGTGATGTGGATGATGGAAGGTCGCCGGCCGGTGGAGGTCGACGCGCGCTCGATCGCCAAGACGCTCGGCCCTGCCTGCGGCGGCATCGACGCCACTGCCGGCACGATGGTCTTCGACGACGGCACGATCTACCAGAGCATGGTCAACTGGGCGCTGCCGGTGTCCTGGCCGGGCGCGGTCTACGGGCTGGAGGTCGGCGTAGTCGGCACCACTGGCGTGATGACCATCGACGATACCCACCGGGACTTCGTGATGGCCACCGAGGCCCCTCAGGGTGGGGCCTACCTGTCGGACGCCAGCCGGCGCGTCGACTTCATCGGCAGCACGCCCGCCGGCGACATGGCACTCGGCGCGCTGCGCGGCCCGCTGCACGACGAGACCCAGGCGTGGCTCGAGCGACTGTCCTTCGGCACGAGCACGATCCACGCAACCGCAGAAGAGGGCCACGACCGGCTGATGCTGGCCAAGGCCTACGACCTGTCGGCCCGGCTGCGGCGGCCGGTCGAACTGCCGATCGGCCCTGGCGACGAACACGCACAGGCCTGAGCGCGCACCCGGCCACGCGCTGGCTTCAGCCGGCGCGTGGCAGCCCTGCGAACACCAGGCCCGTCCACGCCAGCACGTAGGCAGCCACCAGCGGCGGTAACAGCGCTCGACCGAGTCCCGGACGCAGCTGCTGCAGCGCCACGCCTGCCAGCGGCAGCAGCTGCTGCGCATGCACGGCCAGGAAGTGGGCAGGCCGCAGGTCTGGCCCGCCGAGATGCCAGCCGGCCACCGGCATCCCGCTGCCTGACGGCGGCCGCAGCCCGCCGAGCAGGAAGCCGCTCGCCACCGACAGCAGGAAGGTGAGCCA
>CAIQON010000172.1 GCA_903873475.1 uncultured bacterium
ACGAACTCCTCGCGGTTGTTGGCGATGCCGCCCCCGGTACCGCCGAGCGTGAACGAAGGCCGGATGATCGTCGGGTAACCGACGACCGCCTGCACCTGCAGCGCCTCTTCCATGCTGTGCGCGAGCGCCGAGCGCGGGCTCGCCAGGCCGATCTTTGCCATCGCCCGCTTGAACTTCTCGCGGTCTTCCGCCTTGTCGATCGCCTCGCGCGAGGCACCGATCATCTCGACACCATGCTTCTCGAGCACGCCATGCTTGGCGAGGTCGAGCGCGCAGTTGAGCGCGGTCTGGCCACCCATCGTCGGCAGCAGCGCGTCGGGTTTCTCGATCTCGATCACGCGCTCGACCATCTGCCAGGTGATCGGCTCGATGTAGGTCGCGTCGGCCAGCCCCGGGTCGGTCATGATCGTCGCCGGGTTGGAGTTGACCAGAATCACCCGGTAGCCCTCGTCGCGCAGTGCCTTGCAGGCCTGCGCCCCGGAGTAGTCGAACTCGCACGCCTGGCCGATGACGATGGGCCCGGCCCCGATGATCAGGATGCTCTTGATGTCCGTACGCTTAGGCACTGCGCACCTCCATCAGGCGGATGAAACGATCGAACAGGTAGTCGATGTCATGCGGGCCGGGGCTTGCCTCCGGGTGTCCCTGGAAGCAGAACGCGGGGCGGTCGGTGCGCTCGAAGCCCTGCAGGCTGCCATCGAACAGCGACACGTGCGTGACGCGCGCGGTGGATGGCAAGGTGTCGGCATCAACCTGGAAGCCGTGGTTCTGGCTGGTGATCATCACGCGTTTCGTGTCGAGGTCCTGCACCGGATGGTTCGCCCCGTGGTGGCCGAACTTCATCTTGCGCGTCCGGGCGCCGCTGGCGAGGCCGAGCAGCTGGTGGCCGAGGCAGATGCCGAACAGCGGCACCTCATGGTCGAGCAGCGTGCGGATCGCGGCGATCGCATAGCCGCAGGGCTCGGGATCGCCCGGCCCGTTGGAAAGGAACACGCCATCGGGCTTCATCGCCAGCACGTCGGCTGCCGGCGTCCGTGCCGGCACGAACGTCAGGCGGCAGTGGCGCGAAGCGAGCATGCGGAGGATGTTGCGCTTGACGCCGAAATCGTAGGCGACCACGTGGAAGCGCGGGTCGGGCGGCGTCGAGTGGCCGCTGCCGAGCACCCACTCGCCCTCGGTCCAGGGATACGAGGCGGCGCAGGTGACATCCTTTGCGAGGTCCAGGCCGGCGAGGCCGGGGAACCCGCGTGCCGCGGCCACCGCACGGCTGGCGTCCGGCGTGGCGCCGGCTGCCGCCGCGACCAGGCAGCCACCCTGGGCCCCCTTCTCGCGCAGGATGCGGGTGAGCTTCCGGGTGTCGATCTCGGCGATGCCAGGCACACCGGCTGCCTCGAGGCAGGCTGTCAGCGACTGCGTCGAGCGGAAGTTGCTCGCGACCATCGACAGGTCACGGATGACCAGGCCGGCGGCAAAGACCCGCGCGGACTCCATGTCTTCCGGGTTGATGCCGACGTTGCCGATATGAGGATAGGTCAGGGTGACGAGCTGCGCGGCGTACGACGGGTCGGTCAGGATCTCCTGGTAGCCTGACATCGACGTGTTGAACACGACTTCGCCGACGGATTCGACCGGTGCACCGATCGACACGCCGTGGAAGATCGTTCCGTCGGCAAGCGCAAGCAGGGCGGGCGGACGGGTTGACACGACAGAACCTCTCCAGACTTGGACGGCGGGCCCGCTCGGGGGCGCGCGCCCGTCCGCACCACCCGAAGGCAGTACAAGGACGGGAGCGGATCGCTCCCTGCAGTGGGCCTCTGGGCCGTATACATGGCATGCAGGACTGGCGCACGCATGCCCGGCGGGAAACCCCCGGTCAATCTCGCGCCGTCCCGCGGGATATTTACCGGATGATACGCGAACGGAAGCCCTTCGACCACCGGCAGGCCGGCGACCGCCGCAACCGCTTCAGTGCCCGCGCAGGCCGAGCACGTCCTGCATGTCGTACAGGCCCGGCACGCGACCGTCGAGCCAGCGCACGGCCCGCAGCGCGCCGAGCGCGTAGTTGGCACGGCTGGACGAACGGTGGGTGATCTCGAGGCGCTCGCCGGCGCCGGCAAAGAACACGGTATGGTCGCCGACGATATCGCCCCCCCGCGCCGAGTGGAACCCGATCTCGCGCACGGTGCGCTCGCCGGTCACGCCTTCGCGTCCGTGTACCGCATCGGTCTCGAGGTCGCGGCCGAGCGCTGCAGCCGCGACCTCGCCCAGGCGCATCGCAGTGCCGGACGGGGCATCGATCTTGTGCCTGTGGTGGATCTCGAACACCTCGACGTCGTAGGCCTCGCCAAGGATGCGCGCCGCGGTCTCCACCAGCTTGAACGCCACGTTCACGCCGACGCTCATGTTGGGTGCGAACACCAAAGGGATGGCGCGGGCTGCTTCGGCGAGACGGCCGCGCCCCGCCACATCGAAGCCCGTGGTGCCGATCACCATCGACACGCCGCCGGCGCGGCAGGCGTCGAGATGGGCCAGGGTCGCCACCGGCAGCGTGAAGTCCACCAGTGCATGCGCGCCGTCGAGGGCGCGTGCGACGTCGCTGCCGATCAGCACGCCGGTGTGCAGGCCCGCGCCATCACCGGCGTCACGGCCGATCGAAGGACTGTCGGCACGATCGAGCGCGGCATGCAGCCTGAGATGCGGCGCGCGCGCGACCGCCTCGATCAGCGTGCGGCCCATCCTGCCGGATGCGCCGGCGATCACCACGTTCAGTGTACGGTCCATCTGCTGCCTCATCTGTCGGGTAAGGCCGGCTGCGCGGCTCCGGCGGCCGGCTTGTCGCCTGTCGCCGCGCCCGCCCTGGCGGCATCCGCCTTCGCCGCCTCCGAGCGCGCGGCCTCCGCCCTGGCAGCCGGACTCGGTGGCACCGTACCGGAACCGGCAACCACGTCACCCTCGACGCGCGCCAGCTGGTCGCCGTCGAAGATCACCGTGACCCGCCGCTGCTGCGGCGCCTGTCCCTGGCGCCGCAGGAAATACACATAATCCCAGCGGTCGGTGCGGAACACATCGACCACCAGTGGCGTGCCGAGCAGGAACCTCACCTGGGAACGCGTCATGCCGGGCTTGAGCTTGGCCAGCGATTCCTGTTCGATCACGTTGCCCTGCTGCAACGGCGGCGCATATGCCGTGGGCATGCGCAGGCCGCATCCGGTCAGCGCGAGCGCGGCTGCGCCTGCTGCGAACAGCAACCGCACGGGGCGCGCCCGGCGTCTGCAGCGGAAGTTCGGCGCGACCGGTTCGATGAGGGGGCTGGACGGCATGGCGCGGGCTGGCCGAAGCGGGACGCACCGGCGGTGGATTCGAGGTCGTATATGATACCCAACCCAGCCAGACGACCGCACGGATGATGTGTCCATGGGCAAATCGCAGGAGCTGAAGACGATCGGCCTCAAGGTCACGACGCCGCGATTGCGCATCCTGAACCTGTTCGAGACCAGCAATGTCCGACACATGACTGCCGAGGAGGTATACCGGCAGCTTTCGAAGGACGGCGTCGACCTCGGGCTGGCGACGATCTACCGAGTGCTCACCCAGTTCGAACAGGCGGGACTGCTGGAACGACACCACTTCGAGGGCGGGCGGGCGGTGTTCGAGCTCAGGCAGGACGGACACCATGACCATCTCGTCTGCCTGCAGTGCGGCCGCGTCGAGGAATTCTACGATCCGCAGATCGAGCGGCGCCAGGAGAAGGTCGCGGCCGAGCGCGGCTTCGCGATCATCGACCACTCGCTCTACCTGTATGCGGAGTGCCGCACTCAGGACTGCCCGCACCGGGTCCAGCCGGCTTAGCCCGGCCGCGGCACCGCTGCGCTGGCCTCAGCCCGCTGCGGCGTCCTCGCGCGCGTGGCGCAACAATTCGTCGGCATGCTGGCGCGTCGTGGCCGTGATGCGCACGCCGCCGAGCATCCGGGCGATCTCGTCGACGCGCGCGACGTCGTCGAGCGGCTCGACGCGGCTGACCGTCTGCCCGTCCTGCACCCGCTTCGCGACCTGGTACTGGCGCACCGCGCTGGCCGCGACCTGCGGCAGGTGGGTCACGCACATCACCTGGTGCGTACGACCCAGTTCGCGCAGCAGCCGCCCGACGATCTCGGCCACGCCGCCACCGATGCCGGCATCGACCTCGTCGAACACGAGCAAGGGCACGCGCGTGGCCGAGCTGGTGACCTTGCGCAGCGCGAGGCTGATCCGGGACAGTTCCCCGCCGGAGGCTACCGATGCCAGGGCCGCTGGCGGCATCCCCGGATTGGCGGATACGCGGAATTCGACCGTCTCGTCGCCATGCAGGCTTCCGGGTGAGTCGACCTGTGCGGGCCCGATGGCAGACGCCGGGCTCCTGGACTTTGCCGGCGCAGGGGGGGCGCCACGGACCTTCGACGCCGGCACGGCCGGCTGCGCGGCGGATGCTACCGGCTGGGCGGGCAGCCCCTGGCCGGCGGCAGCGCCGACCGGCTGCAACACGACCTCGAACCGGCCGCCGGCCATCGCCAGAGCCTGCATCGCCTCGGTTACCGCCGTGCCCAGGCGCGTGGCCACACGCTGCCGGGCGCGGGTCAGCAGCGCGGCTGCCTCCTTGTAGCCAGCGCGGGCCGACGCCTCTGCGGCGGCGAGCGCCCGCGGGTCGGCGGCGAGGTCGAGCTGGCGCAGTTCTCCATCCAGCCGCGCATGGAGCAGGCCGAGTTCGGCCGGCGGCACGCGGAACCTGCGCGCAGCGTCCTGCACGGCTTCGATGCGGGCGTCCAGTTCCCGCAGCCGCGCCGGATCGATGTCGAGCCGGTCGCGGTAATGGCGCAGCTCGCGCACGGCTTCCTTGAGCTGCGCGTCAGCGCCCGCCATCAGTTCGAGGGAAGCCTCGGCCTCACGGTCGACGCTGGCGCTGTCGCGCAACCGGGCGAGCACCGCCGACACCTGGGCGAGCGCGGACCCCTCGCCATCGCCGAGCGCGGCGAGCGCGTACTCCGCCGATTCGATCAGCGCCGCCGCATTGCCCAGCCGCGCATGTTCCTGGTTGACCGTTTCCCAGTCACCGGCGTCGAATGCGAGCGTTGCGAGCTGCGCGGTCTGCCACTCGAGTTCTTCGCGCCGCTGCGCGAGCTCGGCCTGCCCGCGTTCCGCGTCCTGGCGGGCACGCCGGGCCGCCTGCCAGGCCTGCCAGGCTGCACCGGCTTGCGCCAGCAGGTCGTGGTGGCCGCCAAAGCCGTCGAGGATCGCCCGCTGCTCGGCGGGCCGCGCCAGCGACTGATGCGCATGCTGCCCGTGGATGTCGACCAGTTGTTCGCCCAGTTCGCGCAACTGCCCGAGCGTGACGCTGCGCCCGTTGATGAACGCGCGCGAACGGCCACCGGCATCGACCACCCGACGCAGCAGGCAGGCGCCACCGTCAGGGTCGGACAGTTCGCGCGCCTCCAGCCACTGAGCAACACCCGGTTCGCCGGCGATGTCGAACTCGGCCGACAGTTCGGCCCGATCACGCCCCGGGCGCACCACGCCAGGGTCGGCCCGGCCGCCAAGCAGCAGCCCGAGCGCATCGATCA
>CAIQON010000173.1 GCA_903873475.1 uncultured bacterium
AGTGGCAGCCGGCGCAGCCCAGGGGACGACGCTGGCTGCATCCGGCAGCCGCTGGACGGACAAAGCGGGAACATGTGCCGAGTATAGTGCGGACATGAATCCGATCCCGCTGATCCTGTTCGCCCATGGCGCGCGCGACCCGCGCTGGGCCGAACCGTTCGAGGCGATGCGCGCGGCGCTGCTGGCCCGCGATCCCGGCCGGCGCGTCGAACTCGCCTACCTGGAGCTGATGTCGCCCTCGCTGGTCGAGGTGGCCACCCGGCTGCATGCAGACGGCATCCGGCATGCGGTAGTGGTGCCGCTGTTCCTTGCCACCGGCGGCCACCTCCGGCGCGACCTGCCGAAGACGGTGGAGACGCTCGCCGCCGACCTGCCCGGCTTCACGCTCGACGTGAAGGCACCGCTGGGCGAATCGCCCGAGATGCGCGGGGCGATCGTGGGCTGGCTCGCCGGGATGTGAGCCCGGGGGAGCGCCGACGGCCTGCGTGCTAACATTTCAGGCTGTCCCGCAGCTGGAACCGCAGCTGCAACATCCGGCTGGAGAACCCCATGAGCACGCATCGAATCGCAGTCATCCCCGGCGACGGCATCGGCAAGGAAGTGATGCCCGAAGGCATCCGCGTGCTGGAAGTCGCGGCGCGCAAGTTCGGCATCTCGCTCCACTTCGACCATTTCGACTGGGGCTGCGACATGTACGGCAAGTACGGCTCGTGGATGCCGGCCGACTGGAAGGACCAGATCGGCGGCCACGACTGCCTGTACTTCGGCGCCTCCGGCTGGCCCGCGACCGTGCCCGACCATGTGTCGCTCTGGGATTCGCTGATCAAGTTCCGCCGCGAGTTCGACCAGTACGTGAACCTGCGGCCGTGCCGGCTGATGCCCGGCATCAAGAGCCCGCTCGCCGACCGCAAGCCGGGCGACATCGATTTCTGGATCATCCGCGAGAACACCGAGGGCGAATACTCGTCGATCGGCGGCCGCTCGTTCCCGGGCACCGACCGCGAGGTGGTGTGCCAGCAGTCGACCTTCACCCGCATCGGCACCGACCGCATCCTGAAGTTCGCGTTCGAGCTGGCCAGCAAGCGGCCGAAGAAGCACCTGACCTCGGCAACCAAGTCGAACGGCATCTCGATCACCATGCCGTACTGGGACGAGCGGGTCGAAGAGATGGCGAAGCACTACCCGGCGGTCAAGTGGGACAAGTACCACATCGACATCCTGTCGGCGAACTTCGTGCTGCATCCCGACTGGTTCGATGTCGTCGTTGCGTCGAACCTGTTCGGCGACATCCTCTCCGACCTCGGCCCGGCCTGCACCGGCACCATCGGCATCGCGCCCTCGGGCAACATCAATGCCGACCGCAAGTTCCCGTCGCTGTTCGAGCCGGTGCATGGCTCGGCGCCGGACATCGCGGGCAAGGGCGTTGCCAATCCGATCGGCGCGATCTGGTCGGGCGCGATGATGCTCGACCACCTCGGCTATCCGCAGGCCGGCGATGCGATCGTCAAGGCGATCGAGAAGGTGCTCGAGCCGGGCAGCGGCGCGCCGCGTACCCGCGACATCGGCGGCACGGCTGGCACCGTCGACCTCGGGAAGGCGATCGCCGAAGCACTCTGAGCCCCTGCGGGTGCAACCGACGCCGGGCCTTCACTGGTCGCTCCGACCGCTGACAGTCATCGGCATCACCACGCTGGTCCAGGTGGTGACGGTGATGATCGGCAACAGCATGGTGGTGATCGCGCCGGCGATGGCCACCCTGCTGCAGGTCGACCCGGCACTGATCGGCTTCCAGGTGAGCTTCGTCTACGGTGGCGCCATGCTGGCCGTGATCTACGGCGGACGCCTGGTGCAGCGCTACGGCGCCGCGCGAACGCAGCAGATCTGCGTCGGCGTGGCAGCCGTTGGCGCGCTGCTGGCGACCGTGCCCAGCCTGTGGCTGCTGCCGATCGCCTCGGTGCTTATGGGGGCCGGGACCGGGCCGGCGACGCCGGCCTCCAGCCACGTGCTCAACCGCTTCACCGACCCGGCCCGGCGCAACCTGATCTTCTCGCTGAAGCAGACCGGCGTGCCGCTGGGCGTGGTGACCGCAGCGTTCCTGATGCCGCCGATCACGCTGGCATACAGCGCCTCGTGGGCGTTCCTCACGATAGCGCTGATCGCCTTCACCGTGCTGCTGCTGCTGCAGCCGCTGCACCGGCACTGGGACGATGACCGCACGCCCGGCATCCGGCTGATCCAGGATCCACTCGGTGGCGTGCCGGTGGTGTGGAACCATCCGATCCTGCGCTGGCTCGCGCTGTCGGCCTTCTTCTATGCGTTCTGCCAGCTGTGCGTGACCTCGTTCGCGGTGACGATGCTGGTCACCGAGATCGGCTTCGGGCTGGTGCAGGCGGGGATGCTGCTGTCGCTGATCCAGTTATCGGGCGTGTGCTCGCGGGTCGTGTTCGGCCTGCTCGCCGACCGCATCGGCAGCGCATTGAGCACGCTGGCGGCGGTGGGCTGCGTCACGGCCGTGATGTGCCTGGTCACCGTGTTCCTGTCGCCTGGCTGGCCACGCACTGGCCTGTACGTGATGCTGGTCTGCCTCGGCGCGTCGGCCGTCGGCTGGACAGGCATGTTCATCGCCGAAGTCGCGCGCGTGGCACCGAAGGGACAGGTCGGGCTGGCAACCAGCGGCGCGATCGCCTTCAACTTCCTCGGCATCCTGTGCGGCCCCGCGCTGTTCGCGCTGGCCTACAAGGGCATCGGCAGCTACGCACACACCTTCGGCCTCCTGGTGTTCGTGGCGCTGGCCGGCGTCGCGATGATCCGCAAGGCCCACGTCAACGAACGGCGG
>CAIQON010000174.1 GCA_903873475.1 uncultured bacterium
CCCTGCCACCGCTGCCGGCGCTGGCTCTGGTGCAGACCACCAACGAGAGGACCCCGACCTGGATCACCTTTGCGCACCGGGTGAAGTCCTCGGCGCCGGGTGACGCGGTCTACAGAGGCATGGCGCTGTTCTGCGAATTCCCCGAGCAGTTCGCCCCGCGCACCCCGAACCCGCGCTGGGCGGAGGAGCGCCCCTGGCGGCTGCATTTCGTGGAACGCATGAACCCTGCGTTCTCGCGCTGCCTGATATGCGTGTTCGCCACCTGGCCGGAGTTCGTCGATCCTGAAATCCAGGCGGTCTTGCGATTGACGTTCGAGAAGGCGCTGCCGCCGAAGATCGGCCTCGCGCCGGTGGGCGACCGGCAGGTAGAGATGAAGCAGTTCATCTTCCAGAGCGAGGGTACGCGCTTCCGGCTGCCGGACCTCACCGGTTCGCCCGACCAGGGCGTCACCCTCCAGCTGACGATCCACGGCAAGCTGGTCGGGGAAGTCGGCATGCAGATCGACTCGAACCACGTGCTGCGCATCCGGGAAATCCGCCGCCCGGATCTCGACGACAGCCCGATCCGGCGCGGATGGGACCTGCGATGAGCCAACCTCGGCGTAGGCTGGGGGCGCTGGCAGTCGCGCTGCTGCTGGGGGCGATCCCGCTTGCACAGGCGAAGGGCGGGCGCGGCACCGTTCGCCTGTACAAGGCTAACGGTCGCTATGCCGGCCGCGTCGACCCCGGTGGGCGCTTCTACGGCGAGAATGGCCGCTACCTCGGACGGGTCGAGGGCAACCGCATCTACAGCGCCCAGGGCCGCTACATGGGCCGCTTCGAGGAGTCCGGTGTCTTCCATGACGCGGCGGACATGTCGGCGGGCGGCAGTCGAGCGGGTGCGTCGCGAGTGGATGATCCGCGCTACGGCTCACCCGGACGTGACGGCGGAGACGATGGTCCGCTGCCTGCCGCAGGTGATCGGGGCGCGCAGTCGGCAGGCGGGCCAGGCAGGATGCAGTCGCCGCCCGTACTGTCATCCGACCCGTCGGCAGGCACGCCGCTGATCGAGATCGTCAGGCCGGACAAGGGAACCCGCTGAACCGGAGCGACAGCGGCGCGCGCAGCGCTCGCCGTCGGCGCCGGACATCCCGACGGCGCACGAGTCGGGCATCCTGGAGCTGAAAGACTTCTCGCTCGAGAGTTGCTACGGCTTCATGGCGCCGCCAAACACCCTGGCCCGGGCTGTTCGGGAAGATCGAGGCGGAAGTGCTGAAGATCCCTGCCGTACCCGAACTGCGCACCAAGCTGTCCGGCGCAGGCATGGACATGATGGTGCTCAACGCGGCCGCGATGACGAAGCTGATCCGGTCCGACCACGAGAAGTACCTGAAGGCGGGCAAGGCGGCCAACATCAAGCCGGAGTAGGATCGCGGCATCGGTTTCCGGGCGAGGACACGATGTCGAACTTCCGTACCTTCCATGCCGCGCGGCGCGAGCCGGCGCGGCCCCTGATGCCGGTGGTCGATCCTGCCGGATGGCAGCCCGGCTCGCTGCGCGATGTCGGCACCTGGAGCTACCGCTTCACCGCGCGCGACGTCGACGAACTGCTGGCTGCGGTTGCAGCAGTGCGTGCCACTGGCATCGCGCCCGAGCAGGTGGACCGGGCGTACTTCCCTTTACCGGGGCTTGCTGCCGTTATGCACGACGTGCGCCGCGAACTGATGGACGGCCGCGGCATCGTGATGCTGCAGGGCTTCCCGACGACGCGCCTCGATCGCCTCGGCCAGGTGCTCGGCTACCTGGGGCTGGGCTCGTACCTTGGTGCACCGGTGTCGCAGAACCGCGAAGGCCACACCCTCGGCCATGTGAAGGACCTCGGCGGCGACTATGCCGATCCGGTGACCCGCGGCTACCGCACCCGCGCTGGCCTGAGGTTCCACGCGGACGGTGGCGACTATGTCGGCCTGCTCTGCCTGAATGCACCGAAGAGCGGTGGCGAGAGCCGGGTGGCGAGTTCGGTCACCGTGTACAACCGGATACTGGCCAGGCGGCCGGACCTTGCGGACCTGCTGACGCAGGACTACTACCGGTCGCTCAAGGGCGACACCAATCCCGGCGACCTGCCATGGATGCGGCAGCCGATGTTCTGCTTCACCGACGGCTTCTTCAGCGCCACCGGTGCCGGCTCGGCGATCGACAAGGCACAGGGGCTGCCCGGCGTGCCGCCGATGACCGCGCTGCAGCGCGAAGCGATCGAGGTGTATCGAACCACGGTCGAGGAATGCGCCGCCGACATCCCTTTCGAACCGGGCGACGTGCAGTTCCTGAACAACTTCGTGACCCTGCATTCGCGCCGCACCTATGAAGACTGGCCGGAGCCCGACCGCAAGCGGCACCTGCTGCGGCTGTGGTTGGCCGACCCGCAGGGGCGCACCATCCCGCGCTCGCAGCGCGAGGGCTACGAGGGGCTTGGTATCCTGCTCAAGGGCGCGGCGCTGAACGCGCCGCTGGACGTGATGGCGGAGGCCTGATGCGGGGCGGGACGACGGTTGCTGTACTGACGATGCTTGCCGTGGCGGCACCGCTGGGTGCGCAGTCCTTTCCGGCCAAGCCGATCCGCATGGTCATCCCGTTCGCACCGGGGGGCGGCACCGACCTGA
This sequence comes from uncultured bacterium, assembly GCA_903873475.1. GTDB lineage: Bacteria > Pseudomonadota > Gammaproteobacteria > Burkholderiales > CAIKXV01 > CAIKXV01. The sequence continues at coordinate 2,643 of CAIQON010000174.1, forward strand.
TCGGACGCCTGTCGGCCAGCCGGTTGTCCGAATCGATGGGCCAGCCCGTGGTCGTCGAGAACCGGCCGGGCGCGAGCGGCGTGCTCGGCGTCGAGTTCGGCGTGAAGGCACCGCCCGATGGCTACACCCTGACGCTGCTGGTGTCGAACTACTCGAGCTACCCCAGCCTGTTCAAGCTGTCGTTCGACCCGGTGAAGGACATCCAGCCGGTGATCCAGCTGTCCCAGGGACCGATGGTGGTCGCGGTGCATCCGTCGGTGCCAGCGAAGAACGTGCGCGAACTGATCGCGCTGGCGAAGAAGAATCCTGGCGCGCTGAACTACGCGTCGACCGGCCATGGCGCGGTGTCGCACCTGGCGGTCGAGCACTTCGGGCTGATGGCCGGCGTGCAGCTCACCCATATCCCCTACAAGGGCACCGGGCCCGCGCTGCTCGATGTCGTCTCGGGCAACGTCACGGTGATCTTCGGCAGCGTGCTGCCGACGCTGCCGTTCGTGCGTAACGGCAAGTTGCGCGGCATCGCGGTGACCACCACCACGCGCATCCCCGCCCAGCCCGGCCTGCCGACCATCGCCGAGTCCGGGCTGCCCGAGTACGAGGCGATCAACTGGAATGGCGTTATCCTGCCGCGCGGTACGCCGCGGCCGATCGTCGATCGCTACAACGCCGAGTTCGGCCGGATGCTGAAGAGCCGCGACGTGGTCGAGCGGCTGGAGGGCGACGGCAGTTCACCCGTGGGCGGATCGCCGGAGGCGTTCGGGGAGCGCCTCGCGAAGGAGATCGCGCTGTGGACGAAGGTGATCGCGCGCGCCGGGGTGAAGGTGGATTGACCTGGTTGGAAAGACCGCTTCGTGCGGGGGTGGGGGCAGGCGTCGAGTTTTGCGCTACGGTGATCGTCCATGAAGCTGCTCGCAAGCGAGACTGACCTTGTCGGGAACTGGAGGCTCGTCGGCAAGTCGATCGAAAGCGACGAAACGTGTCGAAGGATCGATTGGCTGACCAAAGAAGTGCTGACCTGGGTTGGCTCGGATCCCTCAGGCTGGGATACGCTGTATCTCGATCCCGGGGACGGGCGCTATTGGGAGCGCACCTATCTCCATAGGGCCTCTCATGGAGGTGGTCCGCCGCGCCTGAGCAACATCAAGACGTCTGACGCCCAGCGAAGGTATGGTGTTGCATGCAGGTAGAGTTTCCCCATGCTTGAGCACGTCGACCCGCGCAGCGCGAATGGGACCCCTTGGGTTAGCATGATGCTGCTGGCGACACGGTACTTGCCCGTCATGCCCGTCAATCGGTTTGAGGAGAACACAAATGACCGCACTCGACCGGACATTGATCCAGAAGCTCGAGCGTTTGTCTGCCCAACGGCTGGCTGAGGTGGCGGATTTCGTGGAGTTCCTGGCTGCGCGTGAAGCGCGCGTCCAGGCTGGGACGCGGCTGGGCGAGTCCCTCTCAAGGCTCGACTCCGTGAACGTTGCGCCCCTCTCGGATGAAGAGATCGAAAGCGAAATCCAGGCTGCACGTCAGGAGCGCGCTGCCCGCAGCGCTTGATCGTGCGTGTAGTGCTTGATACGAACACGCTTGTCTCGGCGCTGCTATCGCCTCACGGTCCACCCCGGCGACTTCTGGATAGCGCCAGGGCGCAGGGATTCAACCTGTGCAGCAGTCCCGTGCTCATCGCTGAACTACTCGATGTAGTGTCGCGGGAGAAGTTCGCCCCGCGTTTCATTCAGGCTGGAGTGACGCCGCTGGGCATCGTCGGCGAAATCAGGCGCCTGGCCACCTTGGCCACGCCTTCCAGCGTGCCGCGGGTCATCGCTCGCGACGCGGACGATGATCATGTGCTGGCCTGCGCCCTTGCTGGCCACGCTGATCTGATCGTCTCCGGCGACAAGGAC
>CAIQON010000175.1 GCA_903873475.1 uncultured bacterium
ACCGCCACCATGTGCTGCAGGAACATCAGGTCGGCCTTCTTGCTGCCCAGCGGCACCTCGCCGTAGCGGAAGCGTTCGGCGCGGAACTTGGGCGCCCAGACGGCCTGGCCAGCCCGGTCGGTGTCGGTGGTGCCCCAGTTGATCGAGAACGGCGGGTTCGACAGCACGCGGTCGAAGCGCATCAGCTCGCCACTCTCCACATGCTGCGGCTCGGCCAGGGTGTCGTCATTGCGCAGGTCGGCGGTGCTGATGCCGTGCAGCAGCATGTTCATCTTGGCGATGGACCAGACGGTGCCGTTGGCCTCCTGGCCGCACAGGTCGGCCCGGGTGCCGTCGCCGCCGTGCTCGTCGATGTATTCCTTGGCCAGGATCAGCATGCCGCCTGAGCCGACGCAGGGGTCGTAGACGCTGTGCTGCTGCTCGGGCTTGACCAGCCGCACCATCATGCGCACAACCGAGCGCGGGGTGTAGAACTCGCCACCCTTCTTGCCGGCGGAGTCGGCGAACTCGCCGATCAGGTACTCGTAGGCGGCGCCCAGCAGGTCGGGGAACTCGAAGTCCTCGTTGCGCAGCCGGTAACTGCTGAAGTGGCTGATGAGCTGGCGCAGCTTGATGTCGGGGATCTTGCTCTGGCCGACCTTGCGCGAGAAGTCGATGTGCTCCAGCACCTCGGCCAAGCTGGAGTTGTTGCTCTCCAGGCCGCCAAGGGCGCGGTTGAGGAAGCCGCCGACGTCGGCGTGGGCCTCGTTCACCAGGTGCTGCCAGCGCGATGCCGGCGGCACGTAGAAGGACTGCCCGTACCAGCGTTTGAGTTCCGCGCTGACGGTGGCCTCGGCCGGGGTCTTGCCGGTGGCAACTTCCTGGGCGATGACCTGTTCGCGGCGCTGGTCGAACACGTCGGAGCAACGCTTCAGGAACAGCATCCCGAAGATGTATTCCTTGAACTCCGAGGCGTCCATCTTGCCGCGCAGGATGTCGGCGGCTTTGAAGAGGTGACGTTCTAGCTGTGGCAGGGTTAAAGGCACCTAGGGAATCCGGTCGTGTTCGATCAATCAATCATTGCTGTGGCTTGCAGTCGTCGCCGACTTGAAGAGGCTGGACTGCCTGACGATGTAGCCCGCTGGCTTTCGGCGCCGACCACAGGCATCAGCTACCCCCATTCTATGCGGATCGCTGGGTAGGTGACTCGCGGGTCCACCTACCGGTCCGCCGATGCTTCTTGGCAGTCTGCACGAATCGGGGTGGTAAGAGTCTTCTGCTCCGTGCGATTTCCGATCTCCACAAGCGAGTGACGTCAGAACGATCTGATGCTTTGGGGCTGAAATCTGATTGGGTCGACCGATCTGGGTCGGACAAATCTGACTATTCATGATGGTCATCTGACAGCGTCTTTGGGGAGGTCATTGGCACCAGTCCCGGCCAGCGCGCAGCACCGTGGCGTTGATCGGGGTCTGAAAGGAAGGGCATGTAAGCCTCACAGCGCCGCCGTAGGTCAGGGTCGGGGCGATACTCGCGCGAGGCGGCGATCTGCCCGTCGCGGGCCGCCATGCACAGCCCACGCGCCAGTCGCACGCACTGGCGGCAGGTGCGCCGGTTGTCCGGCAGGCCCCAGGTAGAAGCCAGTGTCGCGCGGAAGCTCGCAGCCGCGCCTTCGGGGTCGCGTTCGGCAGCCGCCTTCATCTCGGTCTGTTCTTTCGCCGTGCAGCCGTGCAGGGTCGCCACTTCGACGAGTAGCCGGTGAAGCTCGACGAGATCGGGAGGCGATGTGGTGAGAGCGGCCGGTCGCCCCGAGTCGGCTGTCACCGCCGCGACCAAGTCGGCCCTCCGGCTGCGCACCAGCGCCCGCAGATCGTTCGTGAGTCGGTCACGTGGCCCAACCAGCAGCACGCCGTCGGCATCGAGGCCGATGGTCAGCCCGGCGGCGATCAGGGTCGGCAACAGGTCGCGCGCGCTCACTCGAACCGCTCCGGATCGGGCACCGCGCTTGCCCCGTTCCCGCCTGGAAAACCCCCCGTATCCGCCACAAAACCACATGCCTGGTTCCATACCGGTTCCAGCGTGGCGGAGTCTTTTTCGGTAGCGCCACACTTGGCTGAATCCGCCACAGCGCCACGCCCTTCATGCCCGGCGCCTGCAGATGTGGCGGATGAAGAATCTTGCCGCCACTCTTCCGCCGCAACGGAAGCCGCGCCGTTGCTGGGTTGTGGCGTTGTGGCGGATTCGGTGGAGGAAGTCTCTATGGACAGGTACCTACAGAAGGCATCAGCGAACTGCGCCCGGTCAAACCCCTTCGGCGTGTCGTATCCGATGCGAATGGTTTTGCTGCTGATCTGGTACGCGGACAGCAATCTGGCCAGATTCCGCGGCGTCATGGGCTTCCCGCGGTTGTACGTGGCCCACGGGCCCTCGTCGTCGTCGCAGAGTGCTCGCAGCAGGTCTGCCGAAGAGATGCGCGGCACGTTCTCGCGCTCGAACACGTCGCGCACGTCGGCCAACAACTCGGTGGTTAGGGATAGTGGCTCGCTCTCGACCCCGGACAGCTTCAGAGCGGCAGAGCGGGCCAGCACAGGCCAACCGCCGCCAGCCGCATCGGCGATCGAAAGCAGCGGCTCCCAGTTGTCGGCCGCTCTGTCGTTCAGCGTCGCCGGAATCTCGGGACGCGCGCGCTCGACGGTAGGCCCTGCATCGCCCGCGAACCTCGCCAGCATCCGCCGCAGCCGCTCGAAGTCCCTGGTGTCGGCGTGGCGCAGTTTTTCGACGTGCTCACCCTGCATCTTGCGGCGCAGTTCCAGCACGATGGCGCGGTCCATGATCGTCTGCGGCATTCGGCCAATACCAGAAATCGCTTTCGCTCCCCATGTCGAGAATTGCTTCGGCTCGTGGTCATCACCGACGGTGCGAATGACGTAGGCGGATGCGCGCGTGTGGCCGCTGTTGATCACTCCGCGCAGCTCGTCGTTGTCCTTCAGGAACGAGTCGGCCTCGTCAATTAGCAGCGTGGGGCGGTGCGCCTCGATGACGCGGAACACGGCCGCCGGTGACACGTTCGATGCAACCAGCGGACGCATAGAAAGCCGCCCAATAAAGTCGAGCATGTTCGACTTCCCGCACCTCGGCTCAGGTGCGGTGATCACGGCAAGCGGGGCAACGTTCACGTGTTCTATCATCCAGGTGAACGCGATCCACAGCGCGCACGCGGATCGCACCTCGGGCTCGCAGACAATGAACCTCCGAACCAGCTGGCGAATCTCGTGGAGCAGTACCTCGCCGTCGACCGCCTCGGGCCACGGTTCGACCGATGGGAACATGCCAGCCTTCCCGGCGCCCGACGCCGGCCGCAGCTTCGCAACCGCGGCATCAAGAGTCGAGACCCGAACACTCATCCGCTTCGCCTCGATGTCCCGAACTCGGTCGTAGTCGATCGGAGGGAGGGCCGCCAGTTCGGACAGCCTTCGGGAATCTTCGGCAGGTTCGCCGACTTCAGGCTCCGCAGGCGTTGTCTGCGGTCCTTCCTTTACTTCAACAGCGGGCTGCGCCGCCTCAGCGCACGCGCGCACGGCGTCCAGCCCGACCCGTTGGTGCAGATCGTTGAAGTCGGTGTCCTTCTCCTGGCGGTCGTCGCCGAACTCGGGCACGGCCACCCGGCCACCAACGGCGCGCGCCGCCTCGGCCGCCTTCGTCCGGCCGGGGTTGCCATGCGTGCGGTGATCATCGTCAGCTGCCATTATGATGCACGCCTCTGGCAACTTTGCGCGGATCGCTTCGGCTACCGGCCGCAGGTTGCCGCAGTCGAACGCCACCGCCACATAGTGGCCGGTCGCTTCGTGCAGGCTCGCCCCGGTCGCATAGCCCTCGCAGATCACCACCACGTCGGCCGACTTGCCGATGGAGAAGTAGCAGCCCGTTTTTCTGCCGCCGGGCAGAAAGCGCTTCGTGCCATCGGCCGCGATCGTCTGTATCGACTGCAGGGCACCGAGCGCGTCACGTACTGGTACTAGGAGCAGTTCACCATCGACACGCAGGCCATGCGGCTGCACACCCTTCGCGGCGAGGTAAGGATGATCAGCCTCAGCAGCCGGTGATCGCTCCCACTGCGCGTACGCGCGCTCAGCAGCTTCCTGGCGGCGTGCTACGTCCTGCTGTGCTCGAGTCGCCCGGCATGCAGCCACTTCGGCCCTGAACTGGCGCACGGCCTCGCGGTCCATCGGATGCGTGGGGCCCTTCGATGACCACCTGATCAAGCCGCCGCTGCCCTTGTGCGACTGGAACCATCCCGCAGGCACACCATCGGGGTACAACCGATAGGCGCCCGCCTTCCGACCACGCCTCTCGACGCCGACGTTGAAGCGGTGGACCGCGCCATCGGCGATGATCTCGAGCGGCGGCTCGATCCCGCATGTCCGCATTGCGTCCGCGAAGGCCGTTGCGACTTGGCTCAGGTCGATCATCCTAGCGCCTCCCCGGTCATGCGCGCTCGGTCTCGTGCCAGCGACAAGCGTGCAGGTTCAGGGCTCGGTTCTGCATCCAGTCGAGTTAGCTGCTGAACAAATACGACTAGCTCTTCACTGAGCCAGCGCGGTCTGCGCGGACCGCACAGATCTATCGCCTTCGGGAAGTCGGGCCGATGCCTTAGCTTGTGAAAGTGACGTTCGGAGACCCCGATCAACGCGGCACCGTCTACGGCGTCGACACTTACTGCGTGGATTTCTTTGCGCATGCGCACTCCTGTTGGGTGACGTCCCGGTGTGGACAGCGCAACGTTCCAACCTTTCCGGGCGTCCCCGGAAGCCGCGGGCGAAAAAAAGCGGCGCGCCATTCCGGAGCACGCCGGTCTTTGTAGTGAAGGCAGAGATGTCAGGGGTTCAGCTTCAGCGTCCTTTCAATTGTTTCCGCGTGGGAATCCGCAGTCCTGATTACCTCACCTAGTACCCGGAACAAATCATCATGGTCGGCCTTGTCGGCCAAAGCTTGAGCCGCCCGACAGACCGCTGCCATTCCTAGAAACGTCTGCCTCGCGTAATCCAGTGCGGCTGGGAAGGGAAAGCCACTGTCGTCGATATCGGGCACTGCATCATCTTCGAGGTCGAAGCTAACTGCGTCATTCTGGGTCTTCATAAACACTCCTGTGATGATCATGATGGGGATGTCCCAGTGCAGGGACGGCCGCAAGCTTCTGATGTTTCCGGGCGTCCCCAGAGGCTGCAGGCGAAAAAACTGGCGTGCCACCAAAAGCCTCGCCGAATCGTTCGTCGTTCATCTGGTCGGCGATAGCCGGCGTCGCTGGGCTCAGGGCCGCCATCTAGAGCAGCGCCTGATCTGCCTCACATGTCCGGTAGCCACGTCATGGGCTTCAGCGCACAACGCGTTGTCACGTAGTCCATCAATGCCTGCATCTCCCTCGGGGCAGGCCGGAGTCCATCCAGTGCGGTAGTCCAGGCCGGGCTCGAATCATGCTCATGCGGCCCGTAGCGGGATCACCTTCGCGTCGGCACGTCCCTCAACAAAATCGGCCCATGCGGCAAGTAGCTGGCGCCGCTCGTCATTGAACTTTGCACGGTTGTAGGCAGCTCGGATTCGATCACCGTCCCGGTGGGCAAGACAGGCTTCGATCACGTCCGGCCGGGAGATCCCAGTCTCGTTCGCCCAGGTGCTGAAGGTCGACCTGAAGCCGTGCACGGTGATTTTGGTGGCGAGCCTGAGGCGCTTTAGCAGGGTGAGCATCGCCATGTTGGAAAGAGGCGCTTCAGGCTTGTCGGGCGAGGGGAACACATGCGGTGAACCAGTCTTGCGCAGCTGCTCGAGGATGTCGATGGCGCGGTCACATAGCGGTACCCGGTGTTCCTCGCCACCCTTCATCCGGTCGGCCGGAACCGTCCACAGCTTGGCGCTGATGTCGACCTCGACCCAGGTCGCCCCGATCGCCTCCCCGGTTCGAGAGGCGGTGAGGATCACGAACTCGAGGCACAGCGCAGCCGTGCTGGGCCTGTTCCGCAGCGCCGTGACGAACGCCGGCACCTCTCGGTAGGGCAGGGCAGCGCGCGGCACGACGCGCTTCGGAACAGCGACCCTCCGGAGTTTCCCGCGCAGCTGGGCGACCGGGTTGGCCTCAATCAGTTCTCTCTCGATCGCTTCGTCGAACACCTCGTCCAGCCGTCGCCGCACGCGGTGCGCGGTGTCCGCCATGACGTGTTGCAGCTCACTGAGGAAGTCGAGCAGGTCCGCACGTTTGATATCGGCGACAGGACAGTGCCAGATCGCTTGGGGAACATGCCGTTCAAGCGAGCCGATCCAGTCGCGGGAGTACTTGCCCGGTCGCCGTGGCTCGATGACCCGCTGGTGGTAGCGCCGCGCGACCCGGGCGAGGGTCGACGTACTCGCAGCCTTTTCCCGCTTCCGGTCTTCCTCGGCGCGGCGAGCGGCCTCTCTTGCATGGTCTCGTTCGTCGATGGGGTCGCGCGGCGGGACCTCGTTGAGCATCGCCCGCGACGCTGCGGCAGCCTCCCTCGCCGCGGCTAGGCTGGCCCCGGACGCCTGTGCGTTGTGCCGGTGGCAGACGCCGAGGCCCATCTCGCGCCGCTTGCCCGTCGGCGCAGTGAAGCGAAACACCCATGATGCCCCTGGTGCCTTGACGCGCAGGTAGAGGCCGCCGCCATCCGCATGATCACCCTCCATGGCCGTTTGAACTGTCCTTGCCGACAACAGGTTCAAGCGGCCCGTCGAAAGCTTCTTCCCCATCTTCACGCACCTCATGAAGTTCGCAGAGTGGCGAAACGAACGCTTCCAATCCGCCAGCTGATCCGCCGCAAAGCGCTGCATTGTTGTGCACTGTCGCGGTCGGTCGATGCACTCGGGCACCGAGGAGAGATCCTAAATCTCCTTTTGCGTCAGAGGATTGCTGCACTCTGAAGGGGTCTTCATGCACTCGAGGGGATCAGTCTACGAGTGCCGGGAGGGGGAATCGAACCCCCACGATGTCACCACCGCCGGATTTTGAGTCCGGTGCGTCTACCAGTTCCGCCATCCCGGCAAGGGAAGCCGTCGATTATCGCCGAGGGGTGACCTTCGCGGCAATGTCCGCGAACCATCGCTGACCGGCAGGGTCGACATCGGGCGGCGGCGCCCGCTCTGTGGTACACCCGCGACGATGCGACTCTCCGATTTCGACTACCCGCTCCCGCCGGAGCTGATTGCCCAGACGCCGCCCGAGACCCGGGCCGGCAGCCGCCTGTTGTGCGTCGGCAATGATGAACCGTCCATCCAGGACCGACTGTTTGCCGAGCTCCCGTCCCTGCTCGAGCCCGGCGACCTGCTGGTCTTCAACGACACGCGCGTGATCAAGGCGCGCCTGTTCGGCAACAAGGCGACCGGCGGCCGGGTGGAGGTGCTGGTCGAGCGGGTGCTGTCGGACGGGCAGGCGCTGGTGCACCTGCGGGCGAGCAAGTCGCCGAAGCCGGGGATGGTGATCCTGTTCGGCGACCATGCCGATCCGGTGGCCGCGACCATGGTCGAGCGGCGTGGGGCGCTGTTCCTGCTGTCGTTCGCGCCGGGGCATCGTGTGCTGGACGTGCTCGAGCGGCACGGCGAGGTGCCGCTGCCGCCGTACATCGAACGCAAGCCTGAACTGCTGGACGCTTCGCGCTACCAGACGGTGTTCGCGCGCGAACCGGGTGCGGTGGCCGCCTCGACCGCCGGGCTGCACTTCGATGCGCCGCTGCTCGAGGCGCTGGAGGCGCGCGGGGTGCGGCGGGCCTTCCTCACGCTGCATATCGGGGCGGGGACGTTCCAGCCGGTGCGCGACGACGACCTGTCGAAGCATGTGATGCACCACGAGGCGTGGTCGCTGCCGCA
>CAIQON010000176.1 GCA_903873475.1 uncultured bacterium
AGCATCAGGCGCAGCGCGTCCCGGCGTGCGCCCGTGGCCAGCCCGCGCGCGCCGGCGAGGGCGGCGGCCAGGTGCAGCGGCGCGGGCAGCCGGGGCGCCCGCATCTGCAGGCCGCCCTCGACGTGCCATTCGAGCGGCCGGCGCCGCCAGCCATCGCCCTCGACGCCGGCCTCCCGGCGCACACGGCGGCCGATGGACAGCAGGCTGCTGTAGGCCCCGATGCCGATGTGCAGGCCGTTGTCGAGCACGATGCCGCGGTGCGTGACGCGCCGTGCGCGCCCGCCGAGTTCAGGCGCGGCCTCGAACACCCGTACGGCAAGGCCGGCATCGGCCAGCGCCACGGCGGCGGCCATGCCGGCGTAGCCTCCACCGACCACGGCGACGGGCGGGCGGCCGTTCACGGTGCGCGCGCCGTCTTCCAGGCGATCCAGAGCTTGCGCAGCGGCGTGAGCGAGGTGCGTTCGGTCAGCACGGTTGCGCCGCCTGCGCGGATTTCCGCCAGCAGCGTGCGATAGATCGCCGCCATGATCAGCCCGGTGCGCTGCGCCCTTCGATCTTCCGCGGGCAGCAGCGCCAGCGCCTCCGCATAGTGCTGGTCGGCCCTGTCGATCTCGAAGGTGATCAGCGCGCGCACCGCAGGCCCGTCGCGGCGCCGGATCAGGTCGTCTTCGGCAACGGCGAAACGCGACAGGTCTTCCAGCGGCAGATATATACGATTGCGCTGGGCGTCTTCGGCCACGTCGCGCACGATGTTGGTGAGTTGCAGCGCGATGCCCAGCCGGTCGGCATAGTCGAGCGTGGCCTCGTTCGAATAGCCGAAGATCCGCGCCGAGAGCAGACCGACCGCGCCGGCGACGCGGTGGCAGTAGAGACGCAGGTCGGCGAAGGTCTCGTACCGGTTGTAGTCGAGGTCCATCTGCATGCCGTCGATGATCTCGTCGAAGGGCAGCCGCGGCAGTGCGAATGCCGCGATCGCCGGCCCCAGCGCGCGCGTCACCGGGTGAGGCGCATCGCCTTCGGCGGCCGCTGCCGCCGCGCCGAAGGCCAGCGCAACCTGGTGGCGCCACCAGTCGAGCTTCAGGCGGGCGACCCGGTCTTCGGTGACCTCGTCGACGACATCATCGACCTCGCGGCAGAACGCGTACAGCGCGGTGATCGCCCGCCGCTGCAGGGGCGGCAGGAACATGAAGCTGTAATAGAAGCTGGAGCCGCTCGCCGCGGTTCGCTGCTGGCAGTACTCGTCCGGCGTCACCGCGGCACTCCTGGTGCGGTGGCCGCCACCGGGCGCGAAGCGCCGGCGGGAAACCAGAGCGTGCGCGCCGCGATCGCCAGCCAGTCGACGGTGCCGAGCACGGGCCGGTGGTGGAATACATCGCCGCGCACCCGATGCAGCCGGTGCACGATGCGCAGGCCACCGCTGACGATCATCCGCAGTTCCAGGCCGACACGGCCGCGCAGCGAGCGGGCGAGGGGTGCACCCGATTCGAGCATCGCGCCGGCGCGCCCGACCTGTGACGCCATGAACGCGCGCCAGCGTTCGTCGACCCGTGCCTGCGCGATCCACGATTCGTCAATGCCGGCCGCCGCAAGTTCGTCCTGCGCCAGGTAGACCCGGTCCTTGCGCCAGTCTACCGCCACGTCCTGCAGGAAATTGATCACCTGCAGCGCGCTGCAGATCGAATCGGACCAGGCCAGCATGGCCGGCTCGGTGCGCTCGAACAGGTGGAGCATCAGGCGGCCGACCGGATTGGCCGAGCGGCGCGAATAGTCGAGCACCTCGGCGAAGGACGCGTAGCGCGTCTTCACGACATCCTGCGCAAAGGCATCGAGCAGGTCACGGAAGAGGTCCACCGGCAGCCGGTGCGTGGCGATCACCTGCGCGAGGTCGCAGAACAGCCCGCCCTCGGGGGGCTGGCCGGCTTCGATCCGGTCGAGTTGTGCGCCGAAGGCGGCCAGCGCCCTCAACCGCTCGCCAGGCGGGGCCTCGCCCTCGTCGGCCAGGTCATCTGCCGAGCGGGCAAAGGCATAGATGACTTCGACCGGTCGCCGCAGCCGGGCCGGCATGACCCAGGAGGCGACCGGAAAGTTCTCGTAGTGATCGACGGGCATGGGGCGGGAGCGGGTACGGCGGGCGGACGGGCGCCGAGGTGGACGGTGGGCAGTGGACAGTGGATGGCGATGTCGGAGCGCGGTGTCGGACTGCGCTCTCGGTGCGCCCGGGCACGTCCCGGGCAGCCGACGATAACACCCGACCGATCCGGGCTGGCGCGTGCGTCCGGTGCCGCTGCAGCCCGGACTGCGGCACAATGCGCGCCGCGCCATGCACCGTGTCGGCTACAGTCCGTCTCCCGGTAGTTTAAACTCGGCGTGTCTGCGGTATGTCGCGGCGAAAGTGGCGGAATTGGTAGACGCACTGGATTTAGGTTCCAGCGCCGAAAGGCGTGAGAGTTCGAGTCTCTCCTTTCGCACCACGGCACCACGGTCCCCCGCACGACGCCGCCATCCCGTCCCCCTCCTGCGCCAGCCCGGCAGCGGGCCTGCATCGTTCCTATCCATGTGTCGTGATCCAGCCAATGAACGTATCCGTTGAGAACCTGAGCAACCTCGAGCGCCGCGTCAATGTGTCGCTGCCGATCACCCAGATCGAGTCCGAAGTCGACCAGCGGCTGAAGAAGCTCGCGCGCACCGTCAAGTTGCACGGCTTCCGCCCCGGCAAGGTGCCGTTCCGGCTGGTGGCCCAGCAATATGGCCCGCAGGTCCGCCAGGAAGTCATCGGAGACACGGTGCAGAAGAGCTTTGGCGACGCTGTGCGCGAGCGCAACCTGCGGGTCGCCGGCATGCCGGCGTTCGAGGCGGCCGGCGATGCGCCCGACGCCGCCGAGTTCGCCTACTCGGCCACCTTCGAGGTCTATCCCGAAGTCGAACTGGGCGACCTCGCACAGTCGACGATCGAGCGTCCGGTGGTCGATGTCGGTGCAGCCGACATCGATCGCACGCTCGACATTCTTCGCAACCAGCGTTCCACCTTCGTGAAAGTCGATCGTGCGGTGGAAGCGACCGACGAGGTCACGGTCGACTTCGCCGGCTCGATCGACGGCGTCGCTTTCGAAGGTGGTACCGGCCAGGACGCTCGATTCGTCCTCGGCAAGAAGCGCCTGTTGCCCGAGTTCGAAGCGGCCCTGGTCGGCATGAAGTCAGGCGAGACGAAGACATTCCCGGTGAACTTCCCAGAGGATTACGCCGGCCGTGAAGTCGCGGGCAAGGCGGCCAGCTTCGTCGTCACCGTGAAAGAAGTCTCCGGCCCGGTGGTCCCCGAGCTCGACGCCGATTTCGCCCGCCAGATGGGCGTTGCGGACGGCGATCTGGCGCGCATGCGCACCGAGGTCGAGGCGAACGTCCGACGCGAGGTCGAGCGCCGGGTGAAGGCCCGCCTGAAAGAGAAGGTGGTCGAAGCGCTGCTGGCGGCGACCCCGATCGAAGTACCCAAGGCCCTGGTCGCCGAGGAGACCGAACGACTGAAGGACATGGCGCGGCGCGACATGGAAGCGCGCGGCATGTCTGTCGGCAATGCGCCGCTGCCCGACGATCTGTTCGCGGCGCAGGCTGGCCGCCGGGTGAGCCTCGGCCTGATCTTCGCAGAGGCCGTGAAGAAGCATGCGCTGCACGCGAAACCGGCGCAGGTGAAGGCCGAGATCCAGGGCCTCGCCGAAAGCTACGAAAGGCCCGAGGAAGTAGTGAAGTGGTACTATGGGTCGGCACAGCGTCTGTCTGAAATCGAAGCCATGGTGGTCGAGGCGAACGTCGTCGAATGGGCGCTCGGCGTGGCGCAGGTGGCCGACAAGCCGACTGCGTTCGACGAACTGATGGGCACGGAGTCGGCGGGCTGAACGGCCTGCCATCACAGGAGAGTCGGGTCTCAGATGATCAACTGGAACAGTCCGGGCTTCACGGCCGGCAGCGCAAGCGCGCAGGGTGGCGAGCGGATCGAACCCCAGGGCCTCGGCATGGTGCCGATGGTGATCGAGCAGAGCGGTCGTGGCGAACGTGCCTACGATATCTACTCTCGCCTGCTCAAGGAGCGCGTGATCTTCCTGGTCGGGCCGGTCAACGAGCAGACCGCCAACCTGGTGGTGGCGCAGCTGCTGTTCCTCGAATCCGAGAATCCCGACAAGGACATTTCGTTCTACATCAACTCCCCCGGCGGGATGGTGTCGGCCGGGCTGGCCATCTATGACACGATGCAGTTCATCAAGCCCGACGTGAGCACCCTCTGCATCGGCCAGGCCGCAAGCATGGGTGCCTTCCTGCTCGCGGCAGGCGCCAAGGGCAAGCGCTACTGCCTGCCGAACTCACGCGTGATGATCCACCAGCCCAGCGGCGGGTTCCAGGGGCAGGCCTCCGACATCGAGATCCACGCGAAAGAGATCCTCTACCTGAAGCAGCGGCTCAACGAACTGCTGTCGAAGCACACCGGACAAGCCGTGGACACCATCCTGCGCGACAGCGACCGGGACAATTTCCTCAGCGCCGAAGATGCGATGAAGTATGGTGTCGTCGACCAGGTGCTGATGACCCGCTCGGCAGGTTGAACGGGCAGGGCTATCCCGGCAATTGGCGTTCATCGACGACTGACACATCGGACTGCAGGGCACGCCATCGTGCGGGCCAGGGTCAAGGGCACAGGACACCATGACGGAAAAAGTGAGCGGCGGCGAAAAGCTCCTCTACTGCTCTTTCTGCGGCAAGAGCCAGCACGAGGTGCGCAAGCTCATCGCAGGCCCCTCCGTATTCATCTGCGACGAATGCATCGAACTGTGCAACGACATCATCCGCGAGGAGACGCAGGGCGATGCCGGTGCGGCGCGCGGGTCGAAGTCCGACCTGCCGGTGCCGCGCGAGATCCAGGAGATCCTCGACCAGTACGTGATCGGCCAGGACCAGGCCAAGCGCATCCTGGCCGTGGCGGTGTACAACCACTACAAGCGGCTCAAGCACCTGTCCAAGAACGACGAGGTCGAACTGGCCAAGTCGAACATCCTGCTGATCGGGCCCACGGGCTCGGGCAAGACGCTGCTCGCCCAGACCCTGGCGCGGCTGCTGAACGTGCCGTTCGTGATCGCTGATGCGACCACCCTGACCGAGGC
>CAIQON010000177.1 GCA_903873475.1 uncultured bacterium
GCGGCGCGAAGCGCTGCGCGCCTGCGCCCGCGCCGCCGCGGCCGTCTGCGATGCGGTAGGTGCCGGCGCTGTGCCAGGCCATGCGGATGAAGAACGGGCCGTAGTGGCCGTAGTCGGCGGGCCACCAGTCCTGCGAGTCGGTCATCAGCGCATGCAGGTCGCGCACGACGGCATCGAGGTCGAGGCCGCGGAAGGCCTGCGCATAGTCGAAGCCCTCGCCCATCGGGTCGGACAGCGACGAATGCTGGTGCAGGACCTTCAGGTCGATCTGCTCGGGCCACCAGTTGGCGTTCTTCCTGGGGGCGGCGACCGGGCTGGCGGGGGCATGGCCTGCGAACGGACATTTCTGATCGGACATGGTTCTCTCCTTGGTGTTCGACACGGGTGACGGAGACCACTGTGGGCGTGCGGCGCGCAGCGGTCCAATTGCATATGGCAATAGAGCCGATAGCGTCGCAGGTGTCTGTGGACTCGACGGCACCACCGCGAACGGCCGAGGCAAGGCTGGGGAACGATTCGGCCATGCCTTAATCGTGGGAGCGACACTCGCGTAAAGTACCGAGCAGCGAAAGACAACCGTGTAACGACCCAGACAGGTGCATCCTTGCCCGCCTTCCGTTTCGACAACACCTACACCCGCCTGCCCCGCCTCTTCTATTCGAAGCAGGGCGCCGTGGCCGCGCCCGCGCCGAAGCTGGTGCTGCTCAACCACGCCTTGGCGCGCGATCTTGGCCTCGATTTCTCCGGCATGGACGACGCCGCACTCGCCGCGCTGTTCTCGGGCAAGGTCCTGCCGCAAGGGGCCGAGCCTTTCGCCCAGGCCTATGCCGGCCATCAGTTCGGCGGCTTCTCGCTGCTCGGCGACGGCCGCGCGCTGATGCTCGGCGAACATGTCGCGCCGGATGGCCGGCGCGTCGACATCCAGTTCAAGGGTTCCGGCCCGACGCGCTATTCGCGCAGTGGTGATGGCCGCGCCGCGCTCGGGCCGATGCTGCGCGAGTACGTGATCAGCGAGGCGATGCAGGCGCTGGGCATCCCGACCACCCGTTCGCTCGCGGTGGTCGCGACCGGGCAGCCGGTGTACCGCGAGCGGCCGCTGCCGGGCGCGGTGCTGACCCGGGTCGCCGCCAGCCACCTGCGGGTGGGCACGTTCCAGTACGCGGCCGCGCAAGGCGACCCGGCGCTGGTGGCAACGCTGGTCGAGTACGCGCTCGAGCGCCATTACCCGCACCTGAAGGATGCAGCCAGCCCCGGCCTCGCGCTGCTGCAGGCGGTGGGCGAGCGGCAACTGGCGCTGGTGGTCGAATGGCTGCGGGTGGGTTTCATCCACGGCGTGATGAACACCGACAACGTCACCATCGCCGGCGAGACGATCGATTACGGGCCGTGTGCGTTCATGGACGCCCACGATCCGACCACCGTGTTCAGCTCCATCGACCACCAGGGCCGCTATGCGTTCGGCAACCAGCCGCGCATCATGCTGTGGAACCTGGCCCGCTTCGCGGAGTCGCTCCTGCCGTCGATCGACGCCGATGGAGAGCGGGCGGTCGAACAGGCGACGGCCGTGCTGCATGCGCTGGCCGACACCTTCGAAGCCGGCTGGCTCGCGATGATGGGCCGCAAGATCGGGCTGTCGGGCAGCGAGTCGGACGACCGGGCGCTCTGCGACGACCTGCTGTCGTGGATGACGCAGGCCAGGGCCGACCACACGAACACCTTCCGCGCGCTGGCGGTCGACGGGCTGCCCTCGGAGGCTGTCTTCGCCGACCCTGCGTTCGGCCAATGGCATGCGCGGTGGCGGGCCCGGCTCGGGCGGCAGGGTGATGCACTGCCGGCCGTGTTCGAGCGCATGCACGCAGCCAACCCGGCGTACATCCCGCGCAACCACCAGGTCGAGGCGGCGCTCGCCGCCGGCTCGACGGGCGACCTTGCGCCGATGCACCGCCTGCTCGAGGTGCTGGCCGACCCGTATGCGGCGCGCGACGGGCTCGACGATTACGCGCAGCCGGCGGTGCCGGACGGGCAGGTGTACCAGACGTTCTGCGGGACCTGAGGCGCTGACCCGGATGCTCTCGCTGCGCCCGCCACGGGATGCAGTATCCTGACGATCACGTGGTCTTGCCGTGGCGCCCTGGCGATGCCGCGGTATGATCCGGCCGCGGGCTGTCCGAGGGGCGCCCGGGTCCCCAGCGCAGGGATCGCCCGTCCAAATCGCCGTCCATCGGAGGTTTCAATGAATACTCGTCTCGCCGTGGCGTCCTTCGCCGCGCTGTCGGCTGCGTTCGCGCCCGCCGTGATGGCCCAGGCCTATCCGACCAAGCCGCTTCGCATGGTCATCCCGTTCGCGCCCGGTGGCGGCAGCGACTTCATCGGCCGCATCGCTGCGCAGCAACTGTCCGACTCGCTCGGCCATCAGGTCGTCG
Organism: uncultured bacterium; assembly: GCA_903873475.1. Lineage (GTDB taxonomy): Bacteria > Pseudomonadota > Gammaproteobacteria > Burkholderiales > CAIKXV01 > CAIKXV01. Next base: position 2,424 of record CAIQON010000177.1, read on the forward strand.
TCGAGAACCGCGGCGGTGCCGGCGGATCGCTCGGCGTCGAGGTTGGCATGAAGGCGGCCCCCGACGGCTATACGCTGACGCTGATCGCCGCCAGCTATCCGGTGAACCCGGCTCTGTACAAGCTCAACTTCGATCCGATCAAGGACATCCAGCCGGTGATCCAGATGTCCCAGGGCCCGTTCCTGGTGGCGGTGCATCCGACGCTGCCTGTGAAGACGGTGAAAGACCTGATCGCCCTCGGGAAGAAGAATCCGGGTGGCCTCAACTACGCCACCAGCGGGCAGGGCAGCATCGTGCACCTGGCCACCGAGCACTTCGCCAGCATGGCCGGGATCAAGATGACGCACATCCCGTACAAGGGCACCGGCCCGGCGCTGACCGACACCATTGGCGGCCATACCCAGCTGATCTTCGGCAGCATCGCCTCGACGCTGCCGTTCGTGCGCTCCGGCAAGCTGCGTCCGATCGCGGTGACCACCGCCAAGCGCATCGGTGCCGAGCCGACCATCCCGTCGATCGGCGAGACGGTTGCCGGCTATGACGTCACCAACTGGCACGGCATCCTCGTGCCGCGCAACACGCCGCGCCCGATCGTCGACCGCATCAATGCCGACCTGCAGAAGGCGCTGTCGAACAAGGAGATGATCACCCGACTGAACGCCGACGGCGTCGAGCCGGCCGGCGGCACGCCGGAGGCGTTCGGTGCCCGCATCGCGCGCGAGATCGAGCTGTGGAAGAAGATCGTCGCGCAGGCGGGCGTCAAGCCCGAGTAACCGCCCAGCACCCCGGGCCAGAGCAAACCCGGGTCAGACACGCATTTTCCGCCAAAGGCGGAAACCCGTGTCTGACCCGGGTTTTTTGTGTCAGGCGCGGGCGAGGGTCTGCGCGGTGGGCGGCTTGCGCGCGGGTGCGCCGATGAAGGCGAAGTCGACCTCCGGTGTGCGGCCGCTGACGATGTCGGCGATCGCCTTGCCCGAGCCGCAGGCGTGGGTCCAGCCGAGCGTGCCGTGGCCGGTGTCGAGGTACAGGTTCGGGATACGGCTCTGGCCGATCAGCGGCACGTTCGACGGCGTGGCCGGCCGCAGCCCGGTCCAGTAGCGCACCTGCGAGCGGTCGCCGGCCTCCGGGAACAGCGCGAACAGGCGCTCGACGATCGCGCGGCAGCGGGTCTCGTTGAGTTCGGTGTCGTAGCCGTTCAGCTCGGCCGTGCCGGCGCAGCGCAGCCGGTCGCCCAGTCGTGAGAACACGATCTTGTAGGCGTCGTCGGTGAGGCTGACGTGCGGGGCGACATGCTGCGGGCCGACCGGCAGCGTCACCGAGTAACCCTTGGCCGGATACACCGGCACGTCGATGCCGACCCCGCGCAGCATCCGTGCGCTGTAGCTGCCCATCGCCATCACGAACGCGTCCGCGCGCAGCGTCGACGGCGTGCCGTTGGCATCGACTACCCGCACCGAGGCGATCCTGCCGCCCGCGAGGTCGAGCCCGAGGATGCGCGTCTCGTTCAGGAAGGTGACGCCCCGTGCGGCGGCGCGCTTCGCCAGTTCGACGCTGAACGTGTGCGCGTCGCCCGATTCGTCGCTCGGCGTGAAGCTGCCGCCGACCAGCCGGTCGCGGGCCGAGGCGAGCGCCGGCTCGATGCGCACGCAGGCATCGGCATCGATCATGTCGACTTCGCAGCCGTGGTCGCGCATCACCTGGGCCGGGGCGATCGCGGCATCGAACTCCGCCTGGTCGGTGTAGAAATGGAGGATGCCGCGCGCCAGGTGGTCGTACTCGAGGCCGGTCTCGGCGCGCAGGGCCTGCAGCGTCGCCCGGCTGTAGAGCCCGAGCCGCACGATCTGCGCGATGTTGTGGTCGGTACGCCAGGGCAGGCACTCGAGCATGAAGCGCGCGCACCAGCGCCACTGCGCCGGGTCCATGCGCAGCCGGAACAGCAGCGGCGCATCTTCGCGCGCGAGCCACTTCAGCACCTTCAGCGGTGCCGACGGGTTGGCCCAGGGCTCGGCATGGCTGACCGAGATCTGCCCGCCGTTGGCAAAGCTGGTTTCGTTGCCGGCGACCGGCTGGCGGTCGATGACGGTGACTTCATGGCCAGACTGGTTCAGGAACCAGGCGGCGGTGGTGCCGACGACGCCGGCACCGAGCACGATGACTTTCATCGCTTTCTCCAGGGTTGTGCGGACAGGGAGGCAGCGTCGATGAACCCGACACCGCCCGACTGTCCGTTTACCTGAGAGATTGCGTGGTGCCGGCGCTCAGGCGCCTGCAATCACGTTGCCCCTTCGGTGGACCCCATCCTGCCTGCGTTCGAACTGCCGTTCGCAGTGCAGCCGGGTCGCTCTCCAGTCTGCCAAACCGTATCCAGTATATGGGCCTGAGCGATCCCGGGCGGGTTGCGCCTTCGGCGGCCGGTCGTGGCCAACTGTGCGTTCTACTGCACCTGCACGACCGACACTCTCCTGAATACGAGTCCAGTCTAAGCCCGTAGATCGGCTGTGGTCAACCGATGGGTCTTCGATGGGCCTTCGTCGCCGCTTCAGGCCATGCCGATCGGCTCGGCCAGCGGATCGCGTACCTCGCCCGGACGGTCGTGCATCATCTGCTCGAGTTCGTCCCGCAGCCCCTTGAAGGCCGGGTCGTCGAAGCGGTTCACCATTTCGCCCGGGTCGTCGCGCAGGTCGTAGAGTTCGCCCGCGCCGCTGTCCAGTTCGAACGTGCACTTGGCATCGCGGGTGCGTACCGTGCGCAGCTTGAGCGCCACGCCGCAGCGGGAGGCATGCACATGCCACTCGCTGTACGCGACCGGCCGTTCCTCGGGCTCGCCGCGCATCAGCGGCAGCAGGCTGCGGCTCTGCGCGCCCTCGGCCAGCCGGGCACCGCCCGCCTCGCAGAAGGTGGCCGCGAGGTCGACCGTGGACACCGGCTTGTCGACCACCTGCCCGGCCTGGATGCCTGGCCCGCGCGCGATCATGCCGATGCGCAGCAGGTCTTCGTACGGGATCGGATGCTTCAGGTAGAGGCCATGGTTGCCGAGCATGTCGCCGTGGTCGGTGCTGTAGACCACGAGCGTGTCCTGCGCGAGGCCCTGGGCCTCGAGCGACTCCATCAGCCGGCCGACGTTGTGGTCGATCAGCGAGATCATCGCGTAGTAGTTCGCGGTCATCTCGGCGAGTTGCTCGTCGGTCTGGTCCGGGCAGCGTGACCCTTCGGTACGGAACTTCAGCATCACCGGGTCGCTCAGGTCGGGTTTGCCTTCGAGCACCGCGCGATGCCACCACGGGCGGCGCTCGAGGTCTTTCGTGCGGTGGGGCGGCAACGAGAGCGAACGCGGGTCGTACAGGGCCGACCACGGCGCCGGCGCATCGAACGGATGGTGCGGGTCGGGGAACGACACCCAGGCGCAGAACGGCTTGCTGCGCTCCTGGCGCCCGATCCATTCGATCGCGCGGTCGGCGCACCAGGTGGACGTATGCCAGGCCACCGGCAGGGCCGAATGCCAGGTCTGTGCCGCCCCCGTGCCTGCACGGGTCTCGGCCGCCCAGAGCGCGGCCGCTTCCTCGTCGCGGCCCCGGGTGCGCAGCCAGCGCTCGTAATGGCCGACGATCGGACGCTGTGGCGGGCGCGCCCGATGCATGTGTCCGAGCACCATCAGTTCCGCATGTTCGAACCCCATGTACGGGCCGAGCCAGCCGCGGTCGTACAGTTCGCCGTTGAAGCGGTCCTCGGGCGTGCCGGTCGGCGCGAAGGTCGCCTTGGTCGCGAAGTGTGCCTTGCCGATGAACGCGGTCGAGTAGCCGGCCCGGGCGAGTGCGCCGGCGAAGCCCTGTTCACCGACTGCCGGATCGAGGTCGACGCCGTTGTCCCAGACGCCGTGCGTGAGCGGCAGCATGCCGGTCAGTATCGAGGCGCGCGAGGGCTGGCAGACCAGGTTGGGCGTGATCGCGGCCTTGAACCGGGTGCCGTCGCGTGCGAGCCGGTCCAGGTGCGGCGTCAGTATTTCCGGCCGCTCGAATCCGTAGCAGTCGCCGCGCTGCTGGTCGGACGTGATGAACAGGATGTTGGGTCGGTTCGCCGTGGCCGTCATGGTGCATTCTTTCCAAGTACGCTGTAGATGTCGCGGAACTGCCGGGCCTGCTCGTCGACATACCGGGCAGCCGACTCGCCGACGAGGAAGTTGCCTGTCCAGAAGTTGCGTTCTAGGTCGCGCTGCCATTCGTCGCTCTTCACGATCGCCCCGAGCGCCTCTTCCCAGAAGGCGACCTGTTCGCGCGGCATCGACTTCGGACCGATGACGCTGCGCCAGTTCGTATAGACGCCGTCGATGCCCTGTTCACGCAGGGTCGGCACGTTCGCCATCACGCCGCCCAGGCGCCTGCCCGAGGTGACCGCGACCAGCCGGATGCGCCCGGACTGCAGGTGCGGCGGGAAGTTGGCCACGGTGCCGACCGCCATGTCGAGGTCGCCCGAGATGACCGCGAGGATGGCTTCCCCAGCCGATTTGTAGACGACGAAACGCGCGTTCTTCACGTCGACGCCGCCCGCGCGCAGGGCCACCACGCCGCCGGTGTGTGCGCCTGCGCCCAGCGATGGCGCGACGCCGATCGACAGCGCGCCGGGGTCCTTGCGCAGCCGCTCGATGGCCTCCCGCATCGAGCGGATCGGCGAGTCGGCGCGCACCGCGATCGCCATGTAGTCGTCGAACAGCACGGCGAGCGTGGTGACCTGCGTGTGGTCGATCGGATGCAGCCCGGTGACCGGATTCGAGACCAGGTTCGGCCCGCCCATCGCGATCGCCGGCACCGTCTTCGAGCGCTCGATCATCTGCGCCCAGGCCAGCCCCTGGCCGGCGCCGGGGCGGTTGACCACCAGCGTCGATACGCCGGCGAGCTTGCGCTCATCGAGTGCCCGCTGCAGCACGCGCGCGGTGAGGTCGATGCTGCCGCCCGGGGCGGCGCCGACCAGCAGTTCCACCGGGCGCTGCGGGCGCCAGCCCTGCGGCGCCGGCTGGGCGGACACCAGCGCGGCCTGCAGCGCCAGTAACAGTGCCAGTGTCACTGCCAGCGCGGGTGCGACTGACCAGCCCCTTGACTTGCCGTGTTCGGACATCGTCGACTTCCCTGGGTTGCCGGGACGGCCTCGCCATGCCGGGCCCCGTTGTGCCGATCGTACGCCAGACGCGTGCGCTCAGGCCACCGGCGGTGCGAGCCGCGCATGGCGGATCGCCAGCAGCAGGCAGCCGAGCCCGAGCGCGCCCGCGCCAGCCAGCGATCCGAACATCGCCGGATAACTGCCGGACGCCTGGTAGCCGAGCGCGAACAGCGCGGGCCCGGCGAGCACGCCCGAGTAGGCGAACGAAGACGTGCCCGCGGTGAGCGTCGCGATCTCGCGCGGCGGCGAGATGCGCGTGGCCTCGGCGTGGTAGACGCCGTTCCAGCCGTATGAGGTCGCGCCCAGCACCGCGATGATCGCCGAGACCACGGCCGGCGGCCAGGTGGCGTCGAGCCAGAACAGCGCCAGGCAGGTGGTGATCGTGCACAGTGACAGGCCGATCAGCACCGGCGGCCCCGACAGGCGGTCGGCGACGATGCCCCACATCGGCCGCGCCAGGCCGCCCGCGGCCTGGTACAGGGCGAGCAGCGCACCGGCTTCGATCAGCGAGTAGCCGGCCACCAGGTAGAGGTAGGACACGAGGAAGGTGAGCAGGCTGCGCTGGATGAACGCGAACCAGAAGCCCGACAGCGCCAGCCAGCGCAGCGCGGGCCGCGCCCACACCATGCCGATGCCGCCGCTGCGCGTGCCGAACAGCTTCGCCTCGCGGTTGCGTTCGCTGTCCCAGACCGGGTGCACCCACTGCATCAGAAGCAGCACGCAGAACGCCACGGCGATCGCCGGCAGCACCGACCACTGCCAGCCGAGGCTGACTGCGATCAGTGGCGCGGTCAGCCCGACCAGCACGCCGCCGGCCGGTACGCCGCTCTGCTTGATCGAGAAGATCAGGTTGCGGTGCTTGAGCGGTGTGAAGCGGACGATCACCTGCGCCGCGCCGGGGTTGACCAGCCCGAGCGCGAAGCCGCACAGCACCGTCGACAGCGCCATCGTCAGCAGCATCGGCACGGCCGCCAGCGCCATGCCGGCGATGCTCAGCAGCGCCGCGACCTGGCCGGTGCGCGCGGGCCCGAGCCGGCTCACCATGCCGCCACCGAAGGTCGCGCTGAGCACTGCGCAGCCGAACAGCAGGCTCACCTGGTAGCCGATCCACGAGGCGTCCACGCCCAGCGCCTGGGCGATCTTCGGTGCGACCGTCGGCAGCGTCACGTTGGCGCAGGCGGACACCGACTGCACCAGGGTGATGAGCATGACGGTGACCCAGGCGGAGGCGCGCGGATCGTCGCTGGCGGGCAGTGGTGTCGTGGCCGGGTGGATCTCGCGACGCTCCAGTCAGGTTGTTCAGGCCGATATGCCGATCATAGCCCCGCTGCATCGAAGCGCTGGCGCTGCGATCCAGCGGGGCGCGTCAGTCGATCGGCAGGTAGTTCACCTCGAGGATATCCACGTCCTCGACCCCTGCCGGCGTGTGCAGCGTCACGGTGTCGCCCTCGCGCGCCTTGGTGAGGGCACGCGCCATCGGCGAC
>CAIQON010000178.1 GCA_903873475.1 uncultured bacterium
CGGCACCGGCGCGGTTTTCGACCAGCACCGGCGTGCTCAGGCCGCGCGACAACTCCTCGCCGACGATACGCGCCACGGCATCGATGGAGCCGCCGGCCGGGACGGTGACCACCAGCGTGATCGGCTTGCTCGGCCAGCCCGCCTGCGCCCATACCGGCGCGGGCGCGATGAGCAGCGCGGCGGTGAAGGCGTGCAGGGCAGCGCGTCCGATGACGCGACTCATGCGGGCACCGTCCCGACGAAACGCACGTCTTCCGGTTTCGGCGTGCCCACGACCATCATGAACTCGGCATCGGCGAAGCCGTCGTTTCGGAACCAGTGCCGTCGTCCGGCCGGGTTGAGCATCACGTCTTTCGGCCCCAGGCGCTGCTCTACCGTGCGGCCGTCTTCTTCCCAGCCGACGGTGACCACGCCTTCGAGCACGAGGTATGCATCTTCGACGTCGCGAACGTACGACCGCACGCCGCGCCCCTGGGGCAGGCGGATCAGGTCCTTGCGATAGGTGCCGGCCGGGGCCCCGCCCGCGCCGATGTACACCAGCCGGGCGAACCCGGCATCGTTCCACTGTGGGCGCTGCTGGCTGTAGCGCACCACATGGCGCGCGAACTCGCGGTGCCGTGGATCGTCGCTGTGGAAGTCGAGCCGGTGCGTGTGCTCCGGGTCGGCGCCGTAGCGGGCCGACAGTTCGCTGCCATGGGTCTTCGGATGGAACAGGTAGCGCGGCATCTCCGGCCGACCCTTGCCGAGCATGATCGACACCAGCACCGGTTCGTAGCCGTCGTTCCTGAAGCCGTGCGGACGGTCGGTCATGTGCAGCACCATGTCCTTCGGACCCAGCTTGGCCTCGATGATTTCGCCGTCGTACTGCCAGGTGGCGGTGAGCACGCCCGACAGTACGAGGAAGGCCTCCTCGATCTCGTGTGCGTGCAGCACGGCGTACTTGCCGACCGGCTGGTGCACCATGCTCATGGTGAAATGGTTCGCCGGCAGGGTGTCGGGGTCGCCGACCTTGGGCGAGCCGCCGGCGCCGATGAAGCGCATCTGTGCGCGGTCGAGTTCGGGAAAGCCGCGGCTGGCGGGGAAGGCGTCCCAGTCGGGGATCTTCTCGGCGTGGCGGCCCACATGGGCGCGCATGGCTGCCTCGAGGTCGGCAACGGTGCCGTCGTGGCGCGGGGCGATGACTGCGGACATGGGGATGCTCCGTTCCGGGTTGCCGGGGGACACGATAGTCAGCGCGCAGGCGCCACGTCAAGCCTGCCGCGCGACCGGGTCGGGCCAGTGTTCGACCTCGACCAGGATCGACAGCGCACTCGATCCCTGGGCCAGCTTCGAGGTACCCAGGTCGGGTGCCAGCACGTTCGGGTTGCCGCGCAGTTCCAGCGGCGAGGGCCCGGCGTCCTGCGGGTCGTACCAGCCGCCAGTGGCCATGATGGCGGCGCCCCGTACGACCCCATCGTCGGGCACCACCGATGCGAGGCAGGCGCCGCGCGCATTGAACACGCGCACCGGGTCGCCGTGCACGAGCCCGCGTGCCTGCGCGTCGGCCGGGTTCATGTGGATCGGTTCCCGGCCGTCGATGCGCTTCGCCCGTGCCAGCGGCCCGAAATCGGCCTGGCTGTGCAGCTTGTCCGCCGGCTGGTTGGTCACCAGGTGCAACGAATGCGTCGCGGCGCCGGCCGCACCCAGCCATTCGACCGGCGCGAGCCAGGTCGGATGGGCCGGGCAGTCGTCGTAGCCGAAGCCCTCGATGCGCTCGGAGGTGATCTCGATCCGGCCGGACGGCGTGGACAGCGGATGGGCGGCCGGATCCTCGCGGAACGCCTCGAACAGCACGAAGTCCTTCGCCGGCGGCGGTACCTCGTACCAGCCGGTGCGCCACCAGTCGTCGAACGACGGCTGCTGGACGCCGATCTTCGCGTTGGCCTCGCGCGTGCGCTCGTACATCAGGCGGATCCAGCCGTCGGCATCGAGCCCTTCGGTGAACGCAGGTTCATGGCCGTTGCGCGCCGCCAGGTCGCGGAAGATGTCGAAGTCGTCGCGCGCCTGGTGCTGCGGGTCGATCGCGCGCTGCATGGCGATGATGTAGCGGTCGCGCGAGGCGCCGCCGATGTCGTTGCGCTCGAGCGAGGTGGTGGCCGGCAGTACGATGTCGGCGTGCTTCGCGGTCGGCGTCCAGTGCGTCTCGTGCACCACGATGGTCTCGGGCCGCTGCCAGGCGCGGCGCATCCGGTTCAGGTCCTGGTGGTGGTGGAACGGATTGCCGCCGGCCCAGTACACCATGCGGATGTCGGGGTAGGTGCGGCGCTCGCCGTTGAAATCGTATTCGCCGCCCGGGTTCTCGAGCAGGTCGGTATGGCGTGCGACCGGGATCGAATGCGCGCCCGCCGGATTGCGGCCGAGCGGCAGTTCCGGCGACGCGGCGCGCACGTCGCGCGGCGCGCCCACGCCCTGGATCGAGCCGTGTCCGAACGCGAAGCCGCCGCCGGGCAACCCGACCTGGCCGAGCATCGAGGCCAGCGTGATCGCCATCCAGTAGGGCTGTTCGCCGCGGTGCGCCCGCTGCAGCGACCAGGTGAGGGTAAGCATCGAACGCACGCCCTCGAGCTGGCGCGCCAGTGCGCGGATGTCGGCGGCTGGCACGCCGCAGATCGCCTCCGCCCACTCGGGCGACTTCGCCAGCCCGTCGCTGCGCCCGGTGAGGTAGGCCTCGAAGCGCTCGTAGCCAGTGCAGCAGCGTGCGAGGAATGCACGGTCGTGCGTGCCGCGCGTGACCAGTTCGAACGCGATGCCCATCATCAGTGCGGCATCGGTGTTCGGACGGATCGGGATCCAGCGGGCGTCGAGGAAGGCGGGCGCATCGCTGCGCGTCGGGCTGACCACCACGAACTCGATGCCGGCGGCCTTCGACTTCCGCAGCCAGGTCTCGAGCGTGTGCTCGCCCGAGCCGCCGGAGGCGACCTGCGCATTCTTGAGCCCGAGGCCACCGAAGGCGACCATCAGCTTCGTGTGGCCTACGATCGAGTTCCAGTCGGTGACCCGTCCGGTCACCGGGGCGAAGGTGCCGATCACGTGCGGAAGGAAGAACTGCGCGCAGCCCCAGGAGTAGTTGCCCAGCTGGTCGACCGAGCCGCCACCGGAGTACAGGAAGCGGCGCACCTGCGAGCGCGCATGGTGGAAGCGGCCGGCGGACGACCAGCCGTAGCTGCCACCGAAGATCGCCTGGTGCCCGTGTTCGCCGCGCACCCGGGCCAGTTCACCGGCGACCAGCCCGAGCGCGGTATCCCAGTCGACCTCGACATAGCGCTCGTGGCCGGTGCGGTTGCGGTCGCGGTGGGCGAGCCAGCCTTCGCGCACCGACGGGCACCGGACCCTGCGATCGGAATAGACCAGTTCGGGCAATGCTTCCAGCATAGGCGACGGATGGGCGTCGCGGAAGAACGGTTCGGCCCGCACGAAGCGGCCATCCTCGACCACCTCCGTGTACGCGCCCCAGTGGGCAAGCTGCTGGAATCGCTGCACGGCCATGGGCCATCCTCCGGTGTCGCGCGGAGGCCGGGCCGGCATCGCGCGTTTCGCCCGAGGATACAATCTCCCGTCGATTCGAAGGCGCCGTTCAGCTGTCCGGCTTGATGCCGTGCTGCCGGATGATGCGGCTGAACGTCTCGATCTCCAGGCGCACCGATGCCGCGTACTGTTCCGGCGTATCGGCCAGCGGTTCGAAGCCGCCTGCCACGAGTCGCTTGCGCAGGTCCGGGGCGGCCAGTGCCTGTCCGATCGATGCATTGATGCGGGACACGATCTCTTTCGGCAGGCCGGCCGGCCCGACCAGCCCGTAGCGTCCCTCGACCGGGGCGATGTCGATCATCGACTCCAGGATGGTGGGCAGCGTGGGGGCTGCCTCGGCACGCCTGGCACCGGCAGCGGCGACCAGCCGGAGCCTTCCGCTGCGCACGAATGCCTCGGCGGCGGGGAGCGCGACCAGCGCCATGTCGATCTCGCCCGACACCAGCGCGTTCAGGTAGGGACCTGCGCCCTTGTAGGGTACGTGCAGGATGCGCGTGCCGGTGGCACCGAGCAGCATCTCGGTCGCGATATGCGAGATGGTGCCCGAGCCGGCCGTGCCATAGGACAGGAAGCCCGGCTTCGCACGCGCCAGCGCAACCAGGTCGGACACGGTCTTGACCGGCACGGACGGGTTCACTGCCACCACGTAGGCGGTCAGCGCCGTGCTGCCGATCAGCGTGAGGTCCTTCAGCGGGTGGTATCCGGCCTTCGGGTTGAGCAGCGGGCCGATCACCAGGCTGGACTGGTTTCCCGCGCCCAGCGTGTAGCCATCCGGCGCGGACCGCGCGACCAGTTCCATCCCCAGCGTGGCACCGGCACCCGGTCGGTTCTCGACCACGACCGGCTGGTTCCAGAGTTCAGACAGCTTGTTGCCCACCAGCCTCACGACGACGTCGTTTGCCCCGCCAGGCGCGAAGGCCACGATGGTCCGCACCGGCTTGGAGGGATAGCCCCCGGCGGGCTGCGCATGGGCAGGAGCGGCTGCACAGGCCAGCGCTGCCGCCGCGGCGATGAAGGCTCCTGGCAGCACGGTGCGGCCACAGCGAGGTGGCCGGGCATCGCTCGCCATCGCCTGGCGCACGTATGCGGGCGTGAGGTGGCTCGCGAAACGTTCCAGGAAGGTCAGCATGAAGCCTCTCAGGTAGGTCCCCCGGCGCAGCGCCACCCGGGTCAGGTTCGCTTCGAACAGGTGGCCGGCCTCGATCGTGCGCAGGCCGGCGTCGCGGCGGGCGTCGAAGGCCATCGAGGCGACGATGCCCACGCCCAGTCCCAGCTCGACATAGGTCTTTATCACATCGGAGTCGAGCGCGGTCAGTGCCATCTCCGGTCGCAGCTTCGCCCGTGCGAAGGCCGCGTCGATGTGCGGCCGGCCGGTGAAGCCCGGGTCGTAGGTGATCAGCGGCCACGCGCACAGCGCCTCCAGTGTCAGCGCCGGTGCCGAGAGCAGGGCGTGGCCGTCGGGAACCACCACCACATGGCTCCATTCATAGCCGGGCATCACGACCAGTTCCGGGTACTCGAGCAGCGATTCAGTGGCGATGCCGATGTCGGCGCGGCCGCCCAGCAGCTGCTCCGCGATCTGTTCCGGCCGCGACTGCTGCAGCGCCAGCTTCACGTCCGGGAACGTCCGCTTGAACTCGCCGACCACCTTCGGCAGCACGTAGCGCGCCTGGGTATGCGTGGTCGCGACGATCAGGTGTCCGCCGCGCTGGTTGGAATGCTCCTCGGCGGCGCGCTTCAGGTTGTCCGCTTCGTGCAGCAGGCGCTCGATGATCTCGAGCACGGTCTCGCCCGGAGCGGTGAGCCCGAGCAGCCGCTTGCCGTAGCGCTGGAAGATCTCGACGCCGATCTCCTGCTCCAGTTCGCGGATCTGCCGGCTGACCCCGGGCTGGGAGGTGAACAGGGCGGCGGCGGTGGCCGTCAGGTTGAAGTCGTGGCGCACGGCTTCGCGCACGGTGCGCAGTTGCTGGAAGTTCATGGTGTCGTGGCTCTATATACGATCCGGATGATAACGATACCGGATTATATTCGTTTGCCTCATGTGTGCGGCCAGCGAAAATCGCCTTCTTCCCGTCTTCCATAGGGCGGCCGTCCGGCTGTCGCGACAGAGCATGTACCAGCACGAGACGATCGACCGCAGCCTCGTCCACCAGCGCGCACGGCAGTTCCGGCAGCAGACCGAGCGCTTCCGCGTCGGCACGCTGAGCGAGGACGAGTTCCAGCCGCTGCGCCTGCAGAACGGCCTCTACATCCAGCACCATGCCCCGATGCTGCAGGTCGCCATCCCCTACGGCATGCTGAACGCCGTGCAGTTGCGCAGGCTTGCGCATATCGCCCGCGAATACGATCGTGGATACGGGCGCTTCAGCACGCGTCAGAACATCCTTTACAGTTGCCCGACGCTCGAGCGGGTGCCCGACATCCTCGACGAGCTGGCCGAGGTAGACCTGCACGCGATCCAGGCCAGTGGCAATTGCATCCTCACCACGGCGGTCGACCATTTCGCCGGTGTCGCGCCCGACGAGGTGCTCGACCCGCGGGTCTATGTCGAGATCATCCGGCAATGGTCGATGCTGCACCCGGAGTTCGCCTTCCTGCCGCACGAGTTCAAGATCGTATTGTCGGGCTCGCCAGAGGACCGCGCGGCAGTGATGGTGCAAGACATCGGGCTGAAGGCGGTGTTCGACTACGATGGCAGGCCTGGCTTCACGGTGGCGGTCGGGGGTGGCCTCGGGCGCACGCCGATCGCAGGCGACGTGATCCGCGAGTTCCTGCCGGCGGCCGACTTGCTGACCTACCTCGCTGCGATCCTGCGCGTGTACAACCAGCATGGACGGCGCGACAGCAAGTACAGGGCGCGCATCGAGATCCTGGTGAAGAAACTGGGCGTAGCCGAGTTCCGCCGCCAGGTCGCGCACGAGTGGTCGTTCCTCGAGGGCGGGCCCGGCACGCTGCCCGCCGCGGAGATCGCGCGCGTCGAAGCCCGCTTCACGCGGCCGGCGTATCGGCCGCTGCCGACGGTATCGGCCGCGCACGAGCGGCACCTGCGCAAGGACAGTGCCTTCGCGCGCTGGGTCGCGCGCAACGTGCATCCGCACCGGGTCAGTGGCTATGTCGCGGTGACGATCTCGCTGAAGAAGACCGGTGTGCCGCCCGGTGATGTCATGGCCACCCGGATGGACGGCATCGCCGACCTGGCCGAGCGCCACAGCTTCGGCGAACTGCGCCTGACCCATGAACAGGACGTGGCGTTCGCCGACGTCGAACATGAATCGCTGCATGCGCTGTGGCTCGGGCTCGACAAGAGCGGACAGTAGTGGTTCCGGGTCTGCCTCGAGGGCAGCCAGGGGCCGGGGGCCTCGCTCCGCAACAGTCGGTCGGCAACACGCCGTGGGTGCGGCTTGCGCGCATGCGATCATGCGCGCACCGCTCAACGACGGAGCCCCACGATGGATCTGGGTATCGCAGGACGCAAGGCACTTCTGTTCGGCGCCAGCCGCGGCATGGGACGGGCTTGCGCGATGCAGCTCGCGCGCGAGGGTGTCGATGTCACCCTGGTCGCCCGCACCGAGGGCCCTCTGACCGAGGCCGCCACGGCGATCCGTACCGCCTGTCCGGCGGCGCGGGTGACGGCGGTGGTCGGCGACCTCACCCGGCCGGAAGGACGCGTGGCCGCGCTGGAGGCCTGTCCCGCGCCGGATATCCTGCTGAACAACGCCGATGGTCCGCTGCCTGGCGACTTCCGGCACTGGAGCCGCGACGACTGGATGGCGGCGATCGACGCGATGATGCTCGGACCGATCGAGATGATGCGGCTGACCGTCGACGGCATGATGGCGCGCCGCTTCGGCCGCATCCTCAACATCGTGTCGCGCAGCGTGAAGATCCCGCAGCATGAACTCGGGCTGTCCAACGGCGCCCGCTCCGGGCTGGTCGGCTTCACCTCCGGTCTCGCGCGGCAGACCGTGCAGCACAACGTGACCATCAACAACCTGCTGCCCGGCCTGTTCGCCACCGATGCGCAGCGGCGGCATGTCGCGAGCCTGGTCTGCGCCGACGGTCCCGGCTTCGACGCGCTCTGGCAGTCGCGCGAGGCGGCGGTGCCGGCGCGCCGCTTCGGCGATCCGGCGGAGTTCGGTGCCTACGCGGCCTTCCTCTGCTCCGCGCATGCCGGCTACATCACCGCGCAGAACCTGCTCATCGACGGTGGCAGCTACCCCGCCACGTATTGACCGCCGGGGGCGCATTGGTGCAAGGTTCATGCCGTCCTGTTCCCATGTTTCGAGATCGATCCAGGAGGCATTTCATGCGCGAACGAAACCCGGCAGCCGACCGAACGTCCCTCTCCATCGTTGGCATGCGCAGTGCCCCCGGGCGTCGGCCCGGGCTGTTCGCAATGGCTGCCGCAGCCTTCGCCATGGCGGGCTTGCTTCCCGTCACTGACGCATCGGCGCAGGCCTATCCTTCGCGCACCGTGCGCATCGTCGTTCCGTTCGCACCGGGTGGCGCCGTCGACTTCGTCGGCCGCCTGCTGGCGGAACGGCTGACCGCCACCCTCGGGCAGCCGTTCATCGTCGAGAACCGCCCCGGCGGATTCGGCACCATCGGCAGCGAACTGGTCGCGAAAGCCACGCCCGACGGCCACCTGCTGCTGGTGCAGGCGTCAGTGCACGTGATCAATGCCGCACTGCTGCCGAAGCTTCCCTACGACACCTGGACCGACTTCACGCACATCACCCGCGTGTCCGAGGGGCCGACGGTGCTGATCGTCAACAACGCGATCCCGGCGAAGGATGCGCGCGAGTTCGCCGCGCTGATCCGCAAGCGCCCGGGCCTGATCAACACCGGCACCGAGAGCATCGGCTCGGCCGGCCACCTTGCGATGGAACTGTTCCGCAACGCGAGCGGCAGCCGCTTCGAGATCATCAACTACAAGGGCGCCGGTCCAGCCCTGATCGACATCCAGGGCGGCCACATCGCCGGTATGTTCGGCACGATGATCGCCACCCGCCCGCAGATCCTGGCGGGCAAGGTTCGTGCGCTGGGCGTCACCGCAGCGAAGCGGTCGTCGGCGCTGCCGGACGTCCCGACCATGATCGAGCAGGGTTTCCCGGCGTTCGAGATGTATTCCTGGCATGGCGTGTATGGCCCGGCCAACCTGCCGAAGGAGGTCGTGGGCACGCTGACCGGCGCGCTGTCGAAGATCATGCAGGGGCCGGAAGCGCGCGAGCGGCTGTCGACCCAGGGCTTCGAGCCGATCGTGTC
>CAIQON010000179.1 GCA_903873475.1 uncultured bacterium
GTCACTGAGGACGGCGCCGAAACCGACCTCGATCTGGGGCACTACGAGCGTTTCACCAGCACCAGGATGGGCAAGCGCAACAACTTCACGACCGGTCAGGTTTACGACACGGTGATCAAGAAGGAGCGGCGCGGCGAGTACCTCGGCAAGACCGTGCAGGTCATCCCGCACATCACCAACGAGATCCAGGATTTCATCGAGCGCGGCGCCCGCGCGGCCTGGGGCGGCGAGGCGGATGTGGCGATCATCGAGATCGGTGGCACGGTGGGCGACATCGAGTCGCTGCCCTTCGTCGAGGCCGCGCGCCAGATGAGCCTGCGGCTCGGACGCGGATCCTGCTGTTTCGTGCATCTCACGCTGGTGCCTTTCATCCCGTCCGCGGGTGAACTGAAGACCAAGCCGACGCAGCACAGCGTTCAGAAGCTGCGCGAGATCGGCATCTCGCCGCACGTGCTGCTGTGTCGCGCCGACCGCCCGATTCCCGAGGACGAGCGCGCGAAGATCTCGCTGTTCTCGAACGTGCAGCTCGATTCGGTGATCTCTGTCTGGGATGCCGATTCGATCTACAAGATTCCGTCCATGCTGCACAAGCAGGGGCTCGACCAGATCGTCTGCGATGTGCTCGGGCTGCAGGCAAGACCAGCCGACCTCACCGACTGGGACGCGCTCGTGCACGGCCTCGAGCACCCGGAGCGGACGGTACGCATCGGCATGGTGGGAAAGTACGTCGACCTGTCCGATTCCTACAAGTCGCTGAATGAAGCGCTCAACCATGCCGGCATCAAGACCCGTACGCGCGTGGTGATCGAGTATGTCGATTCCGAGCAGATCGAGAGCGGGGCTGCGTCCTCGCTCGACCACCTCGATGCAATCCTCGTCCCGGGCGGCTTCGGCAAGCGCGGTACCGAAGGCAAGATCCAGGCGATCCGCTTCGCGCGCGAACACGGCGTGCCCTACCTCGGCATCTGCCTGGGGATGCAGCTGGCGACCATCGAGTTCGCGCGCAAGGTCTGCGGGCTTGCCGGGGCCAACTCCACCGAGTTCGATCCTGACACGGTGCACCCGGTGGTCGCGCTGATCACCGAGTGGAAAGACCGGACCGGGCAGATCGAGAAACGCACCGAGAAGTCCGACCTCGGCGGCACGATGCGGCTGGGCGCGCAGCGTTGCCCTGTGCTCGCGGGCACGCTGGCTTCGCGCATCTACGGCGCCGAAGTGAACGAGCGGCACCGTCACCGTTACGAGGTGAACAACGTGTACGTGCCCCAGCTCGAGGCGGCGGGGTACAAGGTATCGGCGCGCACTCCGAGCGAGTCGCTGCCCGAGATGATGGAACTGCCGGCGCATCCGTTCTTCGTGGGCGTGCAGTTCCACCCCGAGTTCAACTCGACGCCGCGAGCCGGGCACCCGCTGTTCACCGCGTTCGTCACGGCCGCGATTGCGCGGTCCGGGCAGGTCAAGGCGCCCGGCCCTGGAGCCGCGGCGCCGACGGCGGTGGCCTGATGAAGCTCTGTGGTTTCGAGGCCGGCCTCGACCATCCGCTGTTCCTGATCGCCGGGCCGTGCGTGGTCGAATCGCGCGACCTCGTCGAGGAGATCGCCGGGCGGCTGAAAGAGATCGCCACTGCGGTGGGTATCCCGTTGATCTTCAAGGCCTCCTACGACAAGGCCAACCGCAGTTCGGGCAAGTCCTTCCGCGGCCCCGGCATGCAGAAAGGACTCGAGATCCTGTCGGGCGTGCGCAGCACCTTCGGCCTGCCGGTGCTCACGGATGTGCACGAGGCGGCGGACGTGGCCGAGGTGGCGGCGGCCGTCGACATACTGCAGACGCCAGCCTTCCTCTGCCGGCAGACCGACTTCATCCAGGCGGTCGCCAGCGCTGGCCGCGTGGTCAACATCAAGAAGGGCCAGTTCCTGTCGCCGCAGGAAATGGGCAACGTGGTCGACAAGGCGCGCGCGGCGAGCGGCACCGACAACATCATGGTCTGCGAGCGCGGATTTTCATTCGGCTACCAGAACCTGGTGTCCGACATGCGCTCGCTCGCGATCATGCGCGACACAGGCTGCCCGGTCGTGTTCGATGCGACGCATTCCGTGCAGTTGCCGGGCGGACAGGGCACCTCCAGCGGCGGGCAGCGCGAGTTCGTGCCGGTGCTGGCGCGTGCGGCGGTCGCGGCCGGCATCTCCGGCGTCTTCATGGAGACGCATCCGCGCCCTGAGCAGGCGCTCTCCGACGGTCCGAACGCCTGGCCGCTCGCATTGATGCCGGAATTGCTCGAGACGCTGGCTGCGCTCGATGCGCAGGTCAAGTCGAGGCCGCTCGCCGAGCGCCGGATCACGCGCTGAGCCGCGACCCGGACGGTCTCCCGGAACCCCGAAACACAGCCTTGAGAGAACAGCGATGAGTGCAATCGTAGATGTGGTCGCGCGCGAGATCCTCGATTCCCGCGGCAATCCGACGGTCGAGGCCGACGTCCTCCTCGAATCAGGGGTGATGGGCAGGGCGGCCGTGCCGTCCGGTGCCTCGACTGGCGCCAAGGAAGCGCTCGAGATGCGCGACGGCGATCCTGCGCGCTATGGCGGCAAGGGCGTGCTGAAGGCGGTGGAGCATGTCAACACCGAGATCTGCGAGGCGATCATCGGCCTGGACGCGGTCGAGCAGGCGTTCATCGACCGCGCGCTGATAGACCTCGATGGCACCGACAACAAGGGCCGGCTCGGCGCCAACGCGCTGCTGGCCGTGTCGATGGCCGTGGCCCGTGCCGCGGCCGAAGAGTCCGGCCTGCCGTTGTACCGCTACCTCGGTGGTGCGGGGCCGATGCGGTTGCCGGTTCCGATGATGAACGTGATCAACGGCGGGGCGCACGCGAACAACAACCTCGACATGCAGGAGTTCATGATCGTGCCGCTGGGCGCGCCGAGCTTCTCCGAGGCGCTGCGCTACGGAGCCGAGGTGTTCCAGACCCTGAAGAAGCTGATCGACGGCCGCGGGCTGTCGACCGGCGTGGGCGACGAGGGTGGCTTCGCGCCCGACCTGCCGAACAACGAGTCGGCGATCGAACTGGTGCTGGAGGCGATCGAAAAGGCCGGTTACCGGCCCGGCGAGGACATCGCGCTCGCGCTCGACTGCGCCAGTTCCGAGTTCCACGAGGATGGGAAGTACCGGCTGGCGTCGGAACGGGCGGTACTGGGCGCCGGCGAGTTCGCCGATTACCTCGGCCGCTGGGTTGCCAAGTATCCGATCATCAGCATCGAGGACGGCATGGACGAGGCCGACTGGGACGGCTGGAAACTGCTGACCGACCGCCTCGGCGACCAGGTGCAACTGGTGGGCGAGGACCTGTTCGTCACCAACAGCCGCATCCTGCAGCAGGGCATCGACAAGGGGGTCGCCAACGCGATCCTGATCAAGGTCAACCAGATCGGTACGCTGAGCGAGACCCTCGAGGCGGTCGACCTGGCGCGCCGTTCGGCCTACGCCTCGGTGATCTCGCACCGTTCCGGCGAGACCGAGGACACCACGATCGCCGACATCTCGGTGGCCACCAACGTGTTGCAGATCAAGACCGGGTCGCTGTCCCGGTCCGACCGTATCGCCAAGTACAACCAGTTGCTGCGCATCCAGGAAGACCTGGGCGAGGCCGCTGGCTACGGTGGCCGATCGGCGTTCCGCCAGCTTCGGTGACTCGCGACTGCCGCCCCTGGCCGCACGGGGCGGCGTTTTCCACCATCGGGGACTCTCGATGAGATTGCTCAGCCTGGGGCTTGCCGTACTGCTGGCGCTGCTGCAGGTGCCACTCTGGATCGGCAAGGGCAGCTGGCTGCGGGTGTGGGAAGTCGATCGCCAGCTCGTGGCCCAGCGCGAAGTGAATGGGCGGCTGCTGCAACGTAACGAGACGCTCGACGCCGAAGTGCGGGACCTCAAGACCGGTTACGAGGCGATCGAGGAACGTGCGCGCGCCGAGCTTGGCATGATCCGCCAGGACGAACTGTTCATCCAGGTGCTGGGCAGCGATCCGGCACCGGCGCAGCGCCCGGCCAGCCCGGGAAAGGGCTTGCTGGCACCACCGACCGGCAGTCGCTGACGACCGGATGATCCAGGGCTGAGGCCGGGCTGAAGCCTGGCCGATCGGCTTTTTGCTGCCCCGATATGCACCTTTTCAGGGCATCGCTGAGGCCGCTCAAGTTGTGCATCGCATGGCCGCTAACAGGTCCACTTGATCTGGAGGCACGATGCATCCTTCGTTCGTTTCCCGGGCATTGCCTGGCTCACTCGCGGCGGCCCTTGCCGTCGCCGCCGTGGCCTGCCTGGCGCAGGCCGTCTGGCTGATGTCACTGGAACTGCACTGGCAGGCATTGCCTGGCGTGCTGGTGCTGATCGCCGTGTCGGCGTCGGCGTTGCTGCTGCGCGCGCATGCCGCCAGACCGGCGGAAGACTTCATGGAGGAGCCTGCGTCCGACCCGGGCAGCCTGGCGGTCACTCCCCTCGGACAGGCCCTTTCCGTGCACGGCGACGCGATCGCGCGCGGCATGCAGGCGGTCGGTGGCGATATCGGCCGCACCAGCGGGCTGTTGCAGGAGGCGGTGACCAGCCTCGCGGACAGCTTCGGCCGCATGCATGAACTGACGCAGGAACAGCAGCGCATCACCCTGTCGATCACCGCCGGCAACCAGAACGGCAAGGCCGCCACCGAGCGGATCACCTTCGAACGTTTCGTGGAGCATTCGTCCTCCTCGATGCAGGCACTGGTGGAGAACATCCTCAACAACAGCCAGGTCGGCATGAAACTGGTGGGGCAGATGGAAATCGTCGATACCCAGATCAAGAGCGCCCTGTCGATCCTTGCCGAAGTGGAAGGCATCTCCAAGCAGACCAACCTGCTGGCACTGAATGCGGCGATCGAAGCGGCACGGGCCGGCGAGGCAGGGCGCGGCTTTGCGGTCGTCGCAGACGAGGTACGAAAGCTGTCAGGTCGCACCCACCATTTCAGCGATCAGATCCGGCAGGAGATCGGGAAGGTCTGCGAATCGCTGAACGAGGCCGAGAAGGCCATCCATTCGATGGCCTCGCAGGACATGACCTTCGCGCTGCACGCCAAGCGTGAAGCCGACGACATGACGATGCAGGTGGCGCAGATCAACGAAGAACTGGCACAGGCCATGACGCGCAGCACCGAGCTGGCCAGCGACATGGAGGTACGTGTCGGCGAGGCGGTGACTGCGCTGCAGTTCCAGGACATCACGACCCAGCTGCTTGCGAACTGCCGGGGGCGGGTGGAGATGGTCGAGCACCTCTTCGCGGCAATCGAGGGCGAGTTCTCCGCCGTGCCGGGCAGGCCGCCGGTGCAGGACGTTGTGGCCGACCTGGTCTCGCGCACCAATGCCATCGAAGCGCGCAACCCGGTCGCCCAGAAGCAGATGGCTGGCGGCGACATTGATCTTTTCTGAGCAAGACTGGAGACGGGCAGAAACAACATGACGAAGATGATCCTTGCAGTGGACGATTCCGCATCGATCCGGCAGATGGTCGCGTTCACCCTGAAGAGCGCAGGGTATGACGTGATAGAGGCGGTCGACGGCCAGGACGGGCTGGAGAAGGCGAAGACGAAGGCGGTCAGCCTGGTGCTGACCGACCAGAACATGCCGAGGATGGATGGCATTTCGCTCGTCAAGGAGCTGCGCGCGCTTCCCCAGCACAAGAGCACGCCGATCCTGATGCTCACCACCGAGTCCAGCGACCAGATGAAGGCCCAGGGCAAGGCGGCGGGCGCGACCGGCTGGCTCGTCAAGCCCTTCGATCCAGCGAAGCTGCTGGAGGTCGTCAAGAAGGTTATCGGCTGAAGCGCGTACGCGCTCCGGACGTCTCGACCTCAAACCGACGACAGGAAAACCCGATGTCGATAGACATGAGCCAGTTCTTCCAGGTGTTCTTCGAGGAATGCGCTGAACACCTCGCAAACATGGAGAACCTGCTTCTCGAGCTCGATCCGTCCGATCCGGATCCCGAGCAGCTCAATGCCATCTTCCGTGCAGCCCACTCGATCAAGGGCGGCGCCGGGACGTTCGGATTCACCGATATCGCGAACACCACGCATTCCCTGGAAACCCTGCTCGATCGCCTGCGCAAGGAAGAGATCGCCTTGAAGCCGGAGATGATCGATGCATTCCTCCATGCCAAGGATGTGATCGCAGCCCAGCTTGCCGAGCGCCGGGGGGAGTCGACCAGCGAACTCGATACCGATGCAGCCGAGGTCGTGATGAAGTGGCTCGACGTGCTGGCTGCGGACGACGGCCATGCACCCGGCGATGCCAGCGTGGGACAGGCATCCCCACCGCTCGCGCCGGCAGCGCCAGATGCAGCTGGCGTACCGCTTGCCCGCTTCGACATCGCCGTGCATGCCGACGCGGTCGAAGATGCCGCAATCGACGGGTTGATCGGAGAACTGCGTTCGCTGGGCACGCTGGAAGTCACGGCCGTGCCGGATGCCCGCAAGCCGCGGATGTCGAAGTCGGCACCCCGTACCTGGCGGATGGTGCTCACCGGTGCGGTGGCCGAAGCGGCCGTGCGCGAACTGTTCGAGTTCGTCTTGCCGATCGAGGACGTCGAAGTTTCAGTCGTGCTGCTCGGCGACGTACCGGCCCCGTCCAGTCTGCCCCAGGTGCCTGCCGCCGCCGATGCGGCCTATGGTTTCTTCAGCGATGAGGGCTCGGGGTCAGGCATCGTGGATGCCGTGCCGGCGGTCGATGGCGTTGCGCAGCCGGACGAGGGCTTCGGCTTCTTCGACGATGCGCCCGGCGTGCCGACGGAACCACCCGCAGCCGAAGCCGCGACGCAGGGTTTCGGTTTCTTCGACGATGCGCCGGGTGCGCCTGCGGCGGCCGTCTCCCATGCCGTCACGGCAGCGCCGGCCGCAGCGCCCGCGTCGGTCGGCCGGCGGGTCTCGGACCGGGCAGCGGACGCACCGGTGCGCGCCGGGCGGCGGGCGACCGACAAGCAGGTGACGACCGCAGGCGACAGTGCCTCGATCCGGGTCGGCGTCGAGAAGGTCGACATGCTGATGAACCTGGTGAGCGAACTGGTGATCACCCAGTCCATGCTCATGCAGTCGGCCAGTTCGCTCGATCGGGCCGTCAACGAACGCCTGCTCGCCGGGCTGGGCCTGCTCGGACGCAACACCCGTGACCTGCAGGAAGCGGTGATGTCGATCCGCATGTTGCCGATTTCGTTCGTGTTCAGCCGTTTCCCGCGCGTGGTGCGCGACCTCGCGGGCAAGCTCGGCAAGCAGGTCGAGTTGCGAACCCACGGCGAGAGTGCGGAACTGGACAAGGGGCTGATCGAAAAGATCGCCGATCCGCTGACCCACCTCGTGCGCAACAGCCTGGACCATGGCATCGAGGCACCCGAGGTTCGCGAGGCTGCGGGCAAGCCGACGACGGGCACGATCACCCTGAGCGCGATGCATCAGGGCGGCAGCATCGTGATCGAGGTGAGTGACGACGGCGGTGGCCTCAACCGCGAACGGATCCTTCAGAAGGCGCGCGAACGCGGCCTGCCGGCCAACGACGGAATGACCGACGGGGAAGTGTGGCAACTCATCTTCGAGCCGGGCTTCTCGACCGCCGATGCGATCACCGACGTGTCCGGCCGCGGCGTCGGCATGGACGTGGTCAAGCGCAACATCGCCGAGATGAACGGCAGCGTGTCGATCGAATCGAAGGCCGGGCAGGGTACGCGGATCGCGATCCGGCTGCCGCTGACGATGGCGATCCTCGACGGGTTGTCGGTCAAGGTGGGTGGCAACACGCTGATCCTGCCGCTGAACTCGATCGTGGAATCGATCCGGCCGAGCAAGGATGCGATCCGCACTGTCGGTGGCCGAGCGCGGACCATCGCGGTGCGCGGCGAATACCTGAACGTGATCGAACTGCGCCGATTGTTCAGTGCAGCCGATGCACCAGCAGCCGAGATGCCGGTGATGGTGATCGTCGACGCGGGGGGGCACAAGGCGGCGCTTTGCGTGGACGAACTGCTGGGACAGCACCAGGTCGTCATCAAGAGCCTGGAGACGAACTACCGGAAGGTGAACGGGGTGTCGGGTGCAACCATCATGGGCGACGGAAGGGTGGCCCTGATCGTGGATGTGCCCGGCGTGATGCGGACCGGAAACGGCTTCGCGCACGCGGCCTGAAGTTGCGCCGGACACCGACGCCGCGCCAGCGGCAGTTCCGGAGCAGAACATGATCGTACGAAACGGAGAAGTGCAGATGAGGATGCAATCGATCAAGGTGGGTACCCGGCTTGGGATGGGTTTCGGTCTTGTACTGGTGCTGTGCGTGGTACTCGCCTGGGTGGGTTATGCGAGCATGGGGAAACAGGCGGTCCTGCTCGAGGCGATCGGCGGCAACATCCTGCCGAGCATCAAGATGCTCAGCGACATGCAGGGCAAGCAGGACCAGTACCGGCGCTGGGGGCTGCGTGCCACCTACAGTTCGACTGACGAGGGGCGAACCCAGGCGATGCAGGAGATGGCCAGCGCACGGGAAGCGCTGCTCAAGCTGACCGCTGTCTACCGGAAGGATGGTTTCCTGCTGGTCGGTACTGCCGAGGAGCCGCTGTTCAAGGTATACGAAGAGGCGCTGCAGGGCTACTTGAGGATGGAGGAGCAGAAGCTGCTGCCGCAACTGGCCAGCGGCGCGAAGGGCCGGATGGAGGCGGATGCCGTCATGACTTCGGAGTCCTTCACGATGTTCGGCCTCGCTTCCAAGGCGCTGACGGACGTGATCGTGTACAACACGAAAATCTCCGATGAGGCCGTGGCCGCCGCGCACGCAGCGCACGACGAGGCGGTACGAACGCTCTCGTATGTGTTGATCGCGACACTGGTGATCGGTCTGCTGGCCGCGTGGCTCATCACCCGCTCCGTCACCCATCCGTTGCGCAAGGCGGTTGCCGCCGCGGACGCGATCGCGGCCGGTGACCTGACTACCCGCATCGAAGTCGATGGGCGCGACGAAACGGCCGCGCTGATGCAGTCGATGCAGGCGATGACCGGCGTCCTTGAAGCGCTGGTGTCCGCGCAGGCCGAGATGGCAAAACAGCACGAGGAAGGCTGGATCGATCACAGGATTCAGGCAGATGCATTCCCGGGCACGTTCCGGCAGGTTGCGGAGTCGGTGAACGACCTGGTGGCCGCACACATCGCAGTCAAGTACCGGGTCGTGGAGATCATCAGCGCCTACTCGAAGGGAGATCTCACGCCGAAGATGGACCGTTTGCCGGGAAAGAAGGCCGAGATCACGGTGGCGGTGGATGCGGTGCAGAGCAGCCTGGCCACGATCATCGGTCAGATCAAGGAAGCGACCGAGTCGATCAATACCGCGGCGAAAGAGATCGCGCAGGGCAACACCGATCTCTCCCAGCGCACGGAAGAGCAGGCGTCGAGCCTCGAGGAGACCGCTTCCAGCATGGAAGAGCTGAC
>CAIQON010000180.1 GCA_903873475.1 uncultured bacterium
CACGGGCCGGGGTGAGCGTCGCGAGCGCACGCAGCTTGCCCGCCCTGATCTGCGCCAGCGCGGCACCGGTACCTATCGTGATCAGGTGCACGTTGCCGGCGACGGTATCCATCATCGCGGTGGCCGCGCCCTTGTACGGCACATGGACCATGCGGGTGCCGGTGCGTACCGCGAGCAGTTCGGTGCCCAGGTGGTTCGACGTCCCGACGCCGCCGGACCCGAAGCTGATCCGGTCAGGGTTCGCCCTGGCATAGGCGACCAGTTCCTTCACGTTCTGCGCCGGCAGCGAGGGGTGTACCGCGAGCAGGTTGGGGATCCATGCGACGAGCGACACCGGTTCGAAGTCCTTGAACGGATCAAAGCCGAGCTTGCGGTACATGCTCGGGCTGATCACGAAGCCTGGTGCCACCAGCACGGCGGTATAGCCGTCCGGCGCCGACCGCGCGACCATTTCGGCACCGAGGTTGCCACCGGCGCCGGGCCGGTTGTCGGTAAGCACCGGCTGGCCGATGGCATCGCCCAGCCGGATCGCCAGGGTGCGGCCGAGAATGTCGGTACCGCCGCCGGGCGGGAACGGCAGCACCAGCCGTACCGGCTTGACCGGCCAGGCAGGCTGGGCATGGACGGCGCCGACACAAAGCAGCGCGAGCGCGCCGACAGCGGCGGCCGTGTAACCGGGTCCGAGGTTGCGCATCTGATCTTCCTCCGTGCAGGCTCGACGACCGGCGCCTGGGAGGCAGTCGGTGGCGGCTTGGCCCGCGGCGTTTGTTGTTGTCGTCTATTGTGCCGCAGCCCGCGCTCAGCCGGGGAAGCGGCGCTCCAGTTCCGCCACCTCGGCGGGGTCGAGCAGGCGGGTGCGCCGTCCGTCGAGCAGCAGCATCAGCCGGGCGGTCTGCTCGAGTTCCTCGACTGCATTGACCGCGGCCGCCAGGGAGCGCCCCGCCACCACCGGACCATGGTTGGCGAGCAGGATCGAATGGTGCTTCGACGCAACCCTGCGTACCGCCTCGGCCAGCGCGGCATCGCCTGGCGGGAAATAGGGTACCAGGGCCAGCCGCCCGACCTGCATCACCGCATAGGCGGTGATCGGCGGAAAGACATTGTCCGGATCGATGCCGTCGAGGCAGGAGATCGCGACCGAATGCACCGAGTGCAGGTGCACCACCGCGCCGCAGTCCGCACGCTCGCCATACATCGACAGGTGCAGGAAGCTCTCCTTCGAGGGCGCGTCGCCGTCGACCAGCCTGCCGTCCGCATCCAGCCGCGACAGGCGCGCCGGGTCGAGTCGCCCGAGGCAGGATTTGGTCGGCGACATCAGCCAGCCATCGGACAACTTCACGCTCAGGTTGCCGGCCGAACCGTGCGCGAGCCCCCGGTCGTAGAGCGACCGGCCGAGCATCACGAGTTCCTCGCGCAGGCGGTCTTCATTCGAGGCGTTCGACACGTTCAGCATGGCAGGATCCTTCCGTTCGGTGGCCTGGTCCGCGCTCAGCCGGCGAAGTCCAGTGCCGTGCGGAAGAAGTCCGGGTCGCCGAAGTTACCGGACTTCAGCGCGAGCCACATCGGCGGGCTGCCCTCGGCTGCGGTCCAGGGTACGCCGGGGGCGATCACCGGCCCGATGCGCAGGGCGGGGATGCCGAGTGCACCGACCACTGCACCCGAGGTCTCGCCGCCAGCCACCACCAGCCGGCGCACGCCGGCGTCTACCAGCCCGCAGGCGATGCGCGCCAGCACCTGCTCGACCCGCAACCCTGCATCGTCGCCCAGCAGCCTGCGCGCTTCGGCAACACGTTCAGGGGAAGCGCTCGAATACACCAGAACCGGGCCGGCGGCGAGCTTCGGTCTTGCCCAGTCCAGCGCCTGTGCCACCGCACGCTCGGCATCGTCCAGCGCCAGCGGATCCACGAACCAGGCCGGCACCCCTGCGGACAGGCGGGCCACCTGCTCGCGTGTCATCGCCGAGCAGCTGCCGGCGATCACCGCGCAATGGCCATCGACCGCCGGCAGCGCGGCACTGTCCATCGATGGCACCCAGCCGCGCGCCCTGAAGTTGGCCGGCAGTCCCATCGCCATGCCGGAGCCGCCCGTGACCAGCGCCAGCCCGGCGCTGGCCTCGCCCAGCGTCATCAGATGCCGCTCGCTCAATGCATCGGCGATCGCGATGCGGATGCCGCGGCCCTGCAAGGCCAGGATGGCATCGACCACCGCAGGCGCGCCCCGTTCCACCGTCTCGAAGCCGATGAGACCGGCTTCGGTACGCATCTGGCGCGACAGCACCCGCACCAGGGACGGGTCGGTCATCGGCGTGAGCGGGTGATCGCGCATGCCCGACTCGGACAGCAGCTTGTCGCCCACGAACAGATAGCCTCGATAGACACTGCGTGCGTTGGCGGGGAACGCCGGACAGGCCAGCGTGAATGGCGCCTCGAGCGCGTCGAGCAGCGCTTCGGCCACCGGACCGATGTTGCCGGCGTCGGTGGAATCGAACGTGGAGCAATACTTGAAGAAGAACTGCGTGCAGCCGGCCGAACGCAGCCAGCGCAGCGACGCGAGCGAGGCCGCGACCGCGTCGGCGGCCGGTATCGAGCGCGACTTCAGCGCGACCACCAGTGCATCGGCTTGCGGCACCGGAAGCCCCGCACGCGGTTCGCCGGGCAGCACGACGGTGCGCATGCCCTGCGCGACCAGCGTGCTGGCAAGGTCGGTGGCGCCGGTGAAATCGTCGGCGATGCAGCCGAGCAGCGGCCCGTCCATCACCGGCTCAGGCCTCCGGCTGCACGCCGGCTGCGCGGATCACCTGCCCCCAGCGTTCGACCTGGCTCTTCAGGTAGGCAGCCGCCTGTTCCGGCGATGAACCGACCGGTTCTCCACCATCGGCCGCCACCCGCTTGCGCACGTCGGACTGCTCGATGAACCGGGCCGTCTCCTCGTGCAACCGGGCCACCACGGCGCGGGGCATCTTCGCGGGTCCCAGCAGCATCAGCCAGGACGTCGCCTCGAAGCCGGACACGCCGCTCTCGGCCACGGTCGGCACGCCAGGCAGCGTGCCCGAGCGCTTCGCGGAGGTCACGGCCAGCGCGCGCAGCTTGCCCGACTGGATCATCGGCTGCGACGACAGGATGGTGGTGGCGATCATCTCGATCTGGCCGCCGAGCACATCCGCGAGCGCCGGTGCCGCGCCCTTGTAGGGCACGTGGATCAACTCGATCCGCGCCAGGTTGGACAGCATCGCACCGGCCAGATGCGGGCCGGTACCGATCCCGGAGGACCCGTAACGGATGCTGTTCGGCTTCGCTCGGGAAGCGGCGATCACGTCCTTGATCGATTCGAACGGCGACGCGGCCGAAGCGACGAACACCCGCGGGTTGATGGTCACCAGGCTGATCGCAGCGAGGTCGCGCAAGGTGTCGAACGGCAGCTTGCGACTGAGCGAGGCATTGATGGCGAGCGACTCGTTTGCCAGCACGATCGTGTAGCCGTCCGGTGGCGCCTTCGCCGCGATGTCATGGCCGATGTTGCCGCCTGCGCCCGGCCGGTTGTCCACAACGAACGACTGGTTGAAACCCTCGCCGAGCTTGTGCGCGACCAGCCGGCCGGTGATGTCGGAGGCCGCGCCGGGCGCGAACGGCACGATCAGCCGCACCGGGCGGGCGGGATAGTTCTGCGCCGATGCCGGCAGCGCGAAGACGACGGCGATCGCCGCCGCGGTGGCGGCGGCCAGCAGCGCCAGGGGCGCGCGGAGGCGCGTCTGTTCGGTATGCATCCTGTTCCTCCAGTGCGGCCGGCGTCCGTGCGCCCGGCCCTGACACCCGCCGGTCGTCGATGCCAGGTCGCCGGTCTCGGTGGTCGATCGGCTCCGGGCGATGCGGGATCGCACCGCCCGGCATGCAGCTTACTCGTCGAAGAACGCGGCAAGCTTCTCGTAGGTCTCCTCCGGCGCCTCTTCCATCGGATAGTGCGCGCACTGCAGCTTGTGGAAGCCACGGATGTCGGTCGCATAGTGCGGCCAGGCATCGACCGCGCTGAACTCGCGCTGGGTGTGGCTCTTCTCGGCCCACATCACGAGCATCGGGCAGGTCACGCGCCTGCCCGCTTCCCAGTCGGCGGTGTCGAGCGGGAAGTCGACCGACAGCGTCGCCCGGTAGTCCTCCGACATGCCGTGGATATGTTCGGGCGTACAGCAGCGCACGTACTCGGCCATCGTCTCGTCGCTGAACTTGCCCTCGCCCTGCTTGGCGAACTTGCGGCGGATGTAGTACTCCTCCTTGCCTTCGAGCAGTTTCTCGGGGAAGTCGAACGGCTGGGCGAAGAAGAACCAGTGATAGGAGTGGGCCGCGTAGGTCCACTTCATGTTGTTGAGCTGCCAGTGCGTCGGGATGATCTCGATGCTGGCGAACTTCTTCACCTTCTCCGGGTGGTCGAGCGCCATCCGGTGCGCGGTGCGCGCGCCGCGATCATGGCCGGCCACCATGAACTCGTCGAAGCCGAGCGCCTTCATCACGTCGACCATGTCCTGGCCCATCCGCCGGAACGAGTAGTTCGTGTGGTCGGGCAGGCCGCGCGGCTTGTCGCTGTCGCCATAACCGCGCAGGTCGGCACAGACCACGGTATAGCGGTCGGCCAGGCGCGGCGCGATCTTGTACCAGGTGACATGGGTGAGGGGGTTACCGTGCAGCAGCAGGATCGCCGGACCCTTGCCACCCACGCGCAGCTTGATCCGGCACTCCGGATCGCTGGTGGGCACCATCATTTCGCGAAAGCCTTCGAACATGCATTCCTCCCGTTGACTGCAGCGAGTTTGCATTTTCAAGCACACAAATGCAAACTGGAAAACCGCCATCGATGCCCGGCGGGCCGACTGCTTCCTCCGGACCCGTACTACCCATGACCGACAGCACACGATACTTCAGCACCGACGAACTGGTTTCCTTCGGCACTGGAATGTTCATCGCACATGGCCTTCCGGCCGCGGATGCCGCCACCGTCGCGCGCGACCTGGTCGCCGCGGACCTGCGCGGTCTCGCCTCGCACGGCGTCGCGCGCATCCCGATCTACTGCAAGCGGCTGCGCGCGAAGGCGATCAACCCGATGCCGACCTTGAAGATCGATCGTCCGGCGATGGCCGTGGCCTCGATCGACGGCGACGACGGCATCGGCTTCGTGGTCGGCCATCGCGCGATGGACGAGGCGATCGCGATTGCACGCACCACCGGCATCGGCATGGTCGGCATCCGGCGCAGCACGCATTACGGCATGGCCGCCCTGTACGTGATGCAGGCGATCGACGCGGGCATGGTATCGATGGCCTTCACCAATTCATCCCCGGCCATGCCGGCCTGGGGCGGCCGCACCAATTTTCACGGGGCTGCCCCGCTCGCGGTCGGGGCACCCGGCGGCAAGCGCGGCGACTACGTGCTCGACCTGGCGATGACCGTGATCGCGCGCGGCAAGATCCGCCTTGCGGCGAGCAGGGGCGAGCCGATACCGCTCGGGCTCGCGCTCGACAACGAAGGAAGGCCGACGACCGACGCGCAGGCGGCGTTCGAGGGCGTGCTGCTGCCCTTTGGCGGCGTGAAGGGTTCGGCGATCGCGTTCATGATGGACATCTTCTCCGGCGTGCTGACCGGCTCGGCATTCGCCGCTGGCGTGAAGAGCCTGTACTTCGATTTCTCGGGGCCGCAGGATGTCGGTCACCTGTTCATCGCCTTCCGCCCCGACCTGTTCATGCCGATGCAGCAGTATCGCGACCGGATGGACGAGATGGTCGACCGGGTGAAGGCGATGCCGCGCGCGGAAGGCTGCGACGAGATCCTGATCCCGGGCGAGCCCGAGGCGCGTACCGCGGCCCGGCGCGCGGTCAGCGGCATCCCGGTCACCGCCGACGTGATCCGTGCGCTGGCCGAGGAAGCCGCCGGCGCGAAGGTCGCGCTGCCCGATGGTCGTGCGCAGGCCTTCGACGCAGCCTGAAGCGCGAGGCTGCCAGCCGCCCTCCGATGCACCGATCCCTGCCGAACACGATGGCCTGATGTCCTACCCGTCCACGCCACTGGTCAGGCGCATCGCGCGCCGCATCCTGGCCGAGATCGGCGCCGGCACGCTGCCGCCCGGCGCCCGCCTGAAGAGTGCCGAACTCGCATTGCGCCACGACGTGTCCAGGTCGCCGATCGAGCGAGCGCTGCAACTGCTCGAGGCAGGCGGCGTGGCGGCTCGCGAACCCAACCGCGGCTTCGTGGTGACCGGCGACCGCGGCGCCCATGCGCGCACTGCACGATCGCTGGCCGAGCCGGAAGCGGCGAGGCCCTACCTGCAGATCGCAGCCGACCGGCTGGCCGGGCGCCTGCCGGAATTCGTCACCGAGACGCTGCTCGCCGAACGCTACCGCGTGACCGGCGCGATGCTGCGCCAGAACCTCACGCGCATGGCACAGGAGCGCTGGATCGAACGCCGGCCAGGCTACGGCTGGCGCTTCCTGCCGGTGCTCGATTCGGCCGAGGCACATGCGGCGAGCTACCGCTTCCGGCTGGCGATCGAGCCGGCGGCGCTGCTGGAACCCGGATACCGGGTCGATGCCACCGCGTTCGCGAAGGTGCGTGCCGAACAACGCGAACTGGTCGGGCCGCGGCCGCCACGGCTCACCAGCAACGAATGGTTCGACATCGGCACCCGCTTTCATGCGACGATCGTCAGCTGTTGCGGCAACCCGTTCTTCATCGAAGCGAGCCAGCGCGCGAACCGGCTGCGCCGGCTGATCGTCTACCGGCCGTTCGGCAACACGCGTGCGTTCGTCGCCGCCGCGCGCGAACACCTGCAGCTTCTCGACCTGATCGAGGGCGGCCGGCGCGACCAGGCGGCGAGCCTGCTGCGATCCCACCTCGAGGACATCCGCCAGGTCAAGGCCGACCTCCTGGGCAGCGATCCGGCCTCGAAGGGGACGCACCGGCGCGGCGAACTGGACGCCGTGCCGCACTTCTGATCCGACGACCGAGGCATCCACACCGATGAGCACACTGTTCGCGCCGCCCCAGCGCATCACTGCCAGCGTCTTCGCCGAACTTCCAGCTGCATTGCGCGCGAAGCGGCTGTCCGCCGAGCGCATGGCGTCCGGGCGCAGCGTGCCGAAGTACGGCTGCTTCCTCGAGGGGCCGGCCTTCGACCGTGCCGGCAACCTGTACGTCACCGACATCCCCTTCGGACGCATCTTCCGCGTCGATGCCGGCGGCAGCTTCACGCTGGTGGCCGAGTACGATGGCGAGCCCAACGGACTGGCGATCGATGCCGACGGGCGCATCCTCGTCGCCGACTATCGACAGGGCCTGCTAGAACTCGACCCCGAGGGCGGCACCGTGCGGGTAGTGGTCGACGGCTATCGCGCCGAGCGCTTCAAGGGCATCAATGACCTGACCTTCGCCGACAACGGCGACCTCTACTTCACCGACCAGGGACAGACCGCGCTCGACGACCCGACCGGCCGTGTCTACCGGCTGCGCGCGGACGGCGCGCTCGACCGCCTGGCGGACAACCTGCCCAGCCCCAACGGGCTGGTCCTGAATGACGCGCAGAACATCCTGTACGTAGCGGTGACCCGGGCCAATGCGGTGTGGCGGCTGCCGCTGCTCGCGCAGGGCACGCGCCACCCGGCTGGCGGCATCGCCCGCATGGGCCTGTTCATCCAGCTGTCTGGCGGACGCGGCCCCGACGGCATGGCGATCGATGCCGAGGACGGACTCGCCGTGGCGCACCCCGACCTGGGTGCAGTGTGGCTGTTCGACCGCCGCGGCGAGCCGGTGCTGCGTATCGATTCGCCGAAGAGCGACGTGGTGACCAACGTCGCGCACGGCGGCCCGGACGGGCGCACCCTCTACATCGTCGATTCGGAAGCCGGTTGCATCCTCACCGCGCCGGTGCCGGTACCGGGACGGCTGCTGCGCTCGCATCGGTGATCGCAGCGGTTCCGGCAACGTCGCCGGAACCCGCCTGCCCACCCTCACCTTCCCCCGCGCGGGTCACCGGCTGCCTGGTCAGTCCGCCCTGGGAATCACCGGCAGCAGCAGGAACGATTCGCGCTCGCCACCTGCGTAGAGCGTGTTGGTGCCGGTGTTGTAGTCGGCGTGGTAGTGCATGTAAGACTGGCTGCCGACGCCGTCGCGCGGCTGCACGTCCAGCCGCAGGCGACTGCCCTTCGCGAACACCATCGATGTCGGCCAGATCTCGACCTGCACCTGCACGACCTCGCCGGGTTTCAGGAACTTGCGGCCCTGGTGCTTGTGGTACGGACGGTAGGGCAGCGTGAGTTCCGGATCGAGTTCGCGGTGCGACACGCGCAGCCAGCCCTTGGCCACCGGCACGGGCGTGCCCTGCTGGCCGGTCTCCATCAGTTCGTTGCCATCGGCGTCGAAATGGCGAAGGGTGAGGAACAGGTCCATGTCCTCGCTGCTGCTCGACACCCAGAGGGTGGCTGCCAGCGGCCCGGTGACCTCCATGTCTTCCGGCATGGGCGGCGTGACCAGCGCCACGCCCATGCCCGGCTTGATGCCGCCGCCCATCACCTGTGCCGACGCCGCGGAGGTCGATCCCATCGACCCGAGCCCGGTTGCCGCATAGGTGTACTCGCTGGTCTTCGCCGGGTTGCTGGCCACCAGCGTGCCGCTGAGCGGCACGTCGTCCACCGACGGCTGCGCGAGGTCGAAGTACAGCTTCGTCCACCGGGTGCGCGCCAGTGGCCATTCGTTCTCGAGGCGCCAGTCGTACCGGTCGCCGCCTCTGCGGATCGCCAGCTTGACGGGCGGCTCGTCCATCACGCCGTTCTGCACGCCCTTGAGCCAGTAGTCGAAGAAGCGGATCTGGTCCTGGCGCCCCTCCTCCGAGTAGTACGGGTGTACATGGGTGCCGCCCTGCATGCGCAGCTTGCGGTGCGGCGACGTCGAGCGCATGTAGGCCTCGGTGTTGCCGCGCAGGTGCAGGCCCATGCCGGTCCAGTTGCCCACCGAAAGGAACGGCACCTTGATGTCTTCCCAGCGCGCCTGGGCACCGTGGAAGGCGCCGCTGTCCAGGTTGTTGGTCAGCCAGAAGTGCAGCGTGTTCTTCTGCCAGGTATCGGGATGGATATGCGAGGCACGACCCAGCGTATGGTGAAGCAGGTGCGCGGTGAACCAGTTGGTCATGAACAGCGACAGGATGCCGCCGTGGTAGAGCGCATCACGATAGATGTCGGCGAAACCTTCCCAGGGCACGATCGCCTTGAGCGACGGCGGCTGCTGGTTGGCGGCGAACCACTGGTTGATCGCGTAGTACGAGATGCCCGACAGCCCGACATTGCCGTTGCACCAGGGCTGCGCCGCGGCCCATTCGATCGCATCGTGGAAGTCGACCGACTCGGCGCGCGACCACGGATCGTATTGTCCGGGCGACTGGCCGGTGCCGCGTGCATCGACACGCACCGAGGCGTAGCCGCGCGGCACCCACCACTCGGGATTGACCGTCTCCCAGTTCATCCACTCGTTCGGCTTCTCTCCCAGGTTCACCGGCGGCGTCCACGGCTTGTCTTTCTGGTAGGGACCGAAATTGAGCAGCGCAGGAACCCTGCCCCCGTCCTTGGGCCGGAACACGTCCGCCTTCAGCCGCGCGCCGTCGCGCATCGGGACATCGACGTCCTTGTCGAGCAGGAAATGTTCGGTGACGACGGTGCGTGCGGCCTGGGTCATGGTGGATGGGCAACAGTGGATTCGGGGAGCCGAAGTATCGTGCGCGCCTCGACGCGGCGTCAACCGAACGACACCACCGAACGACACCTCGGCACGCTGCACCGCAAGACGGTGCAAGACGGTGCAAGACGCTGCAAGACCCGGCAACGCCACCGGCCGCGCGCAACGCGTGCAGGGTCCCGTTTGCGCTCGCATGACCGTTGATCTATCGTCGCTCGAGATACCGTGCGTCGACAGTACGGCCGGGGCGTGCATGGCCCCGCACTTTCCGGAGGCAAGGCGGCCTGCAACGGAAGCCGAAGCGCACACCGACCGCGCCTTCCCAGGAGGAGTCATCGCGTGAACAGACATCACAGGGCCCGTGCAGCCATGCGCGCTTCGGTCATCGCCATCGGCCTGTTCACCGCGGGCCACGCCGTGGCGCAGGCCGGTTTTCCGGTCAGGCCCATCCGCATGGTGGTGCCCAGTTCGCCCGCCACCGGCATGGACAACATGGGCCGGGTCGTGGCCCGCGCGATGAGCGAGGCCGTCCGGCAGCAGGTCGTCGTCGACAACCGCGCCGGCGCCGGCAGCCTCATCGGCTCGGGCATCGTCGCCACCGCAGCCCCGGACGGCTACACCATCGGCATTGCCTCCACGTCCACCATCGTCGCGCCGCTGCTGCAGTCCAGGCCACCCTACGATCCCCTGAAGGATTTCACGCCGATCGCACTGCTGTCCTCGATCACCAGCGTGCTGGTGGTCGCACCCGGCGTCCCTGTCCGGAACGCACAGGAGTTCATCGAATACGCGCGGGCGCGGCCGGGTCAACTCAACTTCGCATCGATCGGTTCCGGCAGCGCGGCGCACCTCACCCCCGAACTCTTCAACCGTGCCGCCGGCATCCAGGCCGTGCACGTGCCGTTCAAGTCGGTGGCAGATCTCCTCACCGAGATGCGTGCAAGCCGGGTGCATTACCTCATGTTCATCTCGCCCGCGTCGCTGCCGATGCTGGCCGATGGAAAATTGCGTGCGATGGCAGTCACCAGCCCGAGCCGATTCACGGGCCTGCCGGACGTGCCGACGGTCTCCGAGATCGGCCTGCGCAATGCCGAGGTCGACACGATGATCGGCGTGGTCGGGCCGCCCGGAATGCCCGCCGCGCTGGTGAAGCGGCTGCATGCCGAAATCGTGGCCGTACTCAAGGCCCCGGACACGCAGGCGCAGTTCGCGCGCTACGGCGGCGAGCCAGCCGCGGACACCACGCCCGAGAAGTTCGCCGCTCAATGGGCCGCAGAGTACAAGCGCTACCGCACGCTGCTCGGCATGGCGGCGCCGCTGGCCGCGCTGCAGAGCCGCTGCTACCTGCAGAGCGGCGTTATCGCGGCGCCCAGCGCGCGCGTGCAGGGCGCGCTGCGCGCCGCGCTGCGGCCCTTCTTCTTCCCGGGCGACGAGGAGCGCGAGGCGGCCGTCGCGCGCCTCGAGGCGCGCAGCCTGCGGGTCGAGCCGCCCGAGGCGCACGACGCCGCC
>CAIQON010000181.1 GCA_903873475.1 uncultured bacterium
AACATCTGCACTGTCCACAAGCCGATGCCGCGCACTGCGGTGAGTTCCTCGATGATTTCGGCGTCGGTCATGCCGCTCCAGCCGTCCATGCCTGCCGGGCGGGCGATGAAGTGATCGGCCAGGCCGCGCAGGTACTCGACCTTGCGCCCGGACAGGCCGCAGGACCGCAGCAGCGGGACGTCCGCAGCGAGTACGTCGGCGGGATTCACCTCGGCGCCGGCCAGGGTCGACTGGAAGCGCGTCCACACCGACTGCGCCGCCTTCACCGATACCTGCTGCCCGACGATGGAACGGGCCAGCGTCTGGAAGGCATCGCCTCGGCTGCCCAGTCGCAGCGGTAGATGCCGGGCGATCAGGCTCGCCAGCAGCGGGTCACGCGCAGCCAGTTCGGCACATGCGCCGTTCCACCAGCGGGGCCGCCGTCCGACAGGGGCCGCCACCGCGCCTGCTCAGTCGGCCGCGCCGCGGTTGCGGGCGCGCCTTTTCCAGGCGAGCACCACGTACAGGCGCCAGGCCCCGCGGACGGCGAAGTAGCCGGCCACCGCCATGAAGAGGCCCAGCAGCAGCAGGCCGAGCGCGTGTGGCTTGCCCATTCCCGAGAACCAGTCCCAGAGCGCGGGCAGCATGTCGAGCCATCCCTGGTTCTGCAGCGGTTCGGGCTGCGGGACGTCTGCCGCCGTGCCCAGCCCCATCACCACGCTGCCGATGTTGTAGGCGGCGATGTAGATCGGAACGATCGTCAGCGGGTTCGTCCAGAAGGTGCCGAGCACCATGGACGGCAGGTTCACCCGGAAGATGATCGCCAGCGCCGCGCCAGTCAGGATCTGCAGCGGGCCGGGTATCAGACCGGTGAACAATCCGATCGCAACCCCCCCTGCCACCGAGCGACGGTGCAGGTGCCACAGATTATGGTGAGTAAGCAACGTACCGAACTTCGCAAGGAAGCGGTTTTCAACGATGCTCGAGTGGCTCGGCAGGTATTTCCTGAATAATTTTCTCGGCACGACGAAGGCCTGCCACGCATGAGTTCGCGGACTGTAACCCAACCGCAAGGTCCGTACCAGCGACCTTGTCACTGCCCTTGAGCCCGGTCCCTGCCGCGCTCGGCTGGCTGGCCGGGACGCTCTGGCTGCAGCGTATGCCGGAACTGCCGACAGCCGCTGGCATCGGCCTCGCGGCCGCGCTGTCCTTGGCCTGCCTGGCGCTTGGGCTTTGCCTGCGCGGACGGGCCACCGCCAGGGCCTGGCTGGTGTTGCCCGCTGCCGTGCTGGCTGCGTTCGCATGGTCTGGCAGCCGGGCAGCCGAGCGTCTATCCGATGCGTTGCCCAGCGCCTGGGAGCGGCGCGACATCGAAGTGGTCGGCGTGATCGCGGAACTGGTCCAGCGCACCGAGCGGGGCAGCCGTTTTGCATTCGACATCGAGCAGGTCATTACCGAAGGCGCCGTGGTACCACGCCGTGTGCTGCTGTCGTGGTATGGCAACCGCACCGGACGCCGTGGTCCCGCTTCGGCCGACGAGGATGCGGTGGAACCCGTGGCCAGCCCGGCGCCGGCCGCAGGCGAACGCTGGCGACTGATCGTCAGGTTGCGCCGCCCGCATGCCAGCGTGAATCCGCACGGGTTCGATGTCGAGGGCTGGCTGCTCGAGCGTAATCTGCGCGCGAACGGGTATGTGCGGCGAGGCTTGCAGCGGATCGAACCGGTCGTGCATCGGCCGGCCTACCTGGTCGAGCGTGCACGTGAGGCGATCCGTGCACGTTTCGAGCGGACGCTGCCCGACGCGCCATACCTCGGCGTGCTGGTGGCGCTCGCGATCGGCGACCAGCAGGCGATTCCGGCGGCGCAATGGGAGCGCTTCACTCGCACCGGCATCGGCCACCTGATGAGCATCTCCGGGCTCCATGTGACGATGGTTGCCGCGCTGGCCTTCCTGCTGGTGGACGCCGGTTGGCGGCGCAGCAGCCGCCTCGCGCGCCGCCTGCCGTCGCGCAAGGCGGCGGTGATCGCGGGGCTTGCCGCAGCCTGCGGCTATGCGCTGCTGGCGGGTTTTTCGGTGCCGACGCGGCGTACGGTGTTCATGCTGGCCGTGCTTGCGGTCGCGCTCTGGCGCGCGCGCCGGGCATCGGCAGCCGACGTGCTTGCCGGTGCGCTGCTGCTGGTGATCGTCCTCGACCCCTGGGCAGTGCTCGCGACCGGGTTCTGGCTGTCGTTCGGCGCAGTCGCGGTGCTGATGACGGTCTCGGCCGGACGCATCGGTCGACCGGCGGCACCGCAGGGCTGCCAGCCCTGCCAGACCATCGTCGAGTGGGGACGCATCCAGTGGGCGATCACGATCGGCATGGTTCCGGCGACCCTGGCGCTGTTCTCCCAGGTGTCGCTGGTGTCCCCGATCGCCAACGCGGTCGCGATCCCGCTGATCGGCTCGGTGGTGGCGCCGATCGCGGTGGTCGCTGCACTGATCCCGCTGCCCGGACTGTTGCAGGTCGCGCACCTGCTGACCGAGGCCACGATGGTCCCGATCGACTGGCTTGCCAGCCTGCCCTGGGCGGTCTGGACGCAGCCGTCGCCGCCGGCATGGGCCAGCCTGCTCGCGCTGGCCGGCATCTGCTGGTGGCGGATGCCCGTTGGCTGGCCGGCGCGCTGGCTCGGGCTGGCCGCGCTGCTGCCGGTGCTGCTCGCGCGGCCGTCCGAAGTACAGGCGGGCACGGCCGAAGCCACGCTGCTCGACGTGGGCCACGGACTGGCGCTGGTCGTGCGCACCGCCAGCCATGTGCTGGTGTACGACACCGGCCCGGCGTGGAGCAGCGAGGCGGATGCCGGCTCGCGTATCGTCGTGCCCTACCTGAGGGGCGAGGGCATGCGCCGCCTGGACGCACTGGTGGTGTCGCACGACGACATCGACCATGCCGGCGGTGCGCAGTCCGTTCTGCGAGCGCTGCCGGTCGCGGACTTCCTGTCTTCGCTGCCGGCAGGGCATCCCGCGCGCGCCGCGTCCTCCGTGCACAGGACCTGCGAAGCGGGGCAGAAATGGACTTGGGATGGCGTGCACTTCCGCATGTTGCATCCTGCGCCCGGCAGCCATGCCGCGGTGCTTCCGGACAACGAGCGCAGTTGCGTGCTGCTCATAGAAGCCGGCCCCGAGCGGCTGCTGGTCACCGGCGACATCGGCGCAGCGAGCGAGGCGCGGCTCGTGCGGTCGGCGCAGGGGCGGGCCGATGGCAGCCTGCGTGCCGACGTACTGGTGGTGCCGCACCATGGCTCGCGCAGTTCGTCGACGCCTGCGTTCATTGATGCGGTCGCGCCGCGGCTCGCGCTGATGCCGATCGGCTATCGCAACCGGTTCGGGCATCCGCGGCCGGAAGTCGTCGAGCGGTACCTGGATCGCCAGGCGCAGGTGCTGCGTACCGACCAGTCCGGCGCAGTGCGGCTGACGCTCGGGGGCGGCGACTGGCGGCTGCGGCAGGAGCGTGCCCATTCGCGCCGGTACTGGCGTTCGCCCCCGCCCCCGCCGCAGGCGCGGGCACAGTAGACTTGTGCTCCAGTCTGTCGAACAGGAGCACACCCGATGGCCCACGTACCCGTGATCCCGCCCGGTTCCGCACCGCCGCTGGCGCCGTACTCGCCCGGTGTGCGCGTCGACGCCGCACGCCGTGTCGTGCATGTGTCCGGCATGCTCGCGCTCGACGCCGATGGTGCCGTCGTCGGTGCGGGCGACGTGCGTGCGCAGACGCGCTGTGTGCTCGACGCCATTCGCGCAGTGCTCGAGGCGGCCGGTGGGAGCCTCGCGGACATCGCGATGAACCAGATCTTCCTCAAGGACCTCGCGGACTACGCTGCGTTCAACGAAGTCTACCGCGAGTACTTCCCGGTCAATCCGCCGGCGCGTTACTGCATCCGCGCGGACCTCGTGAAGCCCGCTTTCCTTGTCGAGGTGGCGGCCACCGCCTACCTGCCCGAATGAAGCCCGCCGATCATCGGCCAAGGTGGGTCTGGCCGGGTACGCTGGTCGCAGCGCTAGTGCTCCTGCTGCCGCTGGCGTCGGTCGCGCAGTCGTGGCCAGCCAGGCCGGTGCGGCTCGTCGTGCCGTTTCCGCCGGGCGGTGCAACCGACCTGCTGGCGCGGCAACTGGCCCAGCGGCTCGGGGACGGCTGGGCGCAGACGCTGGTGGTCGAGAACCGCGGTGGTGCCTCCGGCGCGATCGCGACCGAGCATGTCGCACGGCAGCCCGGCGACGGCTACACCCTGCTGTTCGCCACGGCGTCCACCCATGCGATCAATCCGGCGGTCAGCAAGGTTCCGTTCCATCCGCTGAAGGATTTCACGCCGGTGGTGAACGTCGCCGCTGCGCCGCTCGGGCTGGTCGTGCATCCGTCGCTGCCGGCGCGTTCGGTGAAGGAGTTGATCGCGCTGCTCCGTGCCCGGCCCGGGCAGGTCGACATGGCCTCGTTCGGCACCGGTACCGGCTCCCATCTCGCCGGGGAACTGTTCAAGGTGATGGCGAAGGTCGACATGGTCCACGTGCCCTACAAGGGCGGTGCCGCCGCGATGACCGACCTGCTGGGCGGGCATGTGACGCTGCTGTTCGACACCTTGTCCAACACGCTGGTCCATGCGCAGTCGGGCAAGCTGCGGCTGCTCGCATCCACCGGGCCGTCCCGGGTCGCTGCCATGCCATCGCTGCCGACCATCGCCGAGACGTTGCCCGGCTATGACGCGATGACCTGGTTCGGCATCCTCGGTCCCGCGGCCATGCCGCGCGCGGTGGTGGTGCGGGTCAACGGCGACGTGGCGAAGGTGCTGCAGGTGAACGAGGTGCGTGCATCGCTCGCCGCGCAGGGGTTCGAGCCGGCGGCGGGCACGCCAGAGGCGTTCGCCGCGCAGATCCAGGCCGACCTCTCCAAGTGGGCTCGTCTGGTCGCCGAGGCGAAGATCCGCGTCGAGTGAGGCTGGCAACGGGCGGCCGGGCCGTTGCCCGGTGCGCCTGGGCAGCGCCGCGCCCGATCGAGGGCGGGTTCAGAAGCCGGGCGTGATCCCCGGCCTCGCCGCGGACAGCACACGCCGGAAATCCGCCTGGATGCGTTCCAGGGCGGCGGTGTCGTCCGCCTCGAAGCGCAGCACGATCACCGGCGTGGTGTTTGACGCACGCGCAAGGCCGAAGCCGTCTGCATACTCGACCCTCAACCCGTCGATCGTGATGACTTCGCGCGCGCCTTCGAACGTGGCCGTGCGCTGCAGCTCCGCGATCAGCGAATGGTTCTCGCCTTCGGCCAACGGGATGTTCAGCTCCGGCGTGCTGACCGCATCCGGCAGGCTGTCGAGCGCAGCCGAAGGGTCGTCCGTGCGCGAAAGGATCTCCAGGAGCCGGGCCCCGGCATACAGCCCGTCGTCGAAGCCGTACCAGCGCTCCTTGAAGAACACATGGCCGCTCATTTCACCAG
This sequence comes from uncultured bacterium, assembly GCA_903873475.1. Taxonomy (GTDB): domain Bacteria; phylum Pseudomonadota; class Gammaproteobacteria; order Burkholderiales; family CAIKXV01; genus CAIKXV01. Next base: position 5,439 of record CAIQON010000181.1, read on the forward strand.
CCAGCAGGGCGCCGGTTTCCTGCATCCGTGCCTTGATGAACGAGTGGCCGGTCTTCGACATCAC
>CAIQON010000182.1 GCA_903873475.1 uncultured bacterium
CCGACGACAACCAGTCGGCGGTGACCATCCACGTGCTGCAGGGGGAGCGCGAGCTGTCGGCCGGCAACAAGAGCCTCGGCCAGTTCAACCTGACCGACATCCCGCCGTCGCCGCGCGGCATGCCGCAGATCGAGGTCACCTTCGACATCGACGCCAACGGCATCCTGCATGTCTCGGCGAAGGACAAGGCCACCGGCAAGGAGAACAAGATCAAGATCCAGGCGAGCTCCGGGCTCACCGAGGACGAGATCCAGCGCATGGTGAAGGACGCCGAGGCGAACGCCGAGGAAGACAAGAAGATCCTTGAACTGGTCACCGCGCGCAACCAGGCCGACGGCATGGTCCACACCGTGAAGAAGTCCCTGGCGGACCACGGTGCGACGCTCGAGGCCGGCGAGAAGGAGAAGATCGAAGCGGCGCTGAAGGACGCCGAGGAAGCGATCAAGGGCAGCGACAAGGAGAAGATCGAGGCGGCCACCCAGATACTCGCGACGGCCTCGCAGAAGCTCGGCGAGAAGATGTACGCCCAGGAACAGGGCAAGGCCGCAGGCGGCGCCGATGCCGGTGCCGGTGGCAGCGCCGGCAAGGACGACGGCAACGTGGTCGATGCCGAGTTCGAGGAAGTGAAGGAAACGAAGAAGTAACGGGCAGCACCCCCGGGCGAAGGCGGCTGAGCGATCAGCCGCCTTTCGCTTGTGGCGGACGCACTGCGACACGCCCCTCCGCCCCGAACAACCTGAACCCTGCCCCGGCAGCAGTCGAAGAGAAAGACCGATGGCCAAGCGTGACTACTACGAAGTACTCGGCGTCAACCGGGATGCCGACGAGGACACGCTGAAGAAAGCGTACCGCCGGATGGCGATGAAGCACCATCCCGACCGGAACCCGGACAATCCGAAGGCGGAGGACGCATTCAAGGAGGCGAAGGAAGCCTACGAGATGCTGTCCGACCCGAACAAGCGCTCAGCCTACGACCAGTACGGCCATGCGGGCGTCGATTCCTCGATGGGCGGCGGCGGTGGCGCCGGCATGGGCGGCTTCGCCGATGCGTTCGGCGACATCTTCGGCGAGATCTTCGGCGGCGGGGGTGGCGGTCGTGGCCGCAACGGCGTCTACCGCGGGGCTGACCTGCGCTACAACCTCGAGATCTCGCTTGAAGAGGCTGCGCGCGGCACCGACACCCAGATCCGCATCCCGACCCAGGCCAAGTGCGAGGTCTGCGACGGCAGCGGTGCCAAGCCGGGCACCAAGCCGGTGGGCTGCCCTACCTGCGACGGACATGGCCAGGTGCGCATGCAACAGGGCTTCTTCTCGATCCAGCAGACCTGCCCGCGCTGTCACGGCACCGGCAAGGTCGTGCCGACGCCCTGCACGAACTGCAACGGCGCCGGCTTCGTGAAGCAGCAGAAGACACTTTCGGTGAAGATCCCGGCAGGCGTCGACGACGGCGACCGCATCCGGCTTTCCGGCGAAGGCGAAGCCGGCGCGAATGGTGGCCCGCCCGGCGACCTGTACGTCGTGATGCACCTGAAGCCCCATCCGATCTTCAAGCGCGACGGCACCGACCTGCATTGCGACATGCCGGTGAGCATCGCCACCGCGGCCCTCGGCGGAGAGATCGAGATCCCCACGCTCGACGGCCATGCGCAGATCCGGATACCGGCCGAGACACAGACCGGGAAGGTGTTCCGGCTGCGTGGCAAGGGCATCAAGCAGGTGCGGGGCACCGGCTTCGGCGACCTGATGTGCCACGTGTATGTCGAGACGCCAGTGAACCTCACTGCCCGCCAGCGCGAACTGCTGGAGGAATTCGAAGCCATCGCGAAGGAAGACCCGTCGCGGCACAACCCGCAGGCGAAGGGCTGGCTGGACAAGGTACGCGACTTCTTCGGCGGCTCCTAGATCAGCTCGCCGGGGTCGAAGTCGGCACCGGCATCCGGCGGGTCGTCGTCGAGCAGCGCGCCGGCGGCGGCCACCAGCAGGCTGCCCCCGAGCACCCCTGCGCTGATCACTGCCGCATCGCGCAGGAAACCGCGTGCAGGCAGGGCGGCCGCGATGCGCGCCGCGGCATCGGCCGCAACAGCGGGCGGATCGGACGGCAGCCCCGGATCATTGGCGGCGACCGCAGCAGCGCCACGCAGGCGGTCTACCTCGGCGTGCGCCCGGGCCAGCGCGACCTCGAGTACCAGCGCCCGCTGCAGCAGCAGGTAGGTCGCATCGGCGCGCGCAGCCACCAGACGCTGCACCGCGCGCTGCGCGTCGATATCCTTCACCTCGTCCGGATGCCTGAGCACCCGGTTCACCATTGCGTCCAGCAGTTCGCGCTCGCGCTCGTCCATCTCGGCCTCTTGCGGGCTATGGGATATCGAGCACAACTTGCCCGATCTTCGTGCCCGATTCCACTGCACGGTGCGCGTCCACCGCATGCTCCAGCGGGAAGCGTCCGGCGAGCGCGAAGATCGGCCCGCCAGACGACCTCGATTCACGCACCCAGCGGCCGATGTCGGCGATCGCCTGGCGCTTCGCGGCATCGGGCATCGTGTAGACGAACACCTGCCTCAGCACCGGGTTCTTCCAGAGCATCGCTGCATAGGGCAACTCGGGTACCGGCTTGCCGGTGGTCGCATAGGCGGCGATGACTCCGCCGGGCCGCAGCAGTTCCGCGGACACCGGCAGGTTGACGCCCAGGTCGACCTCCACCACGCGGTCGATGCCGCCGATCGCCGCCCGAACGTCCCGCACGACATCCGACCGCCGATAGTCGACCACCACATCCGCGCCCGCCGCGCGTGCATGCGCAGCCTTCTCGGGCGAACTGACCGTCGCGGCCACCCGGGCGCCAGCCCATTTCGCCAGCTGGATCGCATGGTGGCCGACGACGCCTGCGCCACCGGTCACCAGCACGTTCAGGCCCTCGACCGGCCCATCGGCGAACAGGCAGCGGTGCGCGGTCATGCAGGGAATGCCCAGGCACGCGCCCTGCGCGAAGTCGAGCGATTCAGCCAGTGGAACGGCCAGCGCCTCGGGCAGGCAGACGAACTGCGCGCTCGCCCCGAATGGCCGACCCCACTGGGCGTTGTAGATCCAGACACGCTCGCCGACGCGACCGGGGTCGACATAGGCTCCGACGCGGTCGATGTGACCGGCACCGTCGCTGCCCGGGATCACGTACGGCGGGATCGGCTTGCGCGAACCGGCGCGCGCCTTCACGTCCGAGGGATTCACCGCGGCGGCGCGCAGCCGCACGCGAACCTCGTGCGGGCCCGGCTCGGGGTCGGGTCGCTGGCCGACCTGGAGCACCTCTGCGGCGGGCCCGTTCGTTTCGTACCAGGCGGCAAGCATCGAGCCTCCGTCAGTTCGGCTGGATGTTCGCGGTCTGCACGACCTGCTTCCAGCGTGCGATCTCGCCCCGGAGGAAGGCCTCGAACTCGGCGCCGGTATTGGCGACCACCTCGAAGCCGAGGTCGTCCATCGACTGGCGCACCTGCGGCAGCTTGAGCGCCGAGACCACCGCGCCTTCCATCCGGCTGCGGATGTCCTTCGGCAGGCCGCGCGGCGCGGCGAACGCCTGCCAGGAATAGACCTCGAAACCCTGGAAGCCGAGCTCCAGCATCGTCGGCACGTCGGGCAACTGCGGCGAGCGCCGGTCGCCGGTGACCGCGAGCGCACGCAGCCGGCCGGCCTTGATGTGGCCGGTCGCCGCGCCGAGGTTCTGGAACGATGCATCGACCTGTCCACCCACCATGTCCGCCATCGCGGCGGCACCGCCCTTGTACGGCACATGGATGCCAGTGGTCTTCGTCCGCTGCCAGAACAGCTCGGCAGAAAGATGGTCGGAAGACCCCGTGCCCGACGACACGAAAGTCAGCTTGCCGGGACTCTTCTGCAACAGGCCGACCAGGTCCTTCACGCTCGCCGCAGCGACCTTCTGGCTGGTGATCAGCACGTTCGGGTTGCGCACCGCGACGGTCAGCAGGTCGTAGTCGCGCAGCGGATCGTACGACAGGTCCTTGAACAGCGCGACGTTGATCGCGAACACGCCGATCGACCCGACCATCAGCGTGTAGCCGTCAGGGCTGGCCTTGGCGAGTATCTGGCCGGCGATCGCACCGTTGGCACCGGGCCGGTTGTCGACGATGACCGTCTGGCCGAGCGCCTCCTGCATGCGGATGGCGACGCTGCGTCCGACGATGTCGGAAGAACCGCCGGCGACGAACGGCACGAGCATCCGGATCGGCCGGTTCGGCCAGGCGGTTCCCTGTGCCTGCACCGATGTCGCCTGGATAGCCAGGACCGAGGGGATAGACAGCAGCAATGCGAGATGGGCCGCGAATGCGGCGACGGTACGCTTCATCGGTCTTGTTCCTCCGGTTCGGCCGCCCGACGATCGCGCGCGGTCCGTGATTTTTTGTCCAGCCCTGCCAGCGTACCGCAAAGCACGCACGGGGCGCGTAGTACCATCGCCGCACTGCAACGCGGACGCTAATCCATGGAAGCCTACCTCCTCGACTGGGCCAGCCTGCTGCTGCGCTGGCTGCACGTGATCGCCGGCATCGTCTGGATCGGTGCCTCATTCTATTTCGTGGCGCTCGACAATTCGCTCGATCCCCCGAACCCGCCGAAGAAGGGCGTGCTCGGCGAGAACTGGTCGATCCACGGCGGCGGCTTCTACCACAAGCAGAAGTACGTGGTCGCGCCCGACCGGCTGCCGGAGCGCCTGCACTGGTTCAAATGGGAAGCCTACTGGACCTGGATCAGCGGCTTCGCCTTGTTCGTGGTCGCCTACTACCTGCATGCCGAGACCATGCTGATCGACCGCGCCGTACTCGATATCGCGCCCTCGACCGCAGTGCTGGCAAGCCTCGGGCTGATCGTCGCCGGCTGGCTGGTCTACGACGGGCTGTGCCGCTCGCCACTGGGCAGGCACGACGGGTGGCTCGCACTGGTGGGCTTCGTGCTGATCGCTCTGGCCGCCTGGGGCTGCGCGCAGTTGTTCGGCGGACGCGGTGCCTACCTGCAGATGGGGGTGATGGTGGGCACGATCATGGTGGCCAACGTGGCGATGGTGATCATCCCGGGCCAGAAGAAGATGGTGGCGGCCATGTCCGCCGGCGAGGTACCCGATCCGAAGTACGGCCGCTGGGGCAAGCAGCGCTCGGTGCACAACAACTATGTGACGCTGCCGGTCGTGTTCATCATGCTGTCCGGACACTATCCGATGACCTACGGCCATCCGCAGGCATGGGCGGTACTGGTCGCGGTGTTCCTGATCGGCGGCGTCGTCCGGCACTACTTCAACCGGCGCAATGCCGGGCAGACCATCGCATGGCTGCCGGCGGCCGCGGCAGCCATGGTGGTCGTGCTCGCGGCGCTGATCGTGCCGCGGGCACCCGAGGGCGCCGCCGGGCGCACGGCGACGATCGCGGACGTTCAGCAGGTGATGGCGCTGCGCTGCCAGTCCTGTCACGCAGCCACGCCCACGCAGCCGGGGTTCGCGCAACCGCCGGGCGGCATCATGCTCGACACGCCCGAGCGCATCGCCCAGCTCGCGCAGAAGATCCACCAGCAGACAGTACTGGCGAAGGTGATGCCGCCGGGCAACCTGACCGGCATCACCGACGACGAGCGTGCGATCATCGCCGCCTGGTATCGCGACGCCGCCACCGGACGCTGACCGGAGAGGCTGACCCCGGGTTCTGAACCCAGGGCGCTACCCCGGGGCGCTGATCCGCGCGTACGTACCGATCGCCGGCATTCACGTGCGGCAAAACACGCAGGAGGAGACACGGATGGGCATGCTGGACGGCAAGGTCGTCGCGGTCACCGGCGCGGGCGGCGGCATCGGCCGCGACCTCGCGCTGGCGTGCGCGGCCGCAGGCGCTGCAGTGGTGGTGAACGACATCGGTGCGTCGCTGACCGGCGAAGGCCTCGACGCCGGCCCGGCGCAGCAGGTGGTCGACGAGATCACTGCCGCCGGCGGCCGCGCCGTGGCGAACACCGACAACGTCGCCGACCCGAAGGGTGGCGAAGGCATCGTCGGCAGCGCGCTGGCCGCGTTCGGACGCATCGACGGGGTGATGAACAACGCCGGCATCCTGCGCGACCGGTTCTTCCACAAGATGAGCGAAGTCGAGTTCGACGCGGTCATCAAGGTCCACCTGTACGGTTCGTACCATGTCGCGCGCGCCGCCGCGAACCACTTCAAGGAACAGGGCAGCGGCGCCTATGTCTTCATGACATCGACCTCCGGCCTGGTCGGCAACTACGGCCAGGCCAACTACTCCGCGGCCAAGCTGGCGCTGACCGCGCTGTCGAAGTCCATCGCGCTCGACATGCAGAAGTTCAACGTGCGCTCGAACTGCATCGCGCCGTTCGCCTGGAGCCGGATGATCGCGTCGATCCCGACCGATACCCCCGACCAGGTCGCGCGCGTGGCCAAGCTGCAGCAGATGACGCCGGCCAAGATCGCACCGCTCGCGGTGTACCTGCTGTCGGACGCGGCGCGGGAAGTCAACGCGCAGGTGTTCGGCGTGCGCAACAACGAAGTGTTCCTGTTCAGCCAGCCGCGGCCGGTGCGCAGCGTGCATCGGTCCGAAGGGTGGACGCCGGAATCGATCGCGGAACATGCCATGCCCTCGCTGGCGAAATCGTTCTTCCCGCTGGACCGCTCGCAGGACGTGTTCAGCTGGGATCCGGTGTAGGACGGACCCGATGCGCCCGATCGCCTTCGACTCCGCGGCCTCGATCGCCCGCCGCATCGCGCGCGGCGAGTTCTCTGCGCGCGATGCACTCGACTACTTCCTGGACCGTCAGCGCAGGCTGCATCCGTCGCTGAACGCGATCGTCGCGACCGACCTCGCGAAGGCGAGGCGGCAGGCCGGCGCGATCGACCGCGCGATCGCGCGCGGCGAGCGGCCCGGGCCGCTGGCCGGCGTACCGATGACGGTGAAGGAATCGTTCGATGTCGCAGGGCTTCCGACCACCTGGGGCCTGGAGGCACACCGAGGCAACATCGCCGTACGCGATTCGCTCGTCGTCGAGCGGTTGCGAGGGGCAGGTGCAGTGATCTGGGGCAAGAGCAACGTGCCGGTCATGCTCGCCGACTGGCAAACTTTCAATCCGGTGTACGGCACCACCAACAGCCCCTGGGGCGCAGGGCTGACGCCCGGTGGCTCCTCCGGCGGCGCGGCGAGCGCGCTGTCCGCCGGCATCAGCGCGCTCGAATACGGGTCCGACATCGGCGGCTCGATCCGCGGCCCGTCGCAGATGTGCGGCATCTACGGCCACAAGACCAGCTACGCGATCGTACCGGGCCGCGGCCACGCGTTGCCCGGCTTCTGGTCGCCACCGGAGATCTCGGTGGTCGGTCCGCTCGCACGTTCGGCGGGTGACCTCGCGATCGCGCTGAAGGCAACCGCCGGTCCAGCCGGCAACGAGGCCCGCGCCTACCGGCTCTCGCTGCCGGCACCGGCCTTCGACGGCTTCAAGGGATTGCGCATCGCGGTCCTGCCGTCGCACCCGGCGACCCGCGTGTCCCACGTCGTCGCCGACGAGATCGTGAAACTCGGCCGGTTCCTCGCACGGCAGGGCGCGAAGGTGAAGATGCCGGTCGAACTGCCCTTCGACGTCGCGGCGCACGACCGGCTGTACGTGCTGCTGCGGCGGGCGGCGACTTCGATGCGCGCCTTCGACGATGCCGGCTTCCGCGCTGCAGTGGCCGAACGGGACACACTGTCGGCGGACGATCGCAGCTATGCCGCCGACCAGCTGCGCGGCAACACGCTCGCGCACCGCGAATGGATGCTGCTCGAGAACGAGCGCCAGCGGATGCGCCTGGTCTGGGACGATTTCTTCCGCAGCCACGACCTGCTGCTGTGCCCGGGTGCCGCGACCGTCGCCTATCCGCAGAACGCCTCGGGGCGGCGCTGGGAGCGCATGATCGACATCGACGGCGAACCGATGGCCGACGTGCAACAGATATTCTGGATGGGTTTCGCCAGCCTCGGCTGCCTGCCGGCGACGATGGCGCCGATCGCGATCACCGACGACGGATTGCCCACTGGCGTGCAGATCATCGGCCCGCAGTATGCCGACCTGTCGACCATCCGCTTCGCCTCGCTGATCGAACGCCACTACCACGCCTTCGTGCCGCCACGCTCCCTCGCATGATGAACGTCCGTCCCATGTCCGGCGCCGGCGCGGTGCATCTCGGGGTAATCGCCGGGCTGCTCGGCGGCGTGATCGCCGGGCTCCTGCCCGTCTGGCCAGTGCACGCCCAGGCCTGGCCGGCACGGCCGGTGCGCATGATCATTCCGTTCACCCCCGGCGGATCGACCGACCTGCTGGCACGCGCCGTCGGCGTGCGCATCTCGGAGGGCATCGGCCAGCCGGTCGTGTTCGACAATCGGCCGGGTGCGAACACCATCATCGCGTTCGAACTCCAGGCGAAGGCGGCGCCCGACGGCTACACCCTGCTGATGGGCGGCTTCAACGGCATGGTGATGAACCCGATCTTCTATCCGAAGCTGCCCTACGACGTCGAGCGCGACCTCGCGCCGATCGGCATGGTCGGTGCATCGCCACTGATGGTGGTAGTGCATCCGTCGCTGCCGATCCGCTCGATGCGAGACCTTGCCGAATACGCCCGCGCCAACCCGGGCAAGCTCGACTTCCAGTCATCGGGCAACGGCAACATCACCCATGTGTCGGTCGAACTGTTCATGACGATGGCTGGCGTGAAGATGCAGCACATTCCGTACAAGGGTGGCTCGGCCGGGCTGCCCGACCTGCTGTCGGGCGCGGTGCCGTTGAAATTCGACGTGCCGTTGTCGGCCCTGCCGCACGTGAAGGCCGGAAAGCTTCGCCCACTCGCCGTCACTTCGCCCAGGCGCCTTTCGATCGCGCCGGAACTGCCAACCGTCGCGGAGGCAGGGTATCGCGGCTACGAGGCGGCAACCTGGTTCTCGCTGGTCACCCGGCGCGGTACGCCGACGCAGATCGTCGACCGGGTGAACGCCGAGATACGGCGCTTCGTCGACACCGCCGAGGCCCGAGCCCAGTTCGCCAGCCAGGGCATCGAACTCGAGGCCGGATCGCCGGCCGACCTGCAGGCCCGGATCGCGCGCGACCGCGCCACCTGGTCGAGCGTGGTGCGAAAGGCCGGCATCTCGGTCGAGCCGCTCTGAGCGCAGCGCGGGTGCCCATGACATCCCGATCGCGAGGCAGCGGTAACGGCAGGGCCGGATCGCCCGCCTGGCGGACGCTGCGCACGCTGCTGACGATGGTCCTGCTGGCGGTGGTCGGTTGCGCGCAACGCGACAGCGCAGACGACGGGCGGCGGGTCGAACGGGAAACGCCATGGCAGGAGACGATCGCACAGGCAAAGGCCTTCACCTACCGCATCGGCTTCGTCCCGACCGCCAACTTCACGCATGCGAGCGCGGACCTGCCCGGTTTCCCGTATTGCGGCCGCGCCTCGAAGCTGGTGCTGCCCTACTCGTACGAAGACCCGGCGATCGAATGGCTGGACGTGGCCACGCCGGAGCAATGCCGCGATGTTCCCCCGCCCATGGAGTCCTACCATGGCATGTCGGAGGCGGTCGGCGAAGTCGCATCGCCGGTGACGCCGTCGATGATCGCCAGCGGCGTGCCGCGAATGATCTATCTGGTCGTGCACGAGGACTGCCATGACCAGTTCACGCTGCCCTATGGCATCGAGGAACCGCTGTGCGAACTCATCAGCTACCGGGCCATGACGGAGATGGCGACACAGCCCGGGCCCTGGAGCGCGGCGGAGCGACGTGCCATCCGCGATTACGCGCTGCACAATGCAGGCCGCATCCCGCTCAACCTGCATCATTACCAGCAGGTGGCCGCACTTCATGAACGGCATGCGCGCGGTGAAATCGACCAGGCCGGCCTGCTGCGCGCACGCGCGGTGCTGCTGTCCCGGGCGGAAACGGCGACAGGCTCACCGACGGGCAGCCTCAACAACATCGTTCTGGCGAACCGCATGACCTACGCGCGCCATTACCCGGCCATCGAGCGGGCGTTCGAGCGCGTCGGCTCAGACCTCGGACGCCTGGTCGCGCTCTTCCAGCAGGTCGATGCACGCATCGTGGCCGCGTCCACCCTGGCCGCCGAGACCGCCACGGATGCCGGGCCGGCGCCGGTCGAGCC
>CAIQON010000183.1 GCA_903873475.1 uncultured bacterium
CGCTCTTGATGCTGGCGGCCTTGATGACCTTACCGAGGCGCTCGATCTGCGATCGGATGAAGCGGTCGAACGCCTCAGGGGAGCTCGACTTCGGGTCGGTCCCGAGGTTCTGCAGCCGTTCGCGCACATCGGGCAACTCCACGATGCGCGCGACCTCCTTCGACACCTGGTTGATGACCGCGCGCGGTGCCTTCGCATTGCCCAGCAGCCCGAACCACTGGTCGAATTCGTGCCCCGGCAATCCCTCGCCCACCGTCGGCAGGTTCGGGAACATCGGCGAGCGCTTCGGCGTGCTCACGCCCAGCGCGACCACCCGCCCGTCGCGGATGAACGGTGCGGCCACGCCCAGCGACAGCCAGGTGAATCCGATGCGCCCGCTCATCGTGTCGTTCATTGCCTCCAGCGGTCCCTTGTAGGGAATGTAGGGCGCGTTGATCCCAGCCTCGAGGTTGAACATCTCGCCGTTGATGTGCGCGCCGCTGCCTACCCCCGCAGAGCCGTAACTGATCTGGCCCGGCTTCGCCTTCGCCGCGGCAATCAGTTCCTTCACCGATTTCACCCCGAGGCTGTTGCTGGCCGCCAGCACATGCGCACCGGTCACCACCTGCGAGATGCCGGCGAAATCGCGCACCGTGTCGTAGGGCAGCTTCGCGAACAGCGTCGCGCTGATCGCATGCTGCGCCGACACCATCAGCATGGTGTGGCCATCGGGGTTGGCGTTGATCATGGTCTGCGACGCGACCACGCCACCGCCGCTCGGACGGTTGTCGACCACCACCTGCTGCCCCCAGGTGTCGGTCATCTTCTGGCCGACCGTGCGCGCGAGGATGTCGGTCAGGCTGCCCGGTGCAAATCCGACCAGCATGCGCATCGGCTGTATCGGAAACCTGGCGCCTTCGGCGGCCAGTGCGCTACCGGCGCTGGCACAAAGCACCGCCGGGAGCACGACGCCAAGCAGCCTGGGCAGGACTGCACGGAAAAGACCAGTCTGTCGATCTCTGAACATGGGCAGGATTCCGGAAAAAGTCGGGGCGGCGGCGCATGCACGCACCACAGAGTGTAGCGCTACCGCCGGGCGGAGGCGCCGGGTCACTGCAATGGAATGTCGATGCCGACGCCGCGCTTCGCGGCATGCTCGAGCAGCACGGCCGCCACGGCGAGATCCTCCAGGCCGAGACCCTGCGACTCGAACAGCGTGATCTCGTCGGCGTCCGCGCGCCCCGGCTGGCGGCCGCCAACCACGTCGGACAGCGGCACGACCCGCGTCCAGTCGAGGCCCGGCGTCGCGATCAGGTCGCCGCTCTCGATCCGGGCGACCTCGACGTCGTCGGCGACGATGCGGCTCGCGCGCTGCACCGCCAGCGCATCGAGTTCCCGCTTCTCGGAGAAGTTCGATCCGGCCGCATTCACGTGCACCCCGGGCGAAAGCCATGCCCCATCGAACAATGGAACCTTGGAGCCGGTGATCGTCGTCACCACGTCGGCCTCGCGCACGGCAGCCTCGACATCGGTCGCCGCCACCATTCGAGGCCCGTCGGGTCCCAGCGCGGCAGCCATGTCGGCGATGAACGACGCCACCCGATCCGGGGATCGGCCGACCACGTTCACCCGCTCGATCGACGGCAGCACCTGGCATACCGCCTCGAGTTGCGCCCGCGCCTGCCAGCCTGCGCCAAACAGGGTCATCACACGGCTGTCCGGCCGTGCCATGAAGCGCGTCGCGACACCGGTGGCCGCGCCGGTGCGGATCTGCGCGAGCAGTTCCGCCTCCAGTACCCCTACCAGCGCACCGGTCGAGATGCGCCAGCAGAGGACCTGGAAACTGGAGCCTACGGTGATGTCCTGGCGCACGATCGGGTAGACCTTCATCGCCATCAGGTCGAGCGCGTTCGAGATCGCACCCATTGCGTTGACCGTCACGCCCTTGAGCGCGCCCCGATGGCGCGAAACGTTCACCGCATCGCCAGTCGAGACATCGCGGAACGCCTGTTCGACGGCGGGCAGCGCGTCTGCCATGGTCAGCAGTTCGCGCACATGTGCTTCCTTCAGCAGCGTGGCCATCGTTTGCCTTGTGTCGTTGTAAGCCAGCGCCGAGAATAGCGAAAAACGCGGGCCGTCAATGGCCCTCCTGAGGAGGAGTCGTGGGTGGTCGTGCCTGGTCGTGGGTGGTCGTACCTCGTCGTACGCACGGCTTCTCGTCCACCCGCAAGACGCGATCGGCGACGAGCGCCCTCGGGCAGTACGGCGCATCACTGGGGGTGGGGTGGCTGACGGGACTCGAACCCGCGACAACCGGAATCACAATCCGGGACTCTACCAGCTGAGCTACAGCCACCACTGACCTGACCAGCCCGCGATTATAGCGAGCGTTCGGCTTCTGCGCGACCCACTTGGCGCGACAGATGTGTTGCGCGCGGTTGGCGCGCTGGCGTGCCCGGCGCGACTCGAACGCGCAACCGCCGGCTTAGAAGGCCGGTGCTCTATCCGATTGAGCTACGGGCACCCACCGACGCCATTCTACGCGAGTGGCCATCGCGTGCCCCGCGTGAGGGCTGAGTGCAGGCGCATTCGTTGCCACTTCGCCGCTTGCAGGCATCTTGACTTCATGCTATCAAACGCGTTTAGCTTTTCTACTGGGTGGCGTTGTCAGGCGGGTGGGCGGCGAACGGGTCGGCCCGGCGGGCGGTGTCCTCGTGACTCCCGGAGGGATCATGGCGGTCGATTTCCAGAACAAGGTTGCTCCTTACAAGCCCAAGAAGGACGAGGAGTACATGAACGCGAAGCAGCTCGACCACTTCCGCAAGATCCTTGCGGCGGTCAAGAGCGAGCTGTCCCACGACATCGACCGAACCGTTCAGATGATGCAGGACGAAGCCACCATCTTCGCCGACCCTAACGACCGGGCCAGCCAGGAGTCGGACATGGCGCTCGAGCTGCGCAACCGCGACCGCGAGCGCAAGCTGATCAAGAAGATCGACGAGACCATCGCGCGCATCGACGGCGGCGAATACGGTTACTGCGACAGCTGCGGCATCGAGATCGGTCTCAAGCGCCTGGAGGCCCGTCCGACCGCCACGCTGTGCATCGACTGCAAGACGCTGGACG
>CAIQON010000184.1 GCA_903873475.1 uncultured bacterium
ACGACTTCCTCGGCAAGCCGTTCGACGCGATGACGGCAGTCGCATGCATCCTGGGCCACCTGCGTAATCCGCCGCCGATCGAGATGCCCCCGACCGCTGTCCCGACTGGTGTCCCGACGGGTGTCCCGACCGCAGTCGCCGGCGATGGCGAGTGGCTGCAGATCGACGGCATCGATACCGACGATGCACGCAGACGCATGGGCAACGATGCAGCGCTGTTCCGACGCATGCTGGTGCGCTGGCTGCGCGACTCCGTCAACGTCGACCTGCCTGCCGGCCCGATGGATGGCACTGCCTTCGCCGAGTGCGCGATGCGCATGCACCGTCTCAAAGGCTCGGCGGGGATGCTCGGCGCCAACGGCATCCATGCGCTGGCGGCCGAGGCCGAAGCGCTGTGCCGTCGCGAGGATGCCGCACTGCTGCCGGCGACGATGGCACGCCTGGAGGCGGCCATCGGGCGGTTGAAGGCAGCGGCCGAATCGCGCTTCTCCGCACCGGGCGATTGGCCGGTAGCCGGTTCCGGGGCAAGCGGGTCGCCCGCTGGCGATGCGGTACGGGAGGACGACTTCCATCCCGAGTCGGCGCTGCGTCTGGCGGCCCTGCTGCGCCAGCAGGACATGGCTGCGATCGAGTGCTTCGAAGGCCTGTCGGCTGCCTTGCAGCGACGGCTGGATCCGGACGACCACTTCCGTCTGTCCGGGCACATCGCACGGCTCGAGTTCAAGGAGGCGGCGGCGTTGCTCGATGGCTGCTTCCGCGGTGCCCGCTTGCAGCGCAGATCCGCTTCGCGCGAGGGGCGGCCGAACTTGGTATAAACGGGTGTCCACCACGGAGGGGGTTCATCGACATGGCAGTGAAGAAGAGCGGCGCGAAGGTCGTGCCCCGCAGCAAGAGGGCCGCATCCGCGGCATCCCCCCGGACGGCCGCGCAGCGCCCTGCTGCCAGGAAGGCCAGTACCGCGCTGCCCCGCACCTACCCCGACCTCCACGACCATATCGCCGCGCTCGACAAGGCCGGGCTGCTGGTGACGGTCGACCGGCCCATCAACAAGGACACCGAGATGCACCCGCTGGTGCGCTGGCAGTTCCGCGGCGGCATCGAAGAGAAGGACCGCAAGGCCTTCCTGTTCAACAACGTGGTCGACACCAAGGGCCGCAAGTACGACATCCCCGTGGTGATCGGTGCGCTCGCGGCCAACCGCGAGATCTACCGGATCGGCATCGGCTGCGAACTCGACCAGATCGACGCCACCTGGAACAAGGCGGCCGCCAACCCGATTCCGCCGCGCATCGTCGAGAACGCGCCCTGCCACGAGATCGTGATCATGGGCGACGACCTCGACAAGCCGGGCATGGGCCTCGATGCGATCCCGGTGCCGATCTCGACCCCGGGCTGGGACAACGCGCCGTACACGACGCTGTCGCAGTACATCACGAAGGACCCCGAGACCGGCGTGCAGAACATGGGCAACTACCGCGGCCAGGTGAAGGGCCAGCGGCGGCTGGGCATGAATCCTTCGCTGGAACTGCGCCCCGGCATCTACATCCACTGGGAAAAGGCGAAGGCGCGCGGCGAACGGCTGCCCGCCGCCGTGGTGCTCGGCGCGCCGCCCTGCATCACGTTCACGTCGGTGCAGAAGCTGCCCGAGACGGTCGACGAATTCCATGTCGCAGGCGGCCTGGTCGGCGCGCCGGTCAACGTGGTGCGCGCGAAGACGGTCGACCTGCTGGTGCCGGCCGAGGCAGAGATCGTGATCGAGGGCTTCATCAACACCGAATGGCTCGAACCCGAGGCCCCGTTCGGCGAGTCGCACGGCCATGTGAACCTGCAGGAATTCAATGCGTTCATGGACGTGACCTGCATCACGCGCAAGAAGAAAGCGATCCTCACGTCGATCATCTCGCAGGTGACCCCGAGCGAGTCGAGCCTGATCAAGCGCGTCGCGATGGAGCCGCTGTTCCACAACCACCTCAGGAACGTGCTGGGCATCCAGGGCGTGAAGAAGGTGGTGATGCACGAGCCGCTGACCAACCTGCGCAAGGTGGTCGCGCTGATCATGGACACGAACACGCCGCGCAACGAGATCTGGCGCGCGATGTACGGCGCGGCCTCGCTGCACCGTGCCGCCGGCAAGTACGTGATCGCGGTCAACGAGGACATCGACCCGAACAACGCCGATGCGCTGCTGTGGGCGATGTCCTACCGCGCAAACCCGGCGCTCGACATCGAGATCCTCGCCCATCGCGACCAGGGCCATGGCCCGCGCAGCAAGCGCAACGGCGGCACCGATGCGTCGGTACTGATCGATGCCACGCTGAAGGAGAAGTTCCCGCCGATCTCGCTGCCCAAGCGCGAGTTCATGGAGAACGCGAAGAAGATCTGGGAGGAACTCGGCCTGCCACCGCTGCGGCCGCAGGCGCCCTGGTTCGGTTACTCGCTCGGCGAATGGTCGCCCGAGTTCGACAAGGCGGCCGAACTGGCCGTGGCCGGCGACTACTTCCAGACCGGTGAGCTGATCGCCACCCAGCGTCGCAACGACGTCAAGATGAACACCGAGGTACGCGACGTCGGCTATGGCGAGTCCGGTGGCAAGGGGAAGTCGGGGTCGAAGGATCGCAAGAAAAAGAAGAAGAACAAGTGACCGGTCCGGCCGACGCAACACTGCCGCGCATCGGGCTCGCCGCCGGTGGCGGGTCGGGGCTGGCCGGTCGCATCGGACCGGCACTGCTGGGCGCAGGGTATCCGTTGTCGGTTCATGCGTCCGCGCGCGCGGACGTGGCGGGGTTGCTCGCGGCCGGCGCTGCCTGGTCTGCGGCTCCTGCTGCGCTGGCGCAGGGCTGCGACCTGCTGTTGACCGCACTCGCTTCGCCCGCCGAGGCCGACGCCCTGCTGGCCGGATTCGACGGCCTGGCGCGGGCGTCGCTGCAGCACCTGCTGGTGGTGGACCTCGGCGCGCTCGCGCCGCGCGAGGTACAGGCGGTGGCTGCGCGCCTGTCCGCGTTCGGCATCGACCTGCTCGACGTGGCGCAGGTCGACCGCGCCGTAGGCGGGAGCGCCGGCATCGGCCTGCGCGCCGGTGGCAGCGTGGATGCGTTCGAACGAGCGCGGCCGCTGCTGTCGCTGGTCGATGCCGATGTCCGTCACGTTGGCGCTGTCGGTGCCGGGCGTGTCGTTGCCGGTTGCCACCGCATCGTCGAGGCGCTCACCCTGGAAGCCGTGGCCGAGGCGCTGACGCTCGCACGTCGGCTGGGCGCCGATGCCGCACGCGTGCGTGCAGCGCTGGCCGGCGGCTTTGCCGCCAGCCATGTGCTGGACGTGCACGGTTCGCGCATGCTGTCGCGCGATTTCTCGCTGGGCCTGATGGCCGGTACGCATGCCGACGCGCTCGGGGTAGTCGTCGATGAGGCCCATGCGCTCGGACTCGACCTGCCCGGCAGTGCGCTGGTCGCGCAGCAGTTGAACGCGCTGGTGGGCGCTGGCGAGGGTGCGCTCGACTCGTCCGCGCTGGTGAAGGTGCTCGAGCGCATGGCCGGGGAGACGCGATGACCGCCCGGGCCGGGCGCGGCTGCCTGCGACGACGCGGCATCAGCGGGCTGCTCGCCGCGATGCTGCTGCCTGGAAGCGGTGTCGCGCTGGGACAGATGCCGCCACCGATGTCGAGCCAGGCGCCGGCCCGACCGCCGGCAACGGCGGTCGACCGCGAGGCGGCCGCCCGGAAGCCCGGCGCGGCCTGGTACGGCGGCAACCTCATCACCCTGGATGCGGCCGAACCGAAGGCCGGCTTCAAGGCGCGCTGGCGCTTCGAGCGCACGTCCGGCAACGACATCCGGCTGGTGCTCGACGAACAGCGCAAGGCCGGGCCGCAGTCGGGCACGGTCCTGATCATCGGACAGAAGGCACTGCTCACGCGCGACCTCGTGCTCGCGCGACAGGGTGGCCTGATGCCTGCGGTCGATGGGCCGACGCTGCTGCTCAACCTGACCCTGCGCGTGCTCGAGCGTGCCGTACCCGACGGGCCCCAGTCGCTGCGGCGCGAGCGCACGGTGAGCGTGAAGGACGACGCGCAGCCTCTGTCGATCGAAACGCCGAGCGCCTCGGGCACCTTCCTGCCGCCGTGGCAGCTCAGCGGCAAGGTGCGGCGCAACGGCGAATCGGTCGAGTTCGACCTCCTGCTGGTCAGCCGCTCGCGCACCGACCCGAAGGGCACGAACAACACCAGCCTTCGCGGCAGCTGGCGCAACGAAGCGAAGACGCCGCCCGAACTGCCCGATGACCTGGCGCTCCAGGGCTGGTCGCTGCATGCGATCACCGGGGTGTCCAAAGAGGTCAACCGGCGGCAGGGCATCGTCCACGAGGCGATCCCTCGCCAGGGTTTCGCGACACTGGGCGAATTGCGCAAGGCGATCGAGCTCGGCTGGCCCGGGCAGCCCGACGCCGTCTATCACGGGAAGAAATAGACAGTGTACGAGACAGGGACAACTGCGCCGGCATCCGACCTGGGGCAAGCGATGCGCGTGGGCGTCATAGGGCTGGGCGTGATGGGCCGGCCGATGGCGGCCAACCTGATGCGCGCCGGCTTTCCGGTCGCGGTGTATGCGCGGCGTGCGGCGTCGGCCGCATCGCTGGTCGCCGACGGCGCAACGGCCTGCGATTCGCCGGCGGCGCTCGCGGCGCGCTGCGATGCCGTCATCACGATGGTCACCGCCGATGCGGATGTCGAGCAGGTACTGTTCGGTCCGGGCGGTGCTGCCGAGGGGCTGGCGCCGGGCACGCTGGTGATCGACCACAGCACGATCTCGCCGTCGACCGCCCGCGCGTGTGCCGCGCGACTGGCAAGGCAATCGGTGCAGATGCTCGATGCCCCGGTGTCCGGTGGCGAGGCGGGCGCGATTGCCGGTTCGCTGTCGATCATGGCCGGTGGCGATGCCGATGCGTTCGAACGCGCGCGGCCATTGCTTCAGTCGGTGGGCCGTACGCTGGTGTACGTGGGCGACAGCGGTGCGGGGCAGGTGGCCAAGGCCGCCAACCAGCTCGCGATCTGCGTGACGCTGCAGGGCATGGCCGAGGCGTTCTGCCTGGCCGGTGCGCATGGCATCGATCCGCAGGTGCTGCTCGAGTCGTTGCGCGGTGGCGCGACGGCAAGCCGCATGCTCGAGGTGATGGGGCCGAAGATGGCCAGCGGCGATACTCGGGCCGGCGTGGAGTCGAGGTTGCACTGGAAGGACCTGCGCATCGTGCTCGATGCAGCGCGCCGCGCCGGCATTGCGCTGCCGGGCGCTGCGATTGCCACGCAGACCTTCAGCGCGCTGCAGAAGGCCGGCGGCGAGCGGCTCGACTCGTCGGCCATCCTCGGTATCGTCCGGCGCGACTGATGCGACAGAGGCGACTGTCGTGGCGGAGGCGACCCACCCGGCGATCCGCCCGGCGCCACGCTCAGGGTATGCGTACCGGCCGCGCGTCGGTCAGTTGCACCAGCGCAGTGGTGACGCGCCGGGCGCCGATGGTCTCCGATTCTGTTGATTCGGTGTACTCGAGGATCTGGTAGCCGCCGAGGCCGGCCTTCTGCGCCAGCTCGGTCGCGCGGCGCCGCACGATCTGCGGCGGCTCGCCGTCGCCGCCGGTCGTGACGCGCTTCTTGCGCAGGGACAGGTGCACGAGCGTCGGCGAAATCTGGCGCTCGGCGACTTCCCAGTTGGGGCCCAGCGGGTCGACGAACCAGTACACCAGTGCGGCTGCGACCGCCGATTCGAGCGGAATACTCAGCGAGCGGCTGACCGGCAGGGAGTAATCCGGCACGAGTACGCTGCTGGGCAGTACCCGGTTCGCGAGTTCGGTCGGCGTCGTGCTGCAGCCCGTGGCCAGCAGCATGACGACGCAGGCGGCCAGTGCCCGAGGCCAGGTCGCATGCCTGCGCGACAGGTACAGGGGCGGGTACATGGACAGGCACGGCGTGGCTGCCGCGCAGCCGGCGGCATCCCGATGCGCGGGTGACGGGCGGGGGCGACGCAGGAGGGACGGGACGATCATATGCACACTATAACGAACGCTGCGGCGCCATCTTTAGCGGTGTCGCATCGCAGGGTGTCGGGACCGCGACGGCGAACGCTGCCCGGCCGTGGCCTGTTCGGCCCGTTCCGGCATGGCAGGGCAGCCAGTGACGACCGAGGGTAGACGGGGGCGACTGGCTATACTCCACGCCACCCACGAGCCACGACCACCCTGCCTCATGATGTCAGACCCCGCAGCCGCCCGCCCGACCCGCCTGTTCCGCAGCGAACTGGCCGTGCCCGGCTCCCAGCCGAAGATGTTCGAGAAGGCCGCCCGCTCGGCCGCGGACGCGGTCTACCTCGATCTCGAGGACGCCGTGGCCTTCGCCGACAAGGCGACTGCCCGCGCCAACGTGGTCGATGCGCTGAACGGGATCGACTGGGGACGCAGGACGGTCGAGGTTCGGATCAACGGACTCGACACGCCGTTCATGTTCCGCGACGTGATCGACATCGTCGGGCGCTGTCCGCGCATCGATGTGCTGATCATCCCCAAGGTCGGCACTGCGGCCGACCTGCATGCGGTCGAGATGCTTGTCGGTCAGGTTGAAATGGAGGCTGGCCGGTCGAAACGCACCGGCCTGGTGGCGCTGGTGGAGAGCGCGATGGGCATCGCGAACATCGAATCGATTGCAGGCTCGGGCACCCAGCCCGCATCGCGTCTCGAAGGCATCACCTTCGGCAGCGGCGACTTCGCGGCATCCACGCGAATGCGCACGACATCGATCGGTGGCGTCACGCCGCATTACGGCGTGCTGACCGATCCGGCCGCCGGGCAGCCAGGCGGCGCGCGCGGCTTCCACTGGGGCGATCCCTGGCATGCCGTGCATTCGAGGCTGGTGGTCGCGGCGCGTGCATGGAACCTGCGTCCGCTCGACGGCCCGTTCGCCGATTTTCGCGATACCGAAGGCCTGCTCGCCAGCGCGCATCGCGCAGCGGCACTCGGCTTCGAAGGCAAGATGTGCATCCACCCGGCGCAGATCGGCCCGGTCAACGAGGTGTTCAGCCCGCGCGACGACGAAGTCGCCCATGCGCGCCGCATCATCGAGGCGATGCGGTCGGCTGCAGCCTCGGGCCAGGGTGCGGTCTCGCTCGATGGCCGCATGCTGGACATCGTCAGCATCCGGCAGGCAGAGCAGCTGATCGCACGCGCCGAGGCGATCCTGGCCTCGAGCTGAGCCGGATCGGGGGCAGGATCGGGCGGCACCGCGAAAAGAAATTTTCGCCGGACCTGAAACTTTGCCGACAGGCTTTGTCAAAGACACAGGGCCTGAACGTCCTCAGCAGCGGTTGCTGCGAGTGCGTATGCCGGTCCCGCTGTCGAACAAGCACGCCATTGGCGCCACCGAGAATGAACGATTCCTGACGAGTCGCTGTCCGCGATCGCCTGCCCGGCGTTCGCGCGCGCGATCGCGGGCAGGTGTACCGAGCGAAAAGAGATGAACCTAGAACAGGCTGCAGATTTCGAGATCCAGGTAGGAGAACCCTGGATGTGGGGTGCATTCGCATTGTTTGTCGTGATCGCGCTGGCGATCGACATCCTGCTGCTCGAACGCAAGGGTTCGAAGGCGGTCGGTGTCAAGGAAGCACTGAACTGGTCGATCCTCTGGATCGCATTGTCGTTCGTGTTCAACGGCCTGCTGTTCTTCTACCTGTGGGACAAATACAGCGCGCCCGAGTACGTGGCCCGGTTCGGGGCCGACTTCGGCTGGTTCGTCGCCTGGGAAAAATCGCTCGAATTCCTCGCCGGCTACCTGATCGAGAAGTCGCTCGCGGTCGACAATATCTTCGTGTTCCTGATGATCTTCACGTTCTTCGCGACGCCACCCGAGTACCAGCGGCGTGCACTGATCTACGGGATCATCGGGGCGATCATCCTGCGCGCGATCATGATCCTGGTCGGCGTCTGGCTGATCCAGCACTTCCACTGGATCCTGTACGTGTTCGGCGCGTTCCTCGTCTACACCGGCTACAAGATGTGGGCGCATGCGGATGACGAACCTGACCTCGAGCAGAATCCGATGCTCAAGTTCCTGCGCAGCAAGATGAAGATCACGCGCGAGTACGCCGGCGAGAAGTTCTTCGTGCTGAAGGACGGGGTGAAGTACGCAACGCCGATGTTCGTCGTGCTGGTCATGATCGGCGTCATCGACGTGGTGTTCGCGGTCGATTCGATCCCGGCGATCTTCGCCATCACGCTCGACCCGTTCATCGTGCTGACGTCGAACATCTTCGCGATCCTCGGGTTGCGTGCGATGTACTTCCTGCTCGCCAACATGAAGGACAAGTTCCACCTGCTCAATTACGGCCTCGCGATCATCCTGATCTTCATCGGCACCAAGATGCTGCTGCTGGACGTCTACAAGATCCCGGTGTACGTATCGCTCGGTGTCGTCATCACCGTGCTGGCCGCGTCGATGATCCTCAGCCTGAAGATCCCGCCGCGCAGCGCGGGTCCCGGCGCGGACTCGAAGTAGCAGGTGCAGGCCCCGCTCCGGCGGGGCCTTTGTTCATGCCCGCTCCGGCGGGGCCTTTGTTCGTGCCCGCTCCAGCGGGGCCTGGCTGCCTCCCCGCCATTGGTCGGGCACATCGGTTGCCACCCTGTCGGTTGCCACCATGTCGTTCTTCACCCTGTCGTTCTCCACCCTGTCGCTCTCCACCCTGTCGCTCTCGACTATTGGCAGCCGCACATGGGGCGCTCATACTTCCAGCGGACGGGCGGCGTGATCGCCACGGCGCGTCCGGCCCCGAGTGCCACGGGAGGGAGCCATGAAGACAGCCAGGCAGTTGATCGAAGAGAAGCCGGGCATCGTGTCGATCGGGCCGGATGCGAGCGTGTTCGAGGCGCTCGAGCGAATGGCCGAGCACGACATCGGCGCGCTGGTGGTACTCGACGGGCAGGTCCTGGTCGGCATGCTTTCCGAACGCGACTACGCGCGCAAGGTCATCCTGCTTGGCAAGTCCTCGCGCGACATCCGCGTGTCGGAAATCATGACCCCCAAGGTCGTCTGCGTCGGACCTGACCAGACCGTCGACCAGTGCATGGCGGTGATGACCGAGAAGCGCTGCCGGCACCTGCCGGTGCTCGAAGGCAAGCGGGTGATCGGGGTACTGTCGATCGGCGACCTGGTGAAGGAGACCATCTCCGACCAGCAGTTCCAGATCGCGCAGCTGGAAAGCTACATAATGACGTGACGCCGCCCGGCGGCGCTCCGGAGGAATCACGGCAATGGCAACGGGATTTGGAAGCATCATCATCGGGGACGAGATCCTCACCGGGAAGCGGCAGGACAAGCACTTCCCGACCGTCGTGGCGGCGCTCGGCAGGCGAGGGCTCGAGCTCTCCTGGTCGACCTGCCTGCAGGACGAGCCTGCGCGCATCACCGATGCGCTGGCCCGCGCGCTCGCCAGCGACGACATCGTGTTCTCGTTCGGCGGCATAGGCGCGACACCCGATGACCACACGCGGCAGTGCGCGGCGGCGGCGGGCGGCGTCGGCCTGGAACTGCACCCGGAGGCCGAACGCGAGATTCGCGGGCGCTGGGGTGCCGAAGTCACGCCGCACCGGCTGGCCATGGGTGAGTTCCCGATGGGCAGCTCGATCATCCCGAACCCGTACAACCGCATCCCGGGGTTCACCTTCCGCAACGTGCACTTCTTCCCGGGTTTCCCCCAGATGGCATGGCCGATGCTCGAATGGGTGCTCGACACGGTCTACCCGCACCTGGCGCGGGTGCCCGAGGTGGATATCGCGATCCTCGTCTACGGTGCCGGGGAGAGCCAGTTGATCGACCTGATGAACGCCTGCATCGGTCGGTATCCGGCGCTGAAGCTGTTCAGCCTGCCGCGCATCGCCGAACGCCCTTACATCGAACTGGGCGTGCGCGGCGAGGCCGTGCTCGCCGAGCAGGGCCTCGCCTTCCTGCGCGAGGGCGTCACCGCCAGCGGCTTCGCCTTCGAGCCGCGGGTGACGCTGGCACTGGACTGACGCGCGCCGGCGCGCAGTGCCGCCAATGGACAGTGCGCTGGACGCCGCCGGACGGCTGCCTGATGCGGGCGTGGTCCGCGCCGTGCAGCCATCACCCGGGCAGCCACCCGGGGACGCGCTCGATGCGTGCGCCGAAGGCGGTACAGACGAGGAACTGATGCTGCGTTATCGCGACGGCGATGCGGCGGCCTTCGACCGGCTGTACGAGCGCCATCGTGCCGGGCTCTACCGCTTCATCCTGCGCCAGTGCAGGCACCGGGCCGAGGCGGACGAGGTCTTCCAGGATGTCTGGATGAACCTGATCGGCGCGCGGGGCCGTTACCAGCCGAGCGCGAAGTTCCGCACCTTCCTGTTCCAGATCGCTCGTAACCGGGTGATCGACCTCATGCGGCGCAGCCATGAAGGCGGGGTGCTGTCGATCGACGAAGCGCACGGTGCATCAGGCGTGACGCTGGCCGAATGGCTGCCTGCCGAGGCTGCCCTCGAGCCGCAGGCGATTGCCGAGCGGCGCGCGGTCTCGCGCGAACTGAAGGCTGCGATCGCGGCACTGCCGTTCGTGCAGCGCGAGGCATTGCTGCTGCATGAGGACGGCGGCCTGTCACTGGACGAGATCGCTGCGCTCACCGGTGCCGGGCGCGAGACGGTCAAGAGCCGGTTGCGCTACGCGCTTGGCAGGCTGCGCGCGCATTTCGGCGCCGCCGCCGCGGCCGCCTCCGGAAAGGTGGATCCATGAGCACTGCAGGCCGGCACCCGGCGGACGGACCGGGCGACGATGCAGCCGATGCTGAACTCGGCCGCCTGCTCGATCGGCGTTCGTCGCTGTCGGGACCCCTGCGCGAAGCGGTCGATGCAGAGGGCCCTGCGGGTGATGTCGATGAAGCAATCCGCGCGGCTGCACGCCGGGCGGTGGCTGCCGGGCCGCAGTCCTTGCCAGGGGACGACATCGCCCGGGCTGGTGGCAGCCGGCGCGCCCGTCCGTGGTGGCACGCTGCGCGGCTGCCGTTCGCCGCTGCGGCGATGCTGATGGTCACCGTCTCGGTGGTGCTGCTCGTGGAGCGCGAGCAGCACACGCTCGAGTCGACCACTGACAGCCCGCAGGGCAGCGCATCCGGATCGGTACCCGCATCGTCGGTGCTGCCACCCGGCGCAGCAGCAGGGCCCGGAGGGGTGGCGACCGCGCCAGGACAGGACGGACGTGGGCTGGCCGCCGAGCCTGCGGCGTCGCTGACGCGCGGTGCCCGCCCGGCCAGCCCGCCTGCACCCGCCCGGACAGCGCCTGCGCAGTCGGTCGAGTCGATGGCGCCAGAGCCCTCGCCCTCGTCTTCGTCTTCGCCTGCGCCATCGAGGGCCGGCAGCGTCGCACGCGAGCGTCCTGCAGCGGACGAGGAATCCCAGTCGATGCGCCGGTCGGTCGCGCCGATGGCTGCGCGGCCGCCGCCGCCTCCAGCACCGGCGACGGCAATGGCATCCGACGGCGCAGCCCCGGTGGCGAGTGCATCGCTGCCGCCGGATCGCTGGCTGCAGCAGATCCTCGAGCTGCGCCGCAGCGGACGCACACGGGAAGCCACCGAGGCCCTGGCGGCCTTCCGCAAGGCCTGGCCGGACCATCCGCTCCCGCCGGAGCTCTCCGCAGCGCCCTGAATCGTCCGGCGCCAGCCAGACACCGAAGACTGGCGCTCAAGTAGATCGGCCGGGGGTCGTTATCACTACGCAGTGGCAACCGACTTTCGGCCGTGCCAGCGCCTGCCCAGAGATCCGACCCGTGAGTTACGTCTTTACCCGTTTCGAACAGCTGAAAGCCAGCGGCGCGTTGCCGACGGTCAACGGGGTCGCGCTCGAGATCCTTCGGTTGAGCCAGAGCGAGGACACGACTGTCAGCCAGCTTGCTCATGTGCTTCATGCGGATCCTGCGCTCGCCGGACGACTGATCAAGTTCGCCAACTCCACGCAGAGTGGTGCCGCGCGTCCGGTGCTCTCGATCACCGATGCGGTGAAACTGCTCGGCTTCGCGGTGGTGCGGCAACTGTGCATCGGCTTTTCGGTGCTGGATGCCAATCGCACCGGTGGCTGTACCGGTTTCGATTACCGGCGGTTCTGGTCCCGTTCGCTGGCGACTGGTCTTGCCGCGCAGGCGTTCTTCCTGCGGATCCGGGTACTGGCGGCGGAAGAAAGCTTCACCTGCGGCCTCCTGGCCGATATCGGGTCGCTGGCTTTGGCTTCTCTCTATCCCGAGAAATTCACCGAAGTGCTGGCCAGCGGTACCACTGGCGGCGACCTGTCGGCTGCCGAACGCGAGGCCTTCGGCGCCGACCATCTCGAGTTCGGCGCTGCGCTGCTGGAAGACTGGCGCCTGCCGAAGATCTGCGTCGATGCGGTGTTCCGCAGTGAAACACCTGACCATACAGCCTTCGACGCCACCTCACGACCGCAGATGGTGTGCGAACTGATCGCGCTGTCGCGGCGAGTCGGCGAATACTTCGTCGCCGATGCCGACACGCGCATGCGCATCGCGCCGGTCATGCGGCTGCGGGCGGCACGTGTCGGCATCGATGCCGAGACCCTGGTACTGGTGTGCGACGCAGTGGACGACGGCTGGCAACGCTGGAGCAGCCTGCTCGGTTCCACGGTGTGCCCGGTCATGCGGCTCGACCGGACGGATATCGACCCGCCGCCGCCGGTCACTGCCATGCTGCCGGCTGCGACGGCTGGAACGGCCGACGCGGAACTGCCCGTTCTCAAGGTGCACGTGGTGAGCGAGGATCGCGCCAGCCGCGAGCGCCTGCGCGAACTGCTCGGCAGCGCCGGCCACGCCGTCATGTCGTTCAGCACGCACCAGGCCGCGCTCGCCGCCGCGCTCTACGAGGCACCCGATGTGGTGGTGATCGACCTGCCCGGTGGCGGCGGGACCAGCGGGCGCGACCTGTGTGCCGCGCTGCGTGCGGCGTCAGTCGACGAGCGGACATACATCATCGGTACGCTGGCACCGCCCCCGGATACCGACCGCATCGCCGATCTGGCGGTGGCCATGGACCGCGGGCAGATCAGTTGCCCGGACGATTTCCTGTACGAGCCGATCGAGCGCGCCACGCTGGAACTGCGGATCCGTGCCGCACGCCGCACCCTGGCTGTACGGGCGGCACTTCGCCATGAACAGGACGAGCTGCGTCTGCTGGCTTCCGGCCTCGCGACGGAGAACCGGCGTCTGCAGCGGCTGGCGCCGGCCGAGGCACTCGCCGACCTGCCGAACCGCAGCGAGCCGATCGAGCGGCGGGACTAGGGGCAGGCCGCGAAGCCGGCTCCTGAACCGGCGACAGGACGCGCGGTTGTCCGGACACGAAAAACCCCGCTGCAGGATCAACCTGGAGCGGGGTCGGTGTTCACTTGCTGCCGTGTCCGCCTGCACCGGGCTGGCGGACCTCCGGCCAGCGCCCGCGAACGGGTGCGGCCGGAGACGCTGCTCAGGCAGCCTTTTTCTTGCTGACGGTCGCCAGGTTGGCTTCGGCCATCTCGGTCGCCTGCTTGGTTGCCTTCGAGATGTTGTCGTAGGCCGAATTGGCGGCGGCGAGCGCCGACTTGATGGCCGACACGGCCAGTTCGGTACCTGCCGGGCCGTTCTTGGCGGCGGTATCGAGCATCGACAGCATCTGTCCGTTGACCGTGTTCATCTGCTCTTCGACCAGTTTCGAGAACTGCGCCTGGCTCGACGCCGACAGCTCGTACAGGCCCTTGGCATAGGCGGTCATCTTCTCGACCGTCGGCTCGACGCTTGCCTTGATGTCGGGCAGCGCGACGGGCTCTTTGCGCTCGCTGAAGGCCTTGGCGCTGGACACCGCGTCGCCGAACACCGACTTGGCGTGGGCCAGCTGGAAAGCAACGAACTTCTCGGTCATCTCGAGGCCGAACGTGGCGAAGCGGGTTGCGCCCTCGACCTGGGCTTTGGTGACAGCGGCGACTTGTTCCGGAACCTGAATCATGTGGATCTCCTGAGGGAATGGGGCGTCACAACCAGGTACCGGTTTCGAAAACCGGGCGTCGTGACCGGCGCGGAAGTCGCACCGTGAACGCTGAAGGTGGATGTTGCAGCGCGGAATCAGTCGAAGATGGCAAGTGATCTGCCAGCCTCTTTGTTGCGTTGCACCATCGCAATCTAAGGCCCGTACGGCGTGTTGTCAAGCCCTTTGGTGACGACTGGTTCTGGCATCGCATGATCCGCATGCTGCTGTGCAACGAGGGCGCTCGCTGTGCCTGGAGGAGACCGCCTCCGGAAAGGCGAGTGTCGGTCGGGCTGCGCAGGGCCGTCAGTCGAGCGCCAGGCATCGGCCAGAGGCGCGCCGCTGCCTGGCTGTCGGGCTGCCGGGATTGGGGTACCTTCTGCCATCGGGCGGTCGACTGCGCCCGGCGCCCGCGGCCGAGCGCCACGGCATCGACGGAGGGACTCCATGGCAACCATTTTCGACAAGATCATCTCGCGCGAGATTCCGGCGGACATCGTCCATGAGGACGACCTCTGCCTCGCTTTCCGCGATATCAATCCGCAGGCGCCGGTGCATGTGCTGCTGGTTCCGAAGAAGCCGATCGTGAACCTGGCCGATGCGTCGGCGCAAGACCAGGCGCTGCTCGGCCACCTGATGCTGGTCGCGCCGGCGATCGCCGAGAAACTCGGCGTCGGTGGCGCGTTCCGGCTCAACGTCAACAACGGCGCGGCGGTCGGACAGAGCGTGTTCCACCTGCACCTCCATATCCTCGGCGGCCGGCCTTTCGCCTGGCCACCCGGCTGAAGCGGTCCTGCTGCTGCAGACTCCATCGACGGGAAGAACCATGTCCACATTCAAGGCGGTACGGGTCAGCCAGGACGACGGCAAGGCTGTCACCAGCGCGCTCGTCGATGCCACCATCGACGAACTCGGTGCGGGCGATGTCGTCATCGCGTCGCGCTTCGCGAGCATCAACTACAAGGATGCGCTCGCGGTCACTGGCCGCGGCCGCATCATGACCCGCTTCCCGTGCATCGCCGGCATCGATGTCGCTGGCGTGGTCGAGTCGTCCGCAGACCCGCGCTTCAAGGCCGGCGATCCGGTGTTCGTCAACGGCTTCGGGCTCGGGGTCAGCCATGACGGCGGTTTCTCCGAGCGCGTGCGGGTGCCCGCCGACTGGGTGATCCCGGTGCCGCAGGGCATGACACTGCTGGAGGTGGGCACGATGGGCGTAGCCGGTTTCACCGCCGCGCTCGCCATC
>CAIQON010000185.1 GCA_903873475.1 uncultured bacterium
CGAAGAGCAGGTGCCACAGCCGAGCGCACCCGTGGTGATGCATTGCCGATGAGCGCAGCGTGAGCACCACCACTACCGCCCCCACCGCCGGCCTGCGCGCGCCCCCTGCGCGCGACCCGGCCTGGCTCGGCCGCGTGTTCTGGGCCGGTGCCGGCCTGGTAATGCTGTGGCCGCTGCTGGTGGCCACCGAATTCCGGCCGTGGACGCTGTTCGAGGCCTCGAACCTGAAGGTCACCGCGCAGTTCCTGGCCAGCTTCCTGCCACCGGCCCATTCGGCCGAGTTCCTAGCGATGGTCATGCGCGAGACCTGGCGCACCGTGGCCATCGCCACTGCAGGCATGACGCTGGCGCTGCTGCTGGCGTGGCCGCTGACGCTGCTGTCGACGCGCGTGCTGTCGGTGTCTGCACTGCCTGGCCGGATGCATGCGCTGCCCTTCATGGTGCGGCAGGCGATCCGCTGGTTGCTGATCGTGCTGCGCAGCGTGCCCGAACTGGTGTGGGCGCTGGTCTTCGTGCGCGTGGTCGGGCTCGGCCCCACGGCCGGCGTGCTTGCGATCGCGCTCACCTATGCCGGCATGCTCGGCAAGGTCTACGCAGAGATCCTGGAGAGCGGTGACGCGCACGCCACGACGACGTTGCTGCGCAATGGTTCGGGGCGGCTTGGCGCCTTCCTGTACGCGCTGCTGCCGACCAATGCCGCCGAACTCACCAGCTACACGGTGTACCGGTGGGAGTGCGCGATCCGATCATCGGCAGTGCTCGGCTTCGTCGGCGCCGGCGGTCTCGGTCAGCAGTTGATCACCTCGCTGAAGATGTTCAATGGCGCGGAGGTGAGCACGATCCTGCTGGTGTTCGTCGCCCTGGTGTGGGTCGCCGACTGGGCCAGCGGGCAGCTGCGCCGGGTGCTCGGATGATGCCGGCAGCGCCACCGCTTCTGCATGCACGCTGCACGGCCTGCTGGATCGTCGCCGGCATCGCCGTACTCGTGGTCGCCAGTTTCTCCACGCTCGACCTCAAGTGGGCAGCCTTGCTTTCGGCTGACGCGGCCGCGCGCATGGGACGCTTCCTGGCCGAACTCGCCTCGCCATCGACCGACCCTGAGTTCCTGCTGCGAGTCGCGCTGGCCAGTGCAGAGACGCTCGCGATGTCGGCGCTCGGCACCCTGCTTGCCGTGGCCGGAGGGCTTGCACTTGCGCTGCCTGCGAGCCGGTCGCCGGATGGCCACCAGAGCCTCGCGCGCGGGCCCACCCGCCTGCTGCTCAACGTGCTGCGGTCGGTGCCCGAACTGGCCTGGGCTGCGCTGCTTCTGATCGCAGCCGGACTCGGCCCGCTCTCCGGCACGCTGGCCCTGGCTTTCCATACCACCGGCGTGCTCGGTCGACTGTTCGCCGAAGCCATCGAGAACACCCCGCGGGAACCCGCCGATGCACTGCGGGTGCAGGGCGTACCCGGCGGCCGGGTGTTCCTGTACGCGACCCTGCCGGCGGTGCTGCCGCAGATCCTGTCCTACACGCTGTACCGCTGGGAGAACAACATCCGCGCCGCGGCGGTGCTGGGCGTCGTGGGGGCCGGCGGACTGGGCCAGATGCTGGCGTTCCACATGGGACTGTTCCAGATGAGCGAGACCGGCTCGGTGCTGGTCGCGATGCTGCTGCTGGTGGCGCTGGTGGACCTGCTCTCCTATGTCGCCCGGCGCATGATGATGCGCTGAGCGCCCGGGTGACGGTGTAACAGCGCAGCGTCCCGGCCCGGGGTCAGCCCGCAAGCGGTTGCATGCCCTTCGCGCGGATCACCGGTGCTGCTTCAGGCGAGGCGAGAAATCGCATCAGCGCGCGCGTGGCGACCGGTTCCGGGGCCGCGGCGTGCAGGCCGATCGAGAACAGGGTCGTCTTCTGCACTGCGTCGGGCAGCAGGCCAGCGATGTCTATCCCGGGAACCGGCAGGAGTTCGCTCATCTGCTGGAAGGCCAGGTCGCATTCGCCACGCGCGACCGTGGCACCGGCAGGCTCGCCGCGTACCTGCCGAAGGCGTGACGCGAGTTCGCTCGACAGCCCGAGACGCGCCAGGACGTCGACGAGGTGCACGCCGCTCGGTCCGGTCGAATAGGCAATGGACCGCGAGGCACGGAGCAGGCTTATGAAATCCGCCTCCGTCTCGAGTAGCGGCCGGCCAGCGCCCGCGCGCACCGCGCACGCGATCGGCGACAGGGCCAGGTCGGTACGACCACCCGGTGCGATGTGCCCGCCACGGGCCATCTCGTCGATTGCATCGGCGGACATGACGATCGCATCGACCCGTTCGCCGGATGCGATGCGCGCGGAGACGTTCAGTCCGCCATCGAACACCGCGCGCGTCGCATGACCGCTGGCACGATCGAACTGCCCGGCAAGTTCCAGGAAGGCTTCGCGGAACGCGATCGACTGCAGGACGGTAAGGGTTGCCATAGGACGATTATCGCAGGTCGGCTGCGTCGTGGTGCTACGTGCAGCGGCGGGCACGCTTTCCGGTTATCTTTCCCGGTCAGATTCTTCCACCTGCAGACCGGGGCGTTCCATGAAAGCAGCGTTCTTCCGCCAGCACGGCGGGCCTGAAGTCCTCGAATTCGGTGATTATCCCGATCCGGTCGTGAAGCCAGGCGAGGTCCTGGTCGACGTGCACGCCGCGAGCGTGAACGGCGCCGACTGGCGGGTGGTCGCCGGTTCCTACGGGCCGGTCTCCTTTTTTCCATACGCACCGGGCCGGGATTTCTCCGGCGTGGTCAGCGCGCTTGGCGACGGCGTGACGGATTTCCAGGTCGGCGACGAGGTGTTCGGCGTCTGCGACGTGGGCATCGAGGCTGCCTATGCAGAGAAGGTGGCGATCAGGGCGCCGCTCCTCGCGCGCAAGCCGTCCGGCCTGTCCCATGTCGAAGCCGCCTCGGTGGCACTGATCGGGCTGACGGCGTTGTGCGCCGTGGAGGACACCCTGCAGGTCCGGGCGGGCGAGACGGTGCTGGTACAGGGCGGTGCCGGCGGCGTCGCCAGCTTCGCGATACAGGTCGCCAGGCACACAGGGTGTCGGGTGATCAGCACGACGAGTGCGGCAAACATCGACTACGTGCACAGCCTCGGTGCCGACCTGGTGATCGATTACAACAAGGACGATTTCACGCAGATGGTGTCTGGTGCCGACGCCGTGTTCGACACCGTCGGCGGCGACGTGGCCATCCGCTCCTACCTCGTGCTGCGACCCGGAGGGCGCGCGGCATTCATCGCCTCGGGCCCCAAGCCGCCGCCGACACCACGTACGGATGTCATCGGGCTGCGGCCGGCGGTCGGGCGCGACCGCGCCCATCTCGACCGCATCCGCACGCTGGTCTCCGAGGGCGCGGTGCGGGTACCCGAGATCACGGTGTTTCCGCTGGCCGAGGCTGCCCGCGCCAACACCCTCAGCCGTGGCCGGCATTTCCGCGGAAAGCTCGTCCTACAGGTACGCTGAACCGCGCGCGACGACTGGCTCGGCCCGGGCGCGCGACACCTTCCCACCTCCCCACCAAGCCACCTTTCCACCGGTCCTGCCGCCCTTCCATGACCCTGAGCATGCCTGCAGCCGCCACCAGCGACGTCCTGTCCATCGACCGCTTCGTTCCCCATGTGTCCACGGTCGAGGCGAACCGCGGCCAGACCGTCGGCCTGTTCCTGCGCGAGCGGCTGCTTTCATCGGGCGGTGGTGACGCTGCCACGCGTGCGGTCGTGCTGCTGCTGCATGGCGGCTTTGCCCCGTCAGTCGTGGCCTACGACCTGCGCTACCGTGACTACAGCCTGATGGAGCAGCTGGCGCGCGCCGGCTTCGATGTATTCACGTTTTCGCACACCGGCTATGCACCCTCGCCGCGGCCGCGCATGGATGATCCGGTCAACGTGGATGCCGCGTTTCAGCAACATCTGGTGCCGCATGTACTGTCCGGCGCTCACGCACCCCGCTATCCTTTCAAGCTGGTATCGAGCCGCACCGAGTGGGACGAGATCGAGACCATCGTCGATTTCATCCGCGAGTTGCGCGGCGTAGCGCGCGTGCACCTGCTCGGATGGTCGACCGGTGCACCGCGCGCCGGAGGGTATGCCGCGCTGCATCCGGACAAGGTCGGGCGTGTGCTGCTGTACGGGCCATCGCAATTCTTCGACCGCGAGGACCCGCCGGCCACCATGCCCGAGCCAGGATCGCCCACGTTGCTGCAGACGCGTGAGTTCCTGCTCGACCGGCGCTGGCGCGACCATGTGCACGATGATGGACAGATCGAGGACCCGGCCGTGTGCGAGGCGTTCTGGCGCGAGCTGATGGCCATGGACGAGATCGGCGCCTGTTGGGGACGGGAAGGCCTCGGCATCATGCGCGCACCCAGCCGCATGAACTTCGGTTGGAAGGCGAGCCTCGCGCGGATCGCTGCGCCGACGCTCTACCTGCTCGGCGAGCACGAC
>CAIQON010000186.1 GCA_903873475.1 uncultured bacterium
AATCCCGAACTGGTCGACCTGGCCTCGTCGATCGCGAAGAAGTCGGGCGTCGGCGACCGGGTCACCTTCATCCAGCAGAATGTGTTCGATGCCGACCTGCGCAAGGCGACGGTCGTCAACCTGTACCTGTTCCCCGAACTGATGCGGATGCTGCGCCCGAAACTGCTGAACGAACTGCAGCCGGGCACGCGCATCGTCAGCCATGACTTCAATTTCGGCACCTGGGATCCGGACGAGCAGATCAGCTTCTTCGCGCCGGACAAGTTCGGCGGTGCCGGCGCGGAGGCGCGGATCAGCCTGTGGATCGTGCCTGCGAAGATCCACGGCTACTGGAACTGGTCCCTGCCGGTCGGCGGCCAGCCTGTGAATTACGCATCGATCGTCGAGCAGCGCTTCCAGGTGGGCGAAGGCATCGTCCGCGTGGGCAATCGGCGCGGCCTGTTCACCGATCTGAAGCTGCGTGGTGACCAGGTGTCGTTCGGCCTGCGCATCACGATCGATCCCGGAGTGCTGGTAACGCACGAGTTCCGCGGCACGGTGAAGGGCGATGCCATCGAGGGTACGGTGCGGGTCACCCCGGATGGCGGCAAGGCCGTCGATATGCCCTGGCGCGCGGCCCGCACCAGCGGTACGACCTATTTCCAGCCCACCGGGCTGGCGGTCAAGTGAACCACGGAGGGTACATGGGCATTGAAATCCTGCGGCGCGCTTGCGCCATCCTGATTGGTGCGTTGCTGCTGCCAGCCGTTGCAGCCGCGCAGGAACAATGGTCGTTCCCTGCGGGCAGCAGCCCGGCCATCATCGACCGGATGGTGAAGGTGGCGCAGTTGCGCGACGGCGACGTGGTGGTCGACCTCGGATCCTTCGACGGCCGCATCGTGCTCGGGGCGGTGCGCAGCAACCCGAAGGTGCGTGGCTGGGGTGTCGACATCGAGGCCAGCCTGGTGGCGGCGGCCAACGAGACGGCGAAGAAGGAGGGCCTGGCCGACCGCGCGCAGTTCTTCCATCGCAATGCGTTCGACGTCGACCTGCGCGAGGTCACCGTGATCAACATGTGGCTGTTCCGCAGCCTGACCCAGTTGCTGCGGCCGAAGATCCTGGCCGAGGCGAGGCCCGGCACTCGGGTGATCGTCAACGGCGCGCTGATCGACAATGCGAACATGATGGGCAACTGGCTGCCCGACCGGGTCGATCGCGGCGATGGCACGCAGAGCCCGATCCTCGTGTGGGTCGTGCCTGCCCGGGTCGAGGGCGCATGGTCGTGGCAGCTGCCGCTGGGCGGCGAGGCACGCCCGTATGACCTGCTGGTGAGCCAGCAGTTCCAGGTGATCGAAGGCCATGCCCGCGTCGGCAACCGGCGCGAGTCGGTGAGCGAGGCACGGCTGCAGGGGGCGGACATCTCGTTCGTCATGGAGGTCACCGTCGAGGGTGTCGGCCGTACGCGTCATGCATTCTCCGGCAAGGTCGACGGCGACGAGATCCGCGGCACGGTCACGGTGACCCCGGCCGAAGGCAAGCCCCAGCAACTGCCCTGGGTCGCGCGCCGCGGCACGGCGGCGTCATGGTTCCGGGCCACCGGCGTCAGCATCAAGTGAAGTACGTTCCCCCAGGTTCGATCGTTCGAGGATGAAGATGACCATGTATTCAACGACAGGCCCCGCGGTGCGCAGGCTGCTCGCCGCCTCGATCTTCTTCCTGTGTGCCGGCACCGCCAGCGCACAGGAGCGTTTTTCGCTGTTCGTGCCGAGTGCCCAGCCCACCGTCGAGCGGCTGGTGAAGCTGGCGCGCATCCAGGACAACGACGTGGTGGTCGACCTGGGCTCCGGCGACGGCCGCATCGTGCTGACCGCCGCGCGCGACAATCCGAAGATCCGTGGCTGGGGTGTCGACATCAACGAGAACCTGGTGCGCCAGTCGAACGAACAGGCGAAGAAGCAGGGCGTGTCCGACCGCATCCAGTTCTACCACCGCAACGTGTTCGATGCCGACATTCGCGACGTCACCGTGATCAACATGTGGCTGTTCCCGGAACTGATGCGCCTGCTGCGGCCGAAGATCCTCGCCGAAGCGCGGCCGGGCACCCGCGTGCTGACGCACCTGTTCGACATGGGCTCGTGGCAGGCCGACGAGTGGGACAAGGAGGCCGGCTCGGCCGTCGGGTTGTGGATCGTGCCGGCCAGGGTCGAGGGCTACTGGTCATGGCAGTACACGCTCAACGGCATTGCGTTCAGTCATGACGCGATCCTCGAGCAGCGCTTCCAGGTGGCCGAAGGGGTCACCCGGGCCGGCAACCGCCGGGGCGTGCTGCAGAACGTGAAACTCCGGGGTGAGGAGTTCTCGTTCTCGCTCGAGATGACGCTCGACGGGGTCGGCCTCACCCGGCACGATTTCGCGGGCAAGGTGGCCGGTGACCAGATCAAGGGAACGGTGAAGATCGCCATGCCCGACGGCAAGAACGTCGAGCTGCCGTGGACTGCACGGCGCACGGTGACGACCGCGTACTTCCGTCCGACGGGGGTCGAGACGAAGTAGTCATGCGCTGGCGGACCGGGGGGGCCGGGCCGCAGGCGTCCACAGGCAACAGGGACAGGGAGAACACAGATGGAACAGCAGTCGCGTCGCACCTTCATCGCCGGGGCCACGGCCGCGGCCGGGATGCTCGCCGGTGCATTGGGTCCGATCCGGGCCGCAATGGCGCAGGAGTATGCAACGCCGTTCGGGCCGAGCAGCCAGGACGCGGTGAACCGCATGATCAGGCTCGCGGCGCTGAAGGACGGCGACGTGGTCGCCGACCTTGGCTCGGGCAACGGCCAGATCATCATCGGGGCCGCGAAGAGCAACCCGAAGGTGCGCGGCTGGGGCGTCGACCTGCAGGAGTGGCTGGTCA
This sequence comes from uncultured bacterium, assembly GCA_903873475.1. Taxonomy (GTDB): domain Bacteria; phylum Pseudomonadota; class Gammaproteobacteria; order Burkholderiales; family CAIKXV01; genus CAIKXV01. The sequence goes on from CAIQON010000186.1 coordinate 2,888, forward strand.
AGACCGCCACGGAAGAGGCGGCAAAGCAGGGCGTGTCCGACCGTGCGCAGTTCAGCCAGCGCAACGCGTTCGACGTCGACCTGGGCCAGGTGAACGTGATCAACATGTGGCTGTTCGCCAACCTGACCCGGCTGCTGCAGCCGAAGATCCTCGCCGAGGCCCGGCCGGGTACACGCGTCATCGTCAACGGCCAGCTGATCGGCACCGACAACATCCTCGGCCTGTGGCAGCCGGACGTGATCGACCGCGAAGGTTCCAGCCCGATCATGCTGTGGATCGTGCCGGCGCGCGTGGCGGGTTACTGGACATGGGACCTGCCGCTCAACGGCACCACCCAGACCTACGACGTGATCATGAACCAGGCGTTCCAGAACGCAGAGGGCTTCGCGCGCGTCGGCAACCGGCGCGAGAGCCTGACCGACGTCAAGCTGCGTGGCGAAGACCTGTCGTTCGTGTTCGACATGACGCTCACCGGCGTCGGCCGCACGAAGCACGAGTTCTCCGGCAAGGTGAACGGCGACACCATCAAGGGTTCGGTGAAGGTGGCGATCCCCGAGGGCAAGCCGGTCGAGCTGCCGTGGACGGCACGGCGGGTCGCGAAGAGCGGCTGGTTCCGCCCGACCGGCATCGACTTCAAGTGAGCGTGCGCCGCGAACCGACGCCAGTCGGTATCCCCGGATACCAGCCCGGAGCGGCCATCGTCCCTGCGCACGATGCGCTGCCATCGCGGCAGCGTCGGGCCTGTCTGTCGCTGCTGGCCAGCGCAGCGCTGCTGCCTGGCGCCGCGCGTGCACAGGAGCGCTTCTCGCTGTTCGTCGGCAGTCCGCAGTTCACCGTCGACCGGATGGTGAAGCTGGCCCAGTTGCGCGACGATGACCTGGTGGTGGACCTCGGTTCGGGCGATGGTCGCATCGTGCTCACCGCGCTGAAGGCCAACCCGAAGGTGCGCGGCTGGGGTGTCGACATCAATCCCGAGCTGGTCGCTGAAGCCAATGCGAATGCGCGCGAGCAAGGCCTTGCGGATCGCGCGCAGTTCTTCCACCGCAACGTGTTCGATGCCGACATCGGGCAGGCGACGGTGATCACCATGTGGCTGTTCCCGGAACTGATGCGGCTGCTCCGGCCGAAGCTGCTGGCCGAGGCGAGGCCGGGTACCCGGCTGGTGTCCAACGGCTTCGAGATGCCTGGCTGGGAACCTGACTTCACCGATGCCGAGGGTGGGCGGGTGCTGGTCTGGATCGTCCCGGCGAAGGTGCAGGGTTACTGGCGCTGGGAGATCCCGGTCACCGGGGGCGCGCAGCGCTACGAGGCGCTGCTCGAGCAGCGTTTCCAGGCGGCCGAAGGCATCTGCCGCGTCGGCGACCGGCGCGGCGTTTTCGCCGACATGAAGCTGCGCGGCGAAGACCTCTCGTGCAGCATGGAAATCACGCTCGACAAGGTCGGCCTCACGCGCCACGAATTCTCCGGAAAGGTGCGCGGCGACCGCATCGAGGGCAGCGTCAAGGTCCTCTACCGCGACGACCCCGAC
>CAIQON010000187.1 GCA_903873475.1 uncultured bacterium
CGCGGTAGACGCCGTTGTTGTTGAAGACGACGATGCACACCGGCAGGTTGTAGCGGCAGATCGTCTCGACTTCCATGCCGGAGAAGCCGAAGGCGCTGTCGCCCTCGATCGCGATGACCTGCTCGCCGCTGACCACGGCGGCCGCCACGGCGAAGCCCATGCCGATACCCATCACGCCCCAGGTGCCGACGTCGAGCCGCTTGCGCGGCTTGTACATGTCGACGATGCTGCGCGTGAAGTCGAGGGCATTGGCACCCTCGTTGACCATGATCGCGTCCGGGTTCGCCTTGAAGATGTCGCGTACCACGTTGAGCGCGCTGTGGAAGTTCATCGGCGAAGGATCCTTCGCCAGTGTCTCGGCCATCTTCGCGATGTTGCGGTTCTTCCGCTCGGCCACCGCCGACAGCCACTCCGCCGGCGCCTTCTGCCAGCCGCTGCCCATGCCCGCCAGCAGCGCCGAGACGCACGAGCCGATGTCCCCGACCAGCGGCGCGTCGATCGCGACGTTGCTGTCGGCCTCCTGCGGTGAAATATCGATCTGGATGAACTTCTGGCCGCCGGCATCCTTGTGCGCCTTGGCCCCCCAGGTCTTGCCCTTGCCATGCGACAGCAGCCAGTTCAGGCGCGCGCCCACCAGCATCACCACGTCGGCCTCGGGCAGCACGAACGACCGCGCGGCGGCGGCAGACTGTTCATGGGTGTCGGGCAGCAGGCCTTTCGCCATCGACATCGGCAGGTAGGGGATGCCGGTGTTCTCGACCAGCGCGCGAATGTCGGCATCGGCCTGGGCATAGGCCGCACCCTTCCCGAGCAGGATCAGCGGCCGCTTCGCGCCCTTGAGCAGGTCGAGCGCACGCTGCACGGCGTCGGGTGCCGGGATCTGGCGCGGCGCGGGATCGACCACCTTGATCAGCGAACGCCGGCCCGCCTCTGCATCCATGGTCTGCGCGAACAGCTTCGCCGGCAGGTCGAGGTAGACCCCGCCAGGACGTCCGGACACCGCCGCACGGATCGCGCGAGCCACGCCCACCCCGATGTCCTCGGCGTGGAGCACGCGGAACGCGGCCTTGCACAACGGCCGGGCAATGGCCAGCTGGTCCATTTCCTCGTAATCGCCCTGCTGCAGGTCGACGATCTCGCGCTCGCTCGAGCCACTGATCAGGATCATCGGGAAACAGTTGGTGGTGGCGTTGGCGAGCGCGGTCAGGCCGTTCAGGAAGCCCGGTGCAGACACCGTCAGGCAGATGCCGGGCTTCTGGGTCATGAAGCCGGCGATCGCGGCGGCATTGCCGGCATTCTGTTCATGCCGGAACGAGATCACGCGCAGCCCCTCGGCCTGGAGCATCCGGGTCAGGTCGGTGATCGGGATGCCCGGCAGGCCGAACACGGTATCGATGTCGTTGAGTTTCAGCGCATCGATGACCAGATGGAAGCCGTCGATCTGCTCGGCTTGCGGTACGTCCGCCGAGGCGGAGACTTGCGGTTCAACGGAGCCCATTGAGGCGTCCTCCTCAAGAGAGGTTACATGACTGGAATGAGGCGCTCATGGCCACGCCCGGTTCCCCTTCGTCGGCGCAAGACCTCGCGGCTGCAGCGCGTCCGCGACCGCCCCAGGCCACGGGCCTGTGCAACGCGGCGTCGAGGTCTCTGACGGTAGCGCCGGACTGTAGGTTTTCACGCGCCCGCAACACATTGACCACGGTCAAGAACCGTTGCCGCCCCGGTCTATACTTGCGCTTTCCCGACTGGAGCATGCTCGCTGCACCGCAGCGACCGACCCGATGACGACGGTAGCCAGGCATCCCCAAGCGGCCGCGATCCGGCTCCAGTTGCGCCAGAACCTGCTCCTGAGCGCCCTGCCCCCCGAGGCATGGGCCGAACTCGAACCGCTGCTGTCGGTGATCGACTGCCGCAAAGGCGAACTGCTCGAGTGCCAGGGCGCGGTGAGCATGGAGCAGTATTTCATCCTCGACGGCATCCTGAAGCGCGTGGTGTCCAATGCCGAAGGCAAGGAGATGATCCTGCGCTTTGCGAGCGAACAGGAGTTCGACACCAGCTATGCCGCCTGGCGCCTGGGCACGCCGATGCCGTTCTCGATCCGCGCGGTGACCTCGGTACGCGCCGCCACCCTCGGCATGGAGGAGTGGGTGGAGTTCCTGAACCGATTCCCGATGCTCAAGACCCGGTTCGAGTTCGAGGTGATGAAATTGATGAGCGAAGTGATGGCGCATACCATCACGCTGCACCTGCTCGATGCGCCCGGACGGGTGGCGCGCTTCATCCGCAAACACGGAGGCCTGGTCGAACGGCTGCCGAAGAAGGAACTCGCCGCCTATCTCAACCTGTCGCCCGAAACCCTGTCGCGGCTGAAGCAGCGCGGCAAGATATCGGTCTGAGCCGGCCGGCATCGGGGCACAAGGCCATTCCCCTCTGCCCGAGGCGATGCGGTCACTGCGCGGCCGGACTCGCCCTGAAACGTGCCAGCAGCGGCGACAGGAATGGCCACAGCAGCAGGGCGATTGCCAGCGCGCTGATGCTGCCGACCAGCCAGTTCTGCCACAGGATCGACAGGCTGCCTTGCGACATCAGCATCGCCTGCCGGAACGAATCCTCCGCCCGGTCACCGAGCACGAGTGCGAGGACCATCGGCGCCATCGGGTAGTCGAGCTTCTTGAACACGTAGCCGGCCACCCCGAACAGCATCATCAGCCAGACATCGAGCATCGCGTTGTTCACGGTGTAGGCGCCGATCGCGCACACCACGATGATCACCGGTGCAATGATCGAGAACGGGATGCGCAGGATGGCCGCGAACAGCGGCACGGTAGTCAGCACCACGATCAGCCCGACGATGTTGCCGAGGTACATGCTGGCGATCAGGCCCCAGACGAAATCCTTCTGTTCGACGAACAGCAGCGGCCCCGGCTGCAGCCCCCAGATCAGCAGGCCACCCAGCAGTACCGCCGCGGTCGGCGAGCCGGGAATGCCCAGGGCCAGCATCGGCAGCAGCGCCGCGGTGCCGGCCGCATGCGCGGCGACTTCCGGCGCCACCACGCCCTCCATTTCGCCCTTGCCGAAGTTGTGTCCGTTCTTTGACATCTGCCTGGCCACGCCGTAGCTCATGAACGAAGCCGGCGTCGCGCCGCCCGGGGTCACGCCCATCCAGCAGCCGATCAGCACCCCGCGAATCGACGTCGCCCAGAACCGGGGCAGCTGCTTCCAGGTCTCCCACACGACCCGCGCATTGATCTTCGCGCTGCGTCCCTTGAACTCGAGGCCTTCTTCCATGGTGAGCAGGATCTCGCCGATGCCGAACAGCCCGATCACCGCCACCAGGAAATCGAAGCCACGCATCAGTTCGGTGCTGCCGAAGGTCATGCGCAACTGCCCGGTCACCGTATCCATGCCGACCGCGGCCAGCGCGAAGCCCAGCATCATCGCCGCCAGGGTTGTCATCGGCGGCTCCTTGCTCATGCCGAGGAAGCTGCAGAAGGTCAGCATCTGCACCGCGAAGAA
>CAIQON010000188.1 GCA_903873475.1 uncultured bacterium
CGCACTTCGGGCAACTGCAGTCGACGAAGTCGGCCCGCTTCGCCAGCGGGTTGCCGCTGCCGTCGGGCACGCAGTCTTCCGGCAGCACCACCGGCAACTGGTCGTCCGGCACCGGCACGTCGCCGCAGGCCGGGCAGTGGATGATCGGGATCGGGCAGCCCCAGTAGCGCTGGCGCGACACGCCCCAGTCGCGCAGGCGCCACTGGACCTGCCTGTCGCCGAGGCCCTTCGCCCTGAGGTCGGCAGCGATGGCGTCGACCGCTTGCATGTAGCCCAGGCCGTCATAGCGCCCGGAGTTCACGCAGGTGCCGTGCTCCTTGTCGGCGTACCACTCCTGCCAGGCATTGAGCGAGAACGCCTTGCCCGCCACCGACACCACCTGCCGGATGTCGATGCCGTACTTCGTGGCGAACGCGAAGTCGCGCTCGTCGTGCGCCGGCACGCCCATCACCGCGCCGTCACCGTAGGTCATCAGCACGTAGTTGCCGACCCAGACTTCGACCTGCGCACCGGTCAGCGGATGGGTGACGAACAGCCCGGTGGGCATGCCCTTCTTCTCCATCGTGGCCATGTCGGCTTCCATCACCGAGCCGTGCCGGCATTCGTCGACGAACGCGGCCAGCGCCGGATTGTCGCGCGCCGCGCGCGCCGCCAGCGGGTGCTCGGCCGCGACCGCGCAGAAGGTGACGCCCATGATCGTGTCGGCACGGGTGGTATAGACCCAGAGCTGCCCCGCCTGCCCGTCGAGCTCGTACGGGAAGGCGAAGCGCACGCCATGGCTCTTGCCGATCCAGTTCGCCTGCATCGTGCGCACCCGCTCGGGCCAGCCGGGCAGCGTGTCGAGTGCCGACAGCAGTTCATCAGCGTACTGCGTGATGCCGAAATAGTAGCCGGGGATCTCGCGCTTCTCGACCACCGCGCCGGTGCGCCAGCCGCAGCCGTCGATCACCTGCTCGTTGGCGAGCACCGTCTGGTCGACCGGGTCCCAGTTCACCACCTGGGTCTTCTTGTACGCGATGCCCTTCTCGAGCATGCGCAGGAACAGCCACTGGTTCCAGCGGTAGTAGTCCGGCTGGCAGGTGGCAAGTTCGCGCGACCAGTCGATCGCCAGCCCGAGCGACTGCAGTTGCCGCTTCATGTAGGCGATGTTGTCGTAGGTCCACTTCGCCGGCGGCACCTGGTTCTGCATCGCCGCGTTCTCGGCGGGCAGGCCGAACGCATCCCAGCCCATCGGCTGCATCACGTTGTGCCCGCGCATCCGGTGGTAGCGGGTGAGCACGTCGCCGATCGTGTAGTTGCGCACATGCCCCATGTGCAGCTTGCCCGACGGGTACGGGAACATGGACAGGCAGTAGTACTTCGGCCGGCCTTGCGCGGCGGCCCCCTCGCGGGCGAGGAACGACTGGTGTTGCGTCCACCAGGCCTGGGCGGCCTGTTCCACGGCTGAAGGCTGGTACTGGGCTTGCATGCGGGTTGCTCTTGCCGAAGGGAGATGAGGCGGCGGATTATAGCGGGCCGGGGGGCGCATCCCTCCCGTGCCCGACGGTGCTTCCGCCACGGGCGCTGCGGCGGACGCTGCGGTATACCCTGCCCCCCTGGAGAACCCGATGAAAATGCCGTTTCGTCCCAGCAGCCCCAGCCATGCGGTCGATACGCATGCCGATGTCCGCATGCAACCGCCGCCGCGTGCACGTCGACGGCTGCTGATGCTGCTGCCCTCGCTGTGGGCCGGGCCCGGCCTGGTCGCGGCGACTGACGCCTTCGCGCAGAGTGCCCCGTCGCGCGACGATGCCTGGGTCTGGGCCGTGCAGATGCCGGCCTGGATCGAACGCGCCGGCGTGCGCGAACCCCTCGCCGCCGGGACGGTGCTGCGCGTCGGCGACGTGGTGGTCACCGGCGCCAGCGGCCGGGCGCAGGTGCGCCTCGCCGAAGGCAGCGGGGTGAAGCTCGGCGAATCCGGACGGCTCACGGTCGGCGACCTGCGCGTGACGCGCGGCGCGACGACGGTAGTGTCGGGCTTGCTGCAGGTCGCGCAGGGCGCATTCCGGTTCACCACAGCCGCCCTGCAGCGCGTGCGCAGCGAACGCGACCTCAAGGTCCGCATCTCGACGGTCACCGCCGGCGTGCGTGGCACCGACCTGTGGGGCCGCGGCACCGCCGAGCGCGAGATCGTCTGCCTGATCGAAGGCAGCATCAGCGTGACCCGCGACGGCGAGACGCCGATCCAGATGAGCGAGCCGCTGTCGTTCTACATCGCCCCGGTGGGCGCACCGGCGCTGCCGGTGGCTGCGGTGGACCCGAAGCAGCTCGCGCAATGGGCGAGCGAGACCGATACGGTAGCCGGCGCCGGCACCGCGGTGCAGGGCGGCCGCTGGCGCGTCAGCGTGCTGCGCACCGCCGACCAGGACGAAGCACTGAAATCCTTCGATGCACTGCGCGGCGCGGGCTTCGATGCGCGCATCCGCGCCACCCGGGCCGGACAGGACAACGGCTATGACGTGGGCATCGGCCGCCTGTCGAGCGAGGCGGAAGCGCGCGGTCTGGCGGCACGACTGGCCGGGCTGCCCGGCGTGGGGGGGCAGGTGTCGATCGGCCGCTGAACCGACCGGCGCGGCGAAAAATAAATCGCCGCCAGACACCGCAGGCGCGCCTTGGCCCGCCCTTATAATCGCGCCCTGCCATGCAAAGCCGACTGCTCGAAAACCTGAATCCGGAGCAACTCGCCGCGGTCACCCTGCCGCGCGAGTCCGCGATGATCCTCGCCGGTGCCGGCAGCGGCAAGACGCGGGTACTGACCACGCGCATCGCCTGGCTGATCGAGACGCGGCAGGTCAATCCGCTCGGCCTGCTGGCAGTGACCTTCACCAACAAGGCCGCGCGCGAGATGCTGACCCGCATCTCCGCGATGCTGCCGATCAACACCCGCGGCATGTGGGTGGGCACCTTCCACGGGCTCGCCAACCGCATGCTTCGCGCCCACCACCGCGAGGCCGGGCTGCCGCAGACGTTCCAGATCATGGACACCGCGGACCAGGTAGCCCTGGTCAAGCGGATGATGAAGGCCAACGGTGTCGACGAAGAACGCTTCAAGCCGCGCGATACCGCATGGTTCATCAGCGCGCAGAAAGATGCCGGGTTGCGGCCCGGGTCGGTCGAGGCGTTCGACGACCAGACGCGGCAGCTGGTCGAGATCTACACGATGTACGAGGCGCAGTGCCAGCGCGAGGGCGTGACCGACTTTGCCGAGCTGATCCTGCGCAGCTACGAACTGCTGGCCAGGAACGAGGCGATCCGCGAACACTACCGCGCGCGCTTCGCGCACATCCTGGTCGACGAATTCCAGGATACCAACCGCCTGCAGTTCGACTGGCTGAAGCTGATCGCCGGGGCGCAGAACGCGGTGTTCGCAGTCGGCGACGACGACCAGTCTGTGTACAGCTTCCGCGGTGCCAAGGTCGCGAACATGCGCGACTTCGAGCGCGAGTTCAATGCCGGCACGATCATCAAGCTCGAGCAGAACTACCGCTCCCACGGCAACATCCTGGAAGCGGCCAACGTGCTCATCGGGCACAACCAGCAGCGGCTGGGCAAGAACCTGTGGACCTCCGAGTCGCAGGGCGAGCCGATCCGGCTGTTCGAGGCGCAGACCGACTTCGAGGAAGCGCAGTTCATCGTCGAGCAGGTGCGCGACCTCAAGGCTGCCGGCGTGCCGCTGGTCGAGGTCGCGCTGCTCTACCGCTCGAATGCGCAGTCGCGGGTACTCGAACACGCGCTGTTCTCGGCCGGCCTGCCCTACCGGGTCTACGGTGGCCTGCGCTTCTTCGAGCGCCAGGAAATCAAGCATGCGCTCGCCTACCTCCGGCTCGTCGCCAACCCGGACGACGACGCGGCACTGCTGAGGGTGATCAACTTCCCGACACGCGGCATCGGCGCGCGCTCGATCGAGCAGTTGCAGGACACGGCCCGCGCCGGCGGCACCAGCCTGTGGCAGGCAGCCTGCTCGCGCGGCGGCTCGAAGGGCGGCTCGCCGGACGCGCCGCGCAAGGGCGTCGAGGGCTTCGTGCTGCTGATCGACCGCCTGCGCAACGAATGCGCCGGCATCACCCTGCCCGAGATGATCGAGGCCGTGATCGAACGCTCCGGGCTGCGTACGCATTACGAGGCCGAGCGCGAAGGCGCCGACCGCATCGCCAACCTCGACGAACTGGTCAACGCGGCCGCGCAGTTCTCCGACGACCCGATGCGCATGCTCGAGATGGAGGCGGATGCAGACTCCTTCGCCTCGCAGGGTCCTGCAGCGCTGGCCGCGGCGCGCCAGGCCACCGGCGCGCTGGCCGCGGATGCAGCCGAGGCCGAGGCGGATGCGGCGATGCTGGCCGCGGGTTTCGACGACAGGCCGGGCCTGCCCGCCACCGATGTCGATGACGATTTCAATACCGACACGAACGTGGACGGCGGCACCGGCGGCACCGACGGTGGCATCGCGGCCGCACCCGACGCGCCTGCCGACCAGCTGCTCATCCAGTTCCTGTCCCACGCATCACTTGAAGCCGGGGACAACCAGGCCAACGCCGGTGATGATGCGCTGCAGCTGATGACGGTCCATGCCTCCAAGGGCCTCGAGTTCCACAGCGTCTTCGCCAGCGGCCTCGAAGAGGGCCTGTTCCCGCACGAGAACAGCCTGAACGATGCCGGCGGCGTCGAGGAGGAGCGTCGGCTGATGTACGTCGCGGTCACGCGTGCACGGCGGCGGCTCTACCTCACCTTCGCCCAGAGCCGGATGCTCCACGGCCAGACCCGCTACAACGTCGCCTCGCGCTTCCTGCGCGAGATCCCGGTAAAACTGCTCAAGCGGCTTTCGCCGACCTACGAACGCGGCGGCGGCTCGACCAGCTTCGACCGGCCGCGCACGCCGGCCAGCTACGCGCCGGTACAGGTACAGCAGGCGCCGAAGATCGAGGCTGCGGGCATGCCGTTCCGGATCGGCCAGAACGTGCGCCATGCGAAGTTCGGTGGCGGCGTGATCATCGACGCGGAGGGTCGCGGATCCGACGCCCGCGTGCAGGTCAACTTCGGCCGCGAAGGCGTGAAGTGGCTTGCGCTGGCCTACGCGAAGCTCGACCCGGCCTGAGCATCCAGGCGCCGGCGCGACCTCACTGCGCCTCGGGCTCCTCGGCGGGCGCAGCTTCATCGCACGGCTCGAACACGTCGACGTATGACGTGTAGAACGCGATGAACCCGACCGGCGCGATCACGGACACCACCATCCCCAGGAAAGCCATCGCCAGTATCGGGCCGATGCCGGGGATCAGCGCCAGCACGCTGACCACCAGGCGCACCAGGAGCATTCCCAGCAGCAGGGTGGCGAAACACATCATGAAGGCACGCCAGTTGCGCAAGGCTGCACCCAGGCTTGCCAGCAGTGACGGGATGGGCTTCTGGCCGTGGAAATACACGAGCAGCGGTGCGAACCACGTCGCCAGCAGCAGCGGCACCAGCAGCAACAGCCCGACCAGGCCGGCGAGGGCCATCGCCCCGCTCACCACGACCGGTGCGCCCGGCGTCGAAGCCTGCCCCGCCCCGGGCGCAACACCGGCCGCCATGTCCTGCGCGACCCCGGCGCCGCCGATCGCCATCATCACGCCGACGATCATCAACTGGCCGACCAGATAGATGCCACCGATCGCCACCAGGTCGCCGGTCGACGACCGGAAGCCGCCGAAGAAATGCGCCGGCACGACCGGCTCGCCGCGATCGGCCGCCTGCGCGGCCAGCGCGATGCCGACGCTGAACACCGGGAATACCAGGCCGAACACCAGCGGGCCGACCACCTTCAGCAGGCTGGTGAGCACTATCGCGGCCAGCAGCGACAGCAGGAAAAGCACCCAGGCGCCGGGATTGCGGCGGAACAGCGCGTAGGCGTTCACCAGCCATTGCGCGCCCCTGAGTGCGCGCAGCACGCGCGGCTCGGGCATCGGTGCAGCCGCACCCCGGTCGTTGGCATCCATCGGCGGCTCAGGCGCCCGGAAGCGCGATGCGCCCCGGCGACGCGACATGCCAGGCCAGCAGGTCGCGGAAATGGCCCGGATCGTGCGCATGCACCAGTTCACCCGGCCGCGGCAGGTGGAAATCGAACAGCCGCGACACCCAGAAACGCAGTGCACCGGCACGGAGCATGGCCGGCCAGGCGAGCACTTCGGTATCACCGAAAGGACGCACGCCTGCATAGCCGCGCAGCAGCGCAGCGGCTGCTTGTGCGTCGATGCCAGCGGATGGATCGCCGTAGTCGGCCCGGCACCAGTCGTTCACCGAGACCGCGACATCGAACAACAGCACATCGGTGCAGGCAAAGTAGAAATCGATGATGCCGCCCACCTCGGCGGTATCGTCGTCGAACAGCACGTTGTCGCGGAACAGGTCGGCATGGATCGGCCCGCGCGGCAGGCGGTCTAGCCGGTGGCTCGCCTGCAGGGCGATCTCGTGCTCGAGCATGCGCCAGTGGTCGGGCGGGAGGAAGCTGGCCAGCCTCGGGGCGGTGGCGCTCCACCAGCGCGGCCCGCGCGGATTGGGCATCGTGGCGGGGTAATCGGCGCCGGCCACGTGCATCATGCCGAGCATCCGCCCGAGCGCATGGCACTGTTGCAACGACGGCGCGGCGACCGAGCGCCCCGACAGCCGGGCCACGATGGCCGCCGGCTTGCCGTTGAGTTCGCCGAGCCACCGGCCATCGATATCGGGCATCGGCCGCGGCGTCGGTACGCCGCGGTCTGCCAGGTGGGCCATCAGCCCCAGGTAGAACGGCAGCTCAGCCGCGGTGAGCTTCTCGAACAGCGTGAGCACGTAACGCCCCCCGCTGGCGCCCGCGTCACGGCCGGCACCATCGGTGGTCAGGAAGTAGTTGGTGTTCTCGATGCCGCTCTGGATGCCCTCGAGCGCCACCAGCGTGCCCAGCGGATAGCGGCGAAGCCAGGCTGCAGCCTGGTCGGGCGTGACGGTGGTGAATACGGCCATGGTACCGGGCAGCTCCTCATGCGTCCCGGGCTACCAGCTGCGGATGACCCACATCGGCACCCGCACGCCACTGTCGAAGCTCGCGGTACGCGCGAAGTTGCCGTCGCCGAAGTAGTAGACGAGGTAGTACGGCGTGCCGCCGCCCGCCGGGGTGATCCGCATCATGTAGAGCTGCCCGGCGACGCGGAACTCTTCTACCGTCTCTTTCTCGCGGCGGACGATCCGCACCTCGGGCTCTACGCCCGGCGCCAGTTGCAGGGTGGCCGGTGGCGGCGGCGGGATGTCCGGCAACGGCTCGAGGTTGGACGGGCGCTGCTGGGCCGCTGCCGGGAATGCCACCAGCAGGGCGCCGCACGCCGCCAGCAGCAGGGCTGCCAGGCTGGTGCGCACGGACGAAGGTACGGGCGAAGGTACGGGCAAAAGGACGGGCGAGCGCAACCGCGAAGTTGTGGGGCGTGGGTCGTTCGAATGGCTTCGCATGGCAGGCCTGTGGATTCCGCAAAGCGTCATTCTAGGGAACCTCGGGCCGCGCCGCCATCGGAATACGTTGCGCGCTTGCCGCACCGCACCGTCGTCTCCTAGGCAAAAAGCTCGGAAAAACCCTATTCTTCCCACGTAGCATGGTTACACTTGCTCACAGCCCTCTGTAGCGACGGTACCGGTCGCCCTGCGGAAGGCCCACACCAACTCCATGGAGATACCCTGAATGGCTGCCAAGAAGCCCGCCAAGAAAGCCGCTAAGAAGGTTGCAAAGAAGGCCGTCTAGAAAGTCGTCGCGAAGAAAGCCGTCAAGAAAGTCGTCGCGAAGAAGGCCGCCAAGAAAGCCGCACCGAAGAAAGCCGCGAAGAAGGTTGCGCGCAAGCCCAACGCCGCATTCATGGTCGCACTCAAGCCGAGCGCGCTGCTCGCGGCGATCGTCGGCGACAAGCCGCTGTCGCGCCCGGATGTCACGAAGAAGATCTGGGCCTACATCAAGAAGAACGGCCTGCAGGACAAG
>CAIQON010000189.1 GCA_903873475.1 uncultured bacterium
GCCGGCGACGGATCGGTCAGGTCGTCCGCGGGAACGTACACGGCCTGGATTGAGGTGATCGAGCCGACCTTGGTGGAGACGATACGCTCCTGCAGGCGACCCATCTCTTCGGCCAGCGTCGGCTGATAGCCCACGGCCGAAGGCATACGGCCCAGCAGCGCGGAGACTTCGGTACCGGCCAGGGTGTAACGGTAGATGTTGTCAACGAAGAACAGGATGTCCTTGCCTTCGTCACGGAAACGCTCGGCCATGGTCAGGCCGGTCAGGGCCACACGAAGGCGGTTGCCCGGGGGCTCGTTCATCTGACCGAACACCATGGCCACCTTGTCGAGCACGTTCGACTCATCCATCTCGTGATAGAAGTCGTTGCCCTCACGGGTGCGCTCGCCGACGCCGGCAAACACCGAGTAGCCGCCGTAGCTCTTGGCGATGTTGTTGATCAGTTCCATCATGTTCACGGTCTTGCCGACGCCGGCACCGCCGAACAGGCCGATCTTGCCGCCCTTGGCGAACGGGCAGATCAGGTCGATCACCTTGATGCCCGTGGGCAGCAGTTCGACCGACGGCGACAGCTCGTCGAACTTCGGCGCCGGCTGGTGGATCGCACGGCGCTCTTCGGTGGCGATGTCGCCGGCCTGGTCGATCGGGCGACCGAGCACGTCCATGATGCGGCCGAGGGTGGCGGTGCCGACCGGCACCGAGATGCCCTTGCCGGTGCCGCGCACCTGCATGCCGCGGCGCAGGCCGTCGGAGGAGCCCATCGCGATTGTGCGCACGACGCCGTCGCCGAGCTGCTGCTGCACTTCGAAGGTGAGTCCCTTCTCGGCGAAGCTGGCGCTGTCGCTGTCCTCGAGGACCAGCGCGTCATAGATGGCGGGCATCGAGTCGCGCGGGAATTGAATGTCGACCACGGGTCCGATGCACTGAACGACGGTTCCGTTGCTCATGGCTGCTTCCTTGACTTGAAATGGTTCAGACGGCGGCGGCGCCGGAGACGATCTCCGACAGCTCTTTCGTGATGGCCGCCTGGCGGGCCTTGTTGTAGACGAGCTTCAGCTCGTCGATCACTTTCTTCGCGTTGTCGCTGGCGGACTTCATCGCGACCATGCGCGCACTCTGTTCGGACGCCATGTTCTCGGCGATAGCCTGGAACACGAGCGCCTCGACGTAGCGGGTGAGCAGTTCGTCGAGGACGGTCTGCGCATCGGGCTCGTAGAGGTAATCCCACGACAACGAGGTGCTGCCGGCAGCTGCATCGACCGCGGCATCGGCGGACATGCGCTCGGCCGACAGCGGCAGCAGTTGTTCGATCTTCGGTTCCTGCTTCATCGTGTTGATGAAGTCGTTGTAGCAGAGGTAGACCGCGTCGATCTCGCCCTTGGCGAACTTGTCGAGCATGATCTTGACCGGGCCGATCAGCTTGTCCATGCGCGGCGTATCGCCGAGGCCGGTCACGTGCGACACGATGCGCGCGCCCAGCCGCTGCAGGAAGCCGAAGCCCTTGTTGCCGATGGCGGTGGCTTCGATGCCGACCTTGCGGGTCTCGCTGTCGCGCATCCGGCCGAGCACCTGGCGCAGCA
>CAIQON010000190.1 GCA_903873475.1 uncultured bacterium
CATCATGGTCAACTGCAACCCGGAGACGGTGTCGACCGACTACGACACCTCGGACCGGTTGTATTTCGAGCCGCTGACGCTCGAGGATGTGCTCGAGATCGTCGCGATCGAGAAACCGTTCGGGGTGATCGTCCAGTTCGGCGGCCAGACGCCGCTGAAACTGGCGCGCGACCTCGAGCGCTGTGGCGTGCCGATCATCGGCACCTCGCCCGATTCGATCGACGTCGCGGAAGATCGTGAGCGCTTCCAGAAGCTGATCCACAAGCTCAAGCTCAGGCAGCCGCCGAACCGCACCGCGCGCAGCGCGCAGAAGGCGATCGCGCTGGCCGAGGAGATCGGCTACCCGCTGGTGGTGCGCCCGAGCTACGTGCTCGGGGGGCGCGCGATGGAGATCGTGCACCGGCAGGCCGACCTGGAACGCTACATGCGCGAAGCGGTCAAGGTATCGAACGATTCCCCGGTGCTGCTCGACCGCTTCCTCAACGATGCGATCGAAGTCGACGTCGATGCGGTCAGCGACGGCAGTGTGGTGCTGATCGGCGGCGTGATGGAACACATCGAGCAGGCGGGGGTGCATTCGGGTGATTCCGCCTGTTCGTTGCCGCCCTACAGCCTGTCGCCAGCGCTGCAGGACGAACTGAGGGCCCAGACCGTCGCGATGGCCAGGGCGTTGAAGGTGGTCGGCCTGATGAACGTGCAGTTCGCGATCCAGTCGACGCCTGAAGGCGACCAGATCTACGTGCTCGAGGTCAACCCGCGCGCCTCGCGCACTGTACCGTTCGTGTCGAAGGCTACCGGGCTGCCGCTCGCGAAGATCGCCGCGCGGTGCATGGCCGGCATCTCGCTCGCGACCCAGGGCGTGACGAAGGAAGTCGTGCCGCACTACTTCTCGGTGAAAGAGGCGGTGTTCCCGTTCGCGAAGTTCCTCGGCGCCGACTCGATCCTCGGGCCCGAGATGAAATCCACCGGCGAGGTGATGGGCGTGGGCGAGAGTTTCGCCGAGGCGTTCGTGAAGGCGCAGATGGCCGCCGGCGAGCGCCTGCCGCGCAGCGGCAAGGTGTTCATCAGCGTGCGCGACGCGGACAAGCAGAAGATGATCGATGTCGCGCGCGTGCTGCATGAGCTCGGCTTCTCGCTGATCGCCACCCGGGGAACCGCAGCGGCACTGGCGGCGGCGGGCCTGCCGGTCGCGGCGGTTAACAAGGTGACCGAAGGCCGGCCGCACTGCGTCGACATGATCAAGAACGGCGAGATCGCGATGATCATCAACACGGTCGAAGAGAAGCGCGCCGCGATCCAGGATTCCTACTCGATCCGGGCCGCGGGGTTGCAGAGCCGCATCGCCAACTTCACCACTGTCGCCGGCGCCCGCGCCGCGGCGTATGGCATGCGCGACATCCGCGGCATGAAGGTCTACGACCTTCAGGGCCTGCACCGTTCGCTGGCCGCCTGACCTTTTCCACCCAACCCTATCGAGGCTGTCCAGATGGCGACTGTTCCGGTGACCGTGATCGGCGCGGGAAAGATGCGTGCCGAGCTGCACCACCTCAAGACCGTGGCACGGCATGAAGTGATCGCTGCGATCAGCGAAGCGCGTGCCCACGGCGACCTGTCCGAGAACGCCGAGTACGATGCGGCGAAGGAGCGCCAGGGCTTCATCGAGGGCCGCATCGCGGAACTCGAGGGCAAGCTGTCGAATGCACAGGTGATCGATCCCAGGCTGCTCGATGCGGAGGGACGGGTCGTGTTCGGCGCGACGGTCGAACTGGAAGACCTCGGTTCCGGTGACGTGGTGACCTACCAGATCGTCGGCGACGACGAGGCCGACATCAAGCAGAGCAAGATCAGCATTTCATCGCCGATCTCGCGCGCGTTGATCGGCAAGTATGCCGGTGACATCGCCGAGGTACAGGCCCCGGGCGGCGCGCGCGAGTACGAAGTGCTCGACGTCAAGTACATCTGAGGCGGTCCGATTGAAGCGGCTGGCCGAAGCACTCCACTGGCTGACGGTCGCGGCCTGGGCCGGGTCCCTGTGGGCCATCGGCCTGCTGGTCGCGCCGACGCTGTTCTCGGTCCTGGACGACCGCGCGCTCGCCGGACGCCTCGCCGGCGTGCTGTTCAACAGCGTGGCCTGGATCGGCATCGGCTGTGCATCCTGGCTGTTGCTGTTCCGTATCGTGCGCTTCGGCGGCTCGGCGTTCCGCCAGGGCTTCACCTGGGTGGTGCTGCTGATGCTGGCGCTGGTACTGGTCGGAAAATTCGGCGTGCAGCCGATCCTGGCCGGGCTGCGCGAGCAGCAACTGGCCAAGGAGATCGTCGAGAGCGTGTTCCGGGAGCGCTTCGGCACCTGGCACGGCGTGTCCAGCGTGCTCTACCTGGTGCAGTGCATGCTGGCGGTCGCCATGGTGCTGCTGCAGCGCACCGGGCTGCGCTGACCCGGTACGCGCCGCCGGCTGTCTTCGCCGCTGGCGGCGGCGCGCAGACTGCGCTCAGCGCGACTGGAAGCTGCGCTTGGTGCGTTTGCGCGCCGGGCCGGCAGGCTTGCGCGCCCGTGCCGGCGATGCCGCGGGTTCGTCCGGCTTCGGCCGCCACAGCACCAGCACGCGACCGATCGACTGCACCGGAGCGCAATCGAGCTGGTCGGCCAGTTCCAGCATCCAGGCCGCGCGCTCGTCGCGCTCGTCCGACCCGGCACGCACCTTGATCAACGCATGGCTGCGCAGGCAGAGGTCGATTTCCTTCAGGAGCGACGGCGTGATGCCCGCCTTGCCGATGGCGGCGACCGGCGAAAGGTCATGGGCGTCGGCCTTCAACGCCTTGCGTTCGGCGGGGGTAAGTTCTATTGCGGACATCGGTGCTCCGGCACGGCAGGGTGGCGAAGTGTAATCTCCAAGGCCGGCCAGCGCATCCCGCGCGGGGTCGGTGACGGACCGGCACGGCGATGAAGCGCTCGAACAGCAGCAATACCTGGCTCAGGGAACACGAGAACGATGCCTACGTGCTGCTGTCGCGCAAGGAAGGGTTCCGGTCCCGGGCTGTCTACAAGCTGACAGAGATCGACACCAAGGACCGCCTGCTGCGGCCAGGCGCGACGGTGGTCGACCTCGGCGCGGCGCCGGGCAGCTGGGCCCAGTACGCGGTGAAGCGCATCCAGCCGGGAGGCCGGCTGATCGCGGTCGACCTGCTCGAGATCGCGCCGCTGCCTGGCGTGGAGGTCATCCAGGGCGATTTCACCGATGAAGCGGTGCTGGCGGACATCGATGCCCGTCTCGGTGGCCGCATGGTCGACCTTGTACTTTCCGACATGGCCCCCAACATATCCGGCATCGCGTCGGTGGATCAGGCGCGTGCGGTGAACCTGGCCGAACTGGCGCTCGATTTCGCGCGCGGGCGGCTGGCTCCGGACGGCGCCTTCCTGGTGAAGACGTTCCAGGGCGCGGGTTACCCGGATTTCCGAGCGCAGATGATCGATACCTTCAGGTCGGTGGCCAGCCGCAAGCCGGCGGCCTCGCGCGACCGCAGCAGCGAGCAGTTCCTGCTGGGCCGCCAGTTGAAGCGCCCGGCGGGCAGGCAGGATACCGCCGGCGCGCAAGTTCCCGCCGGTTTGCGTCGATAAGGGTGAGCCAGGCGGCGCGGTCGGAAGCGATCGCGTTGGTCGGGGCAGGGCCGGGGCCGTACCCGGCAGGTTTCGGGTTTAGAATGTTTCCTTTCGTGCGGGTCATCACCCGCACGTGACCCCAGCAGGAGCAGCGCTTGAACAACCTGGTGAAGAACGTCGCGATCTGGCTGGTCATAGCCCTTGTGCTGATGACCGTTTTCCAGCAGTTCAACACGCGTCAGATTCAGAGCAACACGCTGGAGTACTCGCAGTTCATCGAAGAGGTGAAGGCGGGCCGTGTCGCCAAGGTCACCATCGAGGGGCGCGTGATCAAGGGCCTGCGCGGCGACGGCAAGCGCTTCGTCACCTACTCGCCGTCCGATCCGTGGCTGGTCAGCGACCTGCTCAAGAGCGGGGTGATCATCGAGGCCAAGCCCGAGGAAGAGCCCTCGCTGCTGATGAACATCTTCGTATCGTGGTTCCCGATGCTGCTGCTCATCGGCGTCTGGGTCTTCTTCATGCGCCAGATGCAGGGCGGCGGGCGGGGCGGCGCCTTCTCGTTCGGCAAGAGCCGGGCCAAGCTGCACGACGAGAACAGCAACCAGATCACCTTCGTCGACGTCGCCGGCTGCGAGGAAGCGAAAGAGGAAGTGTCCGAGCTGGTCGATTTCCTGCGCGACCCGTCGAAGTTCCAGAAGCTGGGCGGGCGCATCCCGCGTGGCGTGCTGATGGTCGGCAGCCCGGGTACCGGCAAGACGCTGCTCGCCAAGG
>CAIQON010000191.1 GCA_903873475.1 uncultured bacterium
GGCTCGTCGGTGTGCCCGATCTGCAGTGGCGCGCTGCTGGCAAACGGCGTGTTCGTGCGCACCGTGCGCTCGGCACGCTGCTCGCCATTGATGAAAATGCGCGCCAGACCGCTGTCGCGGTCGATCGTCGCCGCGATGTGCGTCGCTACCCCCAACTGCACCACGCCAGACGCCGTGCTCAGCGGCTGCTCGCCGCGCCCCGCTCCCGGGCCGTCGCTCGTGGACAGCAGCACCGAGCCGTTGCTGTTGATCCACAGCGCGAACGTGCGCGAGGCCTCGTATGTGGCATCGCCTGCGCCCTTGTAGAACACCGGCATCCACGTGTTCGCAAACGACTCGACGGTGACCGTCGCCTCCATCGTCACCGCTCGCGGCGCATTCAGCGATGCCAGCGCCGCCGCCTCCGCCCACCGCGTCGCATCCAGCCCCAGCGATCCGCTTCCCCACCTCGGCTCGCTGCGCTGCGCCTGACCCAGCTCCAGCACCCGCTGCACCGGCGCCGCCGGGTACACCGTGAAGCCGAAGTCGACCGCCGCCGTGCCCGCCGAGACGCGGCCCTCGATCAGCAGTGTGTAGGTGCCGGTCTGCTGCAGCGTGATCGTGTCGACATCGGTGCTCAGGTTGGTCAGCGCGAAGGCGTCGCGCCCATCCGGGCCGATCAGCCGCCAGGTGGTCGTGCTCGCGGGGCTCTGCGTGCGATCGAAGTAGTACGACTGCCCCGCCACGGCCTCGAACTGGTAAGCCGCGCTGGCGTTCGCCGGATCCAGCCGACCGCTGACCGGCACGCCCGGGGTCACAGTCGGGGCATTGGACAGGTTGAGCAGGCGGAACGCGTAGTCGCCGGTGCGGTCGCCCACCCCGTCGACGTTCAGCGTGTAGGTGCCCGCGCCCAGCGGTAGCGCAGGCGCGCCGGAGCGATCGTTGGCATCGGATCCGTGGAGCCCGGTGGGCCCCACCACGCTCCCCAGCGGGCCGTCGAGCGACCACTGGATCTGGCTGTCGTTGGTCAGCGAGTCGAAGACCAGCCGCACGTCGCTGTTGAGCGTGAACGTGTAGCGGTCGACCTCGCCGGGCACGTCGATGCGCCCGTCGACGCGAGGCGCGAAACCGTCCCCGGAGAGCAGTACCCGCGGCTCGAGCGGCTCGGCCAGCGGGGCGGTCAGCGTGGACGCCGTCGCCGGGGCCAGGGCCTCGAGTGCGCGGCGAACCATGCGCTGCAGAACAGACTGGCGACCGCCGACACCGACGTCCTGCGGAGAACGAGGCGTCTCTTCCTTGCCATGTTCAAGCGCCCCGAACCTTGCCACCAGCTCTCCCACGTGTCGATATCTGGTCTCAGCAAGTAATAACACAGACAGAGCCATGTGCACTATCTTGCAGTGGCGATGCGCACTAGTTTGCAATGGCGCGGTAACAATCGAGAATCACCTGCCCGCCGGATGGCCCGCCAGACGAGACCACGCGCACAGAATCAGTAGGCTGCGGGATACAGAGCGCCTACCCAATGATGCAAATGCACTATCGATCGAGCACAGCGTCAGCGCACCCAAATGAAAAGTCGGCCTACGGACTTACCCTGACGTCTGCAGCGTCCATCATCGCCCTGTCGGGCACAGCGCCCACCCACGTTCTCAACGGCCTCAACGTCATCGGCTTTGGCGCCGAAGTCGCCCTTGCCCGCGACACGAGCGTTCTCAACGCCAACCCGGCCGGACTCGTCGGGATCGAACCGATCGACGCGTCTCAGTCGTAGGTACGGACAAGGACCGCGAGTTGGGCCTTGTTGCGCGCCTGCAGCCGTCGGGACGCGGCGGCAAGATGATTTCGCACCGTGGCTGGCGCCAATCCCAGCAGCGCCGCGATCTCCTTGTGGCTCAGCCCTTGCGACGTGTAGACCGCGACCTCCCGCTCGCGCGGCGTGAGGCTGTCGATCGGGCTACATCTGCGCACCTCGATCAGGAACAGATCCTGCACCGGGGTGATACGCCACACCAGCGCGGCGCCGACGATTCGTTCGGCCTTGCCCGACGCGATGGCCTCGCTCACCGGAGGCGGCAGTTGCGCACTTTTCCAGGTCGACCACTCCTCGCGAAGCATGCGGGCGAATCCATCTTCGGCGTAGTGCAGCGTTCCCGTGCAATCTGCAGCGGCGGCTGTCCAGCGCCTCCCTCCCGCGCGGCCTTCACGACGCAACACCTGGCCCATGCGGTTGCGGGTATAGGCCTCGACCAGGTGCGGAAAAGCCGCCTGCACGAACAGCCGCTCGTCCTCGGTGAACGGGCCTTCACCGTTCGTGCGCCACAGCGCAATGTAGTTGAGAAGGCCGGTCATCGAGTCAACGTTGCAGGCATTCACGGCGTGCGCGATACCGTGCTTCGCGAGGTACTCGACGAACGGGTCGAAGCGACCATCACGCACGTTGGCCACCACCGGTACGCCCGGGCTGTGCAACGCATCGGCGAGCAGCGGCTGTGGCGGCGCGATCTTCGCGTAGCCCGCCATCAACGGTTGCGGCTGCCGGTACGCATGCCAGGTACGCATTGCTGGCGCGCCCGCCAGCGTAGCGTGACCCTTCGCCCAGAGCGCGGAATCGAACGAAACATGCTTGCCGACCGTGCTGAATATCCAGTCGGTGAAGGCCTCCGCCGGTTGGCGGGTCGCGCTGCGTTGCAGTTCGAGGATGAGTTCGCTCAACTCGAACAATCGGCGCGACGCAGCCTTGCCCGGCCGCGCGCTCATGCGATCACCTTCCCGCGCGAGCAATCACTCGATCGCCCCTGGACGATTCCGTCCAGCAGGCGACCACCATGCAACGCGGCAGGTATCGAAAGACAGAGCAACGAGAGACTCCAGCAGGACCAACCGGAACCGCAAGTCGCAGTGGGTCGCGCGACTGCTGGCACAATTTTGACTTAATCAGAGTCTTACGAAAGTCGATGCTCCCTCAATGATGCAAATGCACTATCCGCAGGGACTGCACCATGCGTCAGCGTAGACAGTCCGCTGACATTCACCAAGGTCCATCCCCTATTCCCCGCGCGGCGAATCGGGGCTGCTGCACGCATTGATGGACGTCCCGACTGCCGATCAGTTGCTGGCGCACCGGGTTGCTGCAACTCGACGCGCTGCATGTGGCTTATCCTGGCCGCCACTGCTTCATCCCGGGCGCCGGACTTGCGGCAACCCATCAAAGCCTTGAAAATCCAACATCTCATGTTCGATTTTCATATTTTCCCGTGACCACCCCGCCGCCCGCGATTGCCCGCCCGGCACTACTCGCCCGCATCCGCGAGGCGCTCGGCCGCTCGCGTGCGGTTGTCCTGACCGGCCCCCGGCAGTCGGGAAAGACCACGCTTGCCCGGCAACTCGTCGCCGCCGGATCCCCGCTGTACTTCGACGCAGAAGATCCACGCGACGCGCGGCGCCTCGCCCAGCCGTTCGACGCGCTCGCGCGCACCGAGGGGCTGGTCGTGATCGACGAGGTGCAGCGCCTGCCCGAGCTGTTTCCCGTGCTCCGGGTCCTCATCGACCGGTCCGATCGCCTCGGGCAGTTCCTGCTGCTGGGCAGCGCATCGCCGACGCTCGCGAAACGCGCCGACGAATCGCTGCTCGGGCGCGTCGAGCGCATCGAAGTCGGCGGCTTCGACCTGATGGAAGCTGAAGCGGCCGGCGACGGCGCAACCGATCGCCTCTGGCTGCGCGGCGGTTATCCACGTTCGTTCCTTGCCGCATCGGATGAGGACAGCCTCGCGTGGCGACTCGGGGCAATCACCAGCCACGTAGAGCTGGACCTGCCGCAGTTCGGCATCAATGTGGCTGCCCCGACGATGCTGCGCTTCTGGCGCATGCTCGCGCATGTGCACGGACAGGTCTGGAACGCGGCCGATCCTGCCCGTTCGCTCGGCGTATCCGAACCCACCGTACGCCGCTATCTCGACACGTTGACGCAGACGATGATGGTCAGGCAGTTGCAGCCCTGGCACGAGAACCTGGGCAAGCGGCAGGTACGTGCACCGAAGGTGTACTTCCGCGACTCGGGGCTGCTGC
The DNA here is from genome assembly GCA_903873475.1 of uncultured bacterium. Classification (GTDB taxonomy): domain Bacteria; phylum Pseudomonadota; class Gammaproteobacteria; order Burkholderiales; family CAIKXV01; genus CAIKXV01. Next base: position 4,048 of record CAIQON010000191.1, read on the forward strand.
ACGCATTGATGGACGTCCCGACTGCCGATCAGTTGCTGGCGCACCCGCGCTCCGGCGCCAGCTGGGAAGGCTTTGCCCTCGAGCAGGTGCTGCGGCTTTCCCTGCCTGACGAGGCGTGGTTCTGGGCGGCCCACCAGGGGCCGGAGCTCGACCTGCTGCTGGTGCGCGGCCAGCGCCGCGTCGGCGTCGAGTTCAAGCGTTCACACGCGCCGCAGGTCACGCGCTCGATGCGTAGCGCAGCCGAGTTGCTGCAACTCGACGCGCTGTATGTGGTCTATCCCGGCCGCCACCGCTTCGCGCTGGGCGCGGGAATCGAGGCCGTACCACTGGAAGCGCTGCTGCGCGACGGCTCGGCGGCATCGACTACAGGCTGATCACAGCCGCGTCGCGCGAGGATCGAGCGCCAAAGCCGACCGATTTGGCTATACTCCGCGGCTCCGCTCCGCAAATCACGGTCCGCGGACGTCGGAAACATCGGCCAGGTAGCTCAGTCGGTAGAGCAGCGGATTGAAAATCCGCGTGTCGGCAGTTCGATTCTGCCCCTGGCCACCAATTCACTGAAGAAAATCAGCGGGTTAGATGCTTAAGCTTTAGCCCGTTTTCTTTTGCGGCTGCGGCTTGTGTAGTTCCTGTGTAATGGCGCCAAAAAAACCGGGCTTCCGGAGCCTTCAGGACGCCAATTTGAATCGGGCTTGCAACTTATCCATCGCGGCCTGGATGTGCGTGCCGTTCTGGTGAGAGTACCGCTCGACCATCGCCAGCGTCTTGTGTCCACTGATCCGCTTCACGGTTGGCAGGTCCACGCCGGCCTGAACAAGATGGGTGATGGCGGTGTGGCGGAGCGTGTGCCGAAGAATCTGATCCGGGTCTAGCCCGGCGGCGGCGACGACGCGGCGAAACGGCTTGCGCACGTCCACAGTGTGTCCGGCCTTCGCGCCTGGCGACGGGAACAGCCACGGGTTGCCCGGTTGCAGCGCGGCGGCGTATGACGCCAGAAAGTCGGCTAGGTGTTCGGTGATCGGCTGTTCCCGTGCGCCGGCCTTGGCCTTCGGCATGTAAATCACGCGGCGCTGAAGGTCTATGTTTTCCCGGCTGATCGAGAGAATCTCACTCTTGCGCATGGCCGTTTCCAGCCCGATGACGACGAACGGGTAAATCTGCGGGTTGCCGTCCGCCTTCGCGCATTCAACGAGCCGGTTCACCTGTTCCACCGTCAGGTAAGTGATCCGGCCGGGCCCTTCGCTGAAGCGGTTGATCTTCGCGGGTCTGCGATCCATCCATCCCCACTCAACCGCCTTGCTGAACAGGTGGGACAACACAGCCAGTTCGCGGTTGATCGTGCTGGGCTTCGCGCTAGGGAAGGTCTGAACAAGTCATGGATGATGCGCGCCGGTTCCGAATCGTGGCGCGAATCGCGTCGGCGGGCAGCCTGAGCCACCGAAACCGTTCGATGTAGTTGCCGTTTTTGCTCTTCATGCCATTTGCGGACGCAC
>CAIQON010000192.1 GCA_903873475.1 uncultured bacterium
CCGTCCGGGCATCGTGATCGGCAAGAAGGGCGCTGACATCGACAAGATCCGCGCCAAGGTGAAGCAGTTCACCGACAGCGAAGTGCACATCAACATCGTTGAAGTGCGCAAGCCGGAGACCGATGCGACCCTCGTGGCCCAGGGCATTGCCCAGCAGCTCGAGCGTCGTGTGGCGTTCCGACGCGCCATGAAGCGCGCTGTTCAGACGGCGATCCGCATGGGTGCAGGTGGCATTCGCGTGAACGTTGGTGGCCGTCTCGGCGGCGCCGACATCGCTCGCTCCGAGTGGTACCGCGAAGGCCGGGTGCCACTGCATACGCTGCGTGCCGACATCGATTACGGTACCGCCGAAGCCAAGACGACCTATGGCATCATCGGTATCAAGGTGTGGGTGTTCAAGGGCGAAGTGCTCGAGCACGATCCGTCCGCCCATGAGCGTCGTGCGCTCGAAGCCTCGCCGTCCGACGGCCAGGGCCAGCGCCGTGACCGTGAGGACCGTCGCGATCGTGACGATCGTCGCGACCGCGGTTCTGCGAACTAAGAAGGCATCATAAAATGCTGCAACCAAAGCGTACGAAGTTCCGCAAGGCCCACAAGGGCCGTATCCATGGCAATGCCAAGGGCGGTACCGAGCTGGCGTTCGGCCAGTATGGCCTCAAGTCGCAGGAGCCCGAGCGCGTTACTGCTCGTCAGATCGAAGCGGCCCGCCGCGCGATCACCCGCGAGATGAAGCGCGCCGGCCGCGTGTGGATTCGGGTATTCCCGGATCTCCCGGTCTCCAAGAAGCCGACCGAAGTCCGCATGGGTAAGGGCAAGGGTTCGGTTGAGTTCTGGGCGGCGCGGGTGAAGCCCGGCCGTATCCTGTTCGAAATCGACGGCGTCCCCGAGGATGTCGCCAAGGAAGCCCTGCGCCTCGGCGCCATGAAGCTTCCGGTCACCACGCGGGTTGTCACCCGCATTGCGGATTGATTGCCATGGCTCAGAAGAATAAAGAAGCCGGCTCCGCCGATGCGGCGGACCTCCGGGCCAAGACCCCCGACGAGCTGAAGGATCAGCTTCTCGGGCTGAAGAAAGAACAGTTCAACCTCCGTTTCCAGCGCGCTACCCAGCAGCTGGAGAAGCCCTCCCGGGTGCGTGAAGTCCGTCGCGAAATCGCGCGGATCAAGACCGTGCTTGGCGAGAAGGCTGCGGCCAAGTAAGGAGCACGACATGCCCAAGCGCGTTTTGCAGGGGACGGTGGTCTCCGACACGAATGACAAGACTGTGGTGGTGCGCGTCGACCGCGCCTTCACGCACCCGGTGATGAAGAAGACGGTGCGCCGGTCCAAGAAGTATCACGCTCATGATGAGGCCAACGTGGCCAAGGTCGGAGACGTGGTGTGGATCCAGGAGTCGGCGCCGATCTCGAAGAACAAGCGCTGGGTTCTCGTACCCAACGCGTAACCGGAATTTAGGGCTCGCCGGGAAGGCAGACCCCGAACTGAAGAAGGCATCAAGCCATGATCCAGATGCAGTCCAATCTCGACGTTGCCGATAATTCCGGCGCGCGTCGTGTCATGTGCATCAAGGTGCTCGGCGGCTCGCACCGCAAGTACGCCTCGGTCGGCGACATCATCGTCGTGTCGGTCAAGGACGCTATTCCGCGCGGCCGCGTTAAGAAGGGCCAGGTGATGAAGGCTGTCGTCGTGCGTACCGCTTTCCCGGTTCGCCGTGCTGACGGAACCATCATCCGTTTCGACCGCAACGCGGCGGTGCTAATCAACAATCAGGCGGAGCCGATCGGCACCCGCATCTTCGGGCCGGTTCCGCGCGAGCTGCGCTCAAAGAACCACATGAAGATCATTTCGCTTGCGCCGGAGGTGCTGTGATGGCGTCGAAGATCAAGAAGGGCGACAAGGTCGTCGTCCTCGCCGGTAAGGACAAGGGCAAGACCGGGCAGGTGCTGCAGGTCATCCCGTCCGAGACCCGGGCCCTCGTCCAGGGCATTAACCTGGTGCGTCGGCACACCAAGCAGACTGCGAGCCAGGATGCCGGCATCTTCACCAAGGAAGCGCCGATCCATCTGTCGAACCTCGCTGTCGCCGATGCCAATGGCAAGGCCACACGCGTCGGTTTTGTGATCAAGGACGGCACCAAGGTGCGCGTCGCCAAGACGACCGGAGATGCGATCGATGGCTGATACTCTTTACGTGCCGCGTCTGCGCACGCAGTATCTTGAGACGATCAAGCCGGGGCTCATCGAGCAGTTCGGTTACAAGAATGTCATGCAGGCGCCTAAGCTCGAGAAGATCGTGCTGAACATGGGTGTCGGCGAGGCTGTCAACGACACCAAGAAGGTGAAGGCTGCTGCTGCCGATCTGGAAAAGATCGCTGGCCAGA